>NZ_BAABCV010000001.1:0-528286 GCF_039539265.1 Mucilaginibacter panaciglaebae
AATACATTCATTACTACAACAATAAGAGAATAAAAAACAGGTTAAATGGAAAGAGCCCGGTGGAATACCGAGCTCTCGTACAAAAAACTTAATTTTGTAATCTGTCCAACTTTTTGGGGTCACACCAACATTCGTGCCTGCCTTTTTTGTTTTCATAGCATTATATTATTTCGACTTCTCTTTTGTATTGGGTTTAGCGGCTGCTTCCTCATTACCGGCATTTGCGGTAAGCTCGAGCATATTGCTAACTTCGTCTGCAACTTTATCTGAGCTACCCGAATAACCCACGTATTTAAAACGGATATGGCCATTTTTGTCGATCACAAACTTTGTAGGAATGCCGGTTACACCATAAGCACTTACAACTTTGGCTTGCCGACCCGTTTCTAACTTATCATCTATCAAAACGTGAAAAGTGTACTTATTGTCGGTGATAAAGTTTCTCACTCCGGTTACATAATCGGCGGCTGTTTCCCAGGTATCCACAAATAAAAATTCAACGTTAGGGTCGCTCTTGTATTTATTTACCGCCATTTGCATCCCCGGAAACGACGCCTTGCATGGGCCGCACCATGTCGCCCAAAAATCAACCACCACGGTTTTACCTTTTAAACTTGCCAATGAAACTTTTTTGCCATCCAGATCCGTTAATGTAAAATCAGGAGCAGGTTCATCAATCATTGATGCAGTCAATTTTGCCAAAGCCTCATCTTTCGCGGTTTGCAATAAGTCAGCTATATACTTTTCATAACCACTTTCGCCGTTTTTAGCAATGTAGTTCTTTTTAAGTTTTTCTTTAATGATATCTGTTGCTCTTCCCAATTTGATGCTTTCTTCGGCGTGCTTAATTACATCGTCAGTTTTACCCAGGGCATCTAAAATCAGAATGTAACCTCCGCTGTTATGAAAACCACCGGCCCATGCTAATTCCTCATATTTCAAAGCCTCTTCAGGTTTGTTTTGCTGGAACAAAATACTGGCATAAGTGTCTGCAAAGCTTGCATAATAGTATTTATTATTCCGCTGCACCTGGGACGGAGCACTGAATGCTATCACCTGTGGTTTCTCAATCAAGGGTTTGGTCATATCAAGCGCCTGTTTACACAATTGCTCAGCATCAGCCAAACGTTCTCCTTTTCTGGCCATAGTCAATGCTTCTGTAGCTAAAGGAATAATCAGATCCTGTTTACTTTTCAACGTTGCTTCGACCCTCCGGAAGTCAACCAAATTTCCGGCACGTAAATATGCTTCGGCCACCTGCGTTTTTAAACGCTCATCATTTTCTTCATCGTCCGATGGATATTTTGTTTTATAAGCTTTGTAAAGCTCCTCCTTCCCTATAGGATCCTTTTCTTTTAAAATGGTATTTGTAAGCATGTTTTTATTGCCAATACCATTTGGAAATTTATTTTTTATATTAGCATATATTGCTTCAGCTTCTGTTGTTTTCTTTTGGGAAGCCAATATGTTAGCCGCTAACAACAAATCCTTTTCATCATTACTCTTTTTTAGATTTTCGATTTTTCCGGCCGCTAATCCCATGTCTTCCATACTGAGGGTTAAGTAGTAATAATAGGGATCTTGATAAACTTTTTCTAATTCAGGATGCAGTTCAAACTCTTTTTTATATAAGGAGAGAGCCCTTACCATATTCAGTTTCATAGCGCCTAAATTTTTGCCGGTACCGGCATTAGCAAATCCTTCCATTGCATAAGCACCAGGAACTGGTTGTTTACCATCAAATACCTGATACAGGTAACCATTGTCATCATTATTATCTGTCTTGCCGTCTGCAATAACCCTTAGCGCAAAAGCTTTGGCATTAGCTGGTATGGTAAATTCTCCTTTAAACATCTTGCCAGAAGGCGCCAACGCTATATCGGCTACCGGATAGGCCTTATTATCAAAAAAGTACACTATCGCTGCCAGATCCTTTTTACCACCGACGGGTGCTCCAACCGAATCGTAGGTCAACGTAATCTTCTTCCCAACCTCCGGATAATCGGTTGAAAGCTTTAAATGTGAGGGCGGTTGTGCCATTGCATGCTGCATGCAAAACAAACCTGTTGCGATAAGGAATAAACTTGATTTTTTCATAGGTTTTAAGCGATAAGGAGTTTATAAACACCAATTTACAAATAATACCTTATAATATTATCCAAACATTTAATAATTATTTAATCAATATTTCGCTGTAGTTTTATTTATTTTGCAAAAATGGACCAACCTGTAAAATCAAAAAAGCAAGCCGCTCTGGGCTTTATATTTATTACCTTACTAATTGATGTAACCGGACTGGGAATAATTATTCCGGTTTTGCCTAAACTGATTGAGACTCTGATCCATGGTAATTTAAGTGACGCATCGCGTTATGCCGGCCTGCTCACGCTGGCTTATGCCGCAATGCAATTTTTATTTGCGCCGGTATTAGGAAACCTGAGCGACAAATATGGCCGTCGCCCGGTTTTACTGGGCTCACTATTAGGATTTGGCATTGATTATCTTTTCCTCGCATTTGCTCCCAGCATTGGCTGGCTGTTTCTTGGCAGGGCCATTGCAGGTATAACCGGCGCAAGCTTTACTACAGCGTCTGCTTATATTGCCGATGTAAGTACACCCGAAAAACGGGCACAAAACTTCGGGATGATCGGCGTTGCTTTTGGCCTGGGTTTCATTATAGGCCCTGTTATAGGTGGGATTTTGGGTAAATACAGTACACAGCTGCCGTTTTTAGCAGCCGCAGGCTTAGCTTTATTAAATGCGCTGTATGGCTTCTTTGTCTTACCAGAATCTTTAGACAAAGAACACCGGCGCCCATTTGAATTAAGGCGCGCTAATCCGTTAGGATCATTAATGCAATTAAATAAATACCCGGCTGTGTTGGGTTTAGCGGCATCGTTGTTTTTAGTTTACTTTGCTGCCCAGGCTGTACAAAGCGTCTGGACATTTTATACCATGACCAAATTTGGCTGGAACGAAACGTGGGTGGGTTATTCATTAGGGTTTGTTGGCTTTACAATTGCCGCCGTTCAGGGCGGTTTAATCCGCATAGCTATACCTAAATTGGGTCAGGAACGCAGCATCTGGCTAGGCTTGTTATTTTATGCTATAGGCTTATTATTGTTTGCCTTTGCTACTAAAGGCTGGATGATGTTTGCTTTTATGATACCTTACGCCTTAGGCGGTATTGCCGGACCTGCATTACAAGGCGTCATGACAGAGCAGGTGCCCCGAAATGAACAAGGCGAGTTGCAAGGCGCGTTAACAAGCTTGGCCAGCCTGAGCGCTATATTCGGCCCATGGGTAATGACCTACCTTTTCTATAAATTCACCAAAAGTAACGCACCGGTTTACCTGCCGGGGGCGCCGTTTATTTTAGGCTCATTATTAATGTTGTTGAGCGTGTTGTTAGCCGTCAGAAGCTTTAAGAGAAACACAAATTAATTTTATTGGTTATACAAACTGCTAATCTCAACTACTAAAATATCTATATGGCCGACGAGCTATCACCTATAAATCGACTTACCAGACAGGTAACCAAAAAAAAGCGCTCGGCTGCTTTGGGCTTTATTTTTATCACCATATTTATCGATGTACTTGGCTTAGGCATCATTATACCTGTAATGCCCAAACTTTTACAAACATTAGGGCATTTTGATCTGAGCACTGCTTCAAAATACAATGGCTGGCTTACTTTGATTTATGCGTCTATGCAATTGGTTTTTGCATCTATAATGGGCAGCTTGAGCGACAGGTATGGACGAAGGCCGGTATTACTCATATCTTTATTTGGCTTCAGTATTGATTATATGTTTATGGCCTTTGCCCCATCAATAGCCTGGCTGTTTGTGGGGCGGTTTATTGCTGGCGTAACCGGTGCCAGTACGGCTACAGCAACTGCTTATATTGCCGATATCAGCACCGGACATAAACGTGATGCTAATTTTGGCCTGGTTGGTGCAGCCTCGGGCATCGGATTGATTTTAGGTGTAGGCCTTGGCGGTTATTTAGGAGAATTGAATATAAAGTTTCCTTTTATGGCAGCAGCCGGTTTCGCTGCATTCAATGGATTTTACGGTTTGTTTGTGTTACCAGAATCGCTCAAACCTCAGCACAGGCGCAGGTTCGATTGGAAAAGAGCCAATCCGTTGGGATCATTAATCAGGGTGTTTACCAAACACGTAGGCTTGGCCGGCCTTATAGGCGCTATACTGCTGGTTTACACTGGCCAAAAAGCCGTTGAATATATGCTGTCGTTCTTTTTATATGAAAAGTTCAATTGGTCAATGCACAGCGTAAGTTTACTGGCGCTGTTTATAGGCGTACTGTTGTTTTCTATACAAGCCGGCTTGATACGCTATACTATTCCAAAGTATGGTCAGCAAAAAAATATAGTAGGCGGCATTATATTTTATGCTATAGGTTTGACGCTGATAGCATTTACCACTCAGGGATGGATGGTATACTTATTTATGATACCTTATTGTCTGGGTGGTATTTCGGGCCCGGCATTACAGGGGTTTGCAACCAATAAAGTAGCCAAGAACGAGCAAGGCGAATTGCAGGGCGCCATTACTATCATTAACAGTATCAGCGTAATAGTGGGGCCGGCAGTGTTTAGCTTTTTGTTCTCGCATTATACCGACAAACAAACGGGTATATACTTTCCCGGCGCGCCCTTTTTATTGGCAGCTATATTAATGATCATCAGTACTTTCCTGGCGATCAGGAGCTTTAACAGCAAGGTTAAAAAGGTGAAAACCAAAGCCACATCAGTCAAGCCCACTCACACCACCTGATATCACGAACTTCATCATATCGGCCGCGTTTTTATTAATGTGTTTCACCTTGTCTGACGATACAATAACCACCTGGCCGGCAAATGAATACGAGTAAGGAAAATAAACGGCAACCTCGCCGGGCAAGCCCAGTTTAGTCAAGTCTTTCTGTACCAGAAAACCTATTTTTTTCAGTCCAAATTCATTTACTTCAACAATTACTGCTTCGCTGAATTTCTTTTCATCACCCACAAAGGCTTCTGTCAGATCTTTTATGGATGAATACAGGAAGTTAAAGAAGGGTAAGCGGTTAAGCCAGCGCTTCGTCCATAACTTTATCGGGTCGGTAATAACATTGGTAACCAATATACCTGCCAGCATGATAATCACCAGGACATTCAGTATACCCAGGCCGGGAATGTGCATGGGTTTGCCGTGGCTGTCTCTCCATAAAACGTCGCTTAAGTTCAGTGCACTGTCGACACTTGAAACCGCCCAGAATATCAAAAACGCCGCCGCGCCAATAGGCACCACGACGATCAATCCTTTAAAAAAATAATTTAACAGGGCGCGGGCTAATTTCTTCATTTTGAACAGCTAATTCTATTCGTAAAAATACACTCTTTTTACACGCTGAGAAATATTAGTTAAAATCTCGTACGGAATTGTGCCAATCTGGGTTGCTAAATCTTCAATACGGTGCTGCTCATTAAATACAATAACCTCGTCGCCTTCTTTAGCGTCAACTTCGGTTACGTCAATCATACACATGTCCATAGCTATGTTTCCTACAGTTGGTGTTACTATTCCATTAACGTACATCTTGCCTACCCCATTTCCAAAGGCCCGCAGATAGCCATCGGCATAACCGATGCGCACGGTAGCTATCCGGCCATCGCGTTGCATAACACCTTTGCGGCCGTAGCCAACTGTATCGCCCGCTACAACTTTTTTAACTTGTGATATGCTGGTTTTTAAAGTAGTTATGGGTTGCAATGCAGCGTTATCAGCCGGTATGGCAGCGTCAATTCCGTATAAACCAATCCCTAACCTAACCATATCAAACTGCGCCGAAGACCATCGTGTTATCCCCGACGTATTTAAAATATGTTTAATAACATTATAACCCAGACATTCTTCCAATTGAGCTGTTGCTGTTTTAAATTTATCAATCTGACCGTGCGTAAATTCATCATGCTCGGCGGCTTCGCTGGCTGCCAGATGCGAGTAAATAGATACTATACGCAGAAACTTATTTTCTTCAAGCAGATCGCAAAGCATTTCTACCTCCAGTGGTTCAAAACCCAGGCGGCGCATACCGGTATCAATCTTCAGATGCACCGGATAGTTTACAATGTCGTTACGCTGCACGTATTTGATAAAATCGTCAAACAAGCCAAAGCTGTATAGTACCGGCTCCAACTTATATTCAACCAGTTTATCAAAAGCCGACTGTTCGGCATTTAAAACCATGATCGGCATGCTGATGCCCGCCTGCCGCAGGCCAATACCCTCATCTGTATAAGCCACAGCCAGATAATCAACCTTATTATATTGCAGCATGTTGGCCAGCTCGAAAGTGCCGCTGCCATAACTAAATGCCTTAACCATGGCCATCAGCTTCACGCCCGGCCTCAGTTGAGATTTATAGTAGTTTAGGTTGTTGAGCATGGCGTTAAGGTTGATCTCCATTACCGTTTCATGCGTCTTCTGCACCAGGGCACGGCTTACCCGCTCAAACTCAAAACTGCGCGAGCCTTTAATCAAAACCGTTTCACTTTTAAAGCCAACGGTGAGCAGGTTGTTCAATAGCTCTGTCGTGTCAGTATAAAAGTATTTTTCAGGGATATCAAAGTAGTCCCGGTGGCTTAGCAATGCTTCGCCTACTCCAATAAACTTATCTACTTTTTTAGACTTGATAAGATCAGCCACCTGTTTATACAAAGCATCCTCCTGCAAACCCGACTGGTAGATATCCGATAAGATCAAAGTTTTCTTTTTATGCTGATTCTGCTGGTTCAGGAAATCAAGCGCTATTTCGAGCGAATGGAAATCTGAGTTATAAGTATCATCAATTACAGAACAATCATTAACACCTGTTTTCAATTCCAGGCGCATACTTACCGGGCTAAGGCGTTCCAGACGCTTATCGGTCTCTTCGGGCGAGTAACCAATGGCCAGCAAAGTCGCCCAGCAAATAATAGCATTTTCAACCGATGCCTGATCAAGGAATGGAATCAGGCATTCAATTTCGTGCCCTTTATATTGTGCACGCAGGTAGTAATTCTTCTTGATGATGGTCTCGCTAAAGACAAACAGATCTGCCTGTTTAAAATTGCGGCTCCAGGTAAAGCAGGTGGTTGCAGGGATATCATTTTGATAATCAACCAACTGATCATAATTGTGGATCAGCAGCGAGCAGCGTCTAAATAATTTCAACTTCTCCAACACTTTATCCCGGGTAGTTTCAAAGCCTTCGTCGTGCGCGGTGCCTAAGTGGGTTAATACCCCTATGCCCGGCTTGATGATCGCCTCCAGCTTTTCCATTTCGCCAGGCAGCGATATACCAGCTTCAAATATCCCCAGATCACTTTTCTCGTTGATCTGCCAAACCGACAGCGGCACCCCGATCTGCGAATTATAGCTTTTAGGATTACGTACAATATTGTTATCGGCCGCCATTAACTGATACAGCCACTCTTTGACAATGGTTTTGCCATTGCTGCCCGTAATACCAATCACCTGCAAATTAAAACGCTCGCGATGATGGCGTGTCAGTGTTTGCAATGCTGTTAATACATCATAAACAATCAGAAAGTTAGCACCCGGTAATTTGATCTCGGGCCCCTCCTTTACTACAAAGTTGCGCACGCCGGCGGCGAAGGCTTCGGCAATGAATTCGTGGCCGTTACGCCGGCCGCTCAGGGCAAAAAAAAGTCCCTCTGCGCCGGTATTGATCTTGCGGCTGTCGGTCAGCAACACGCTGATGATATCGTCGTTAATGATCTCTCCTTCGGCACCTATGATCTGCTTAACCTCGGTAATTGAATATTGATTACTTAGCATGGGCACTAAATTGCTTATATTTCTGCCAATAGAAGAATTTTTAACAACTTTGGTTTGATATGGATGTCGCCAAAAAGAAAAAAATAACCGACCTGAAAGAGGCCCTTGCCAAAGCCGAACACTACTGCGCCTACCAGGAGCGTGCCCAACAGGAAGTGAGGGATAAGTTGTACGAATGGGGCTTATGGCCCGATGCCGTGGAGTCGACAATTTCTGAACTCATAGCTGGCGGATTTTTAAATGAAGAACGCTTTGCCAAAGCCTACGCCACAGGCAAATTCAGACAAAAAGGTTGGGGCAAGATCAAGATCAAACAAGGCCTTAAACTAAAACGCGTGCCCGATGTACTGGTCAAAAAGGCATTGCTGCTGATAGATGCCGATGCTTACATCAATATGCTAAGCAATATCATAGCTAAAAAAGCCAAAACTATCGTCGAAAAAGATGTCTACAAACGCCGCTATAAATTACAGCAATACGCGTTGAGCCGCGGTTACGAAAGCGACATCATCTTAGATGTTTTGAAAGACAGCGAGTTATAAAAATATTAAAAAAATTATTGCATAGCGTTGATTTCTGTCTATATTTGCACTCCGCAACGCAAAAGCAGCAATGCCCAAAGCCCATACGGAAGCAAATACACCAACGCGAAAGTAGCTCAGTTGGTAGAGCACGACCTTGCCAAGGTCGGGGTCGCGAGTTCGAATCTCGTCTTTCGCTCAAAACCCTTTCTCAATAGGAAGGGTTTTATTTTAAAAGGTAGACACCTGCTCAGATGGTGGAACTGGTAGACACGCAGGACTTAAAATCCTGTTCCCGTTAAAGGAGTGCGGGTTCGATTCCCGCTCTGAGTACTTAGACAGAAATGCAAGTTTGTAATAGTTTAACTATCAACAACTTGCATTTCTTGTTTTCACTAACCTTAATTACCTACTCTAATAGCTCGGTTATTATTGAAATAGCAAGCTGCTAATTATCAAATACTTACAATACTAAAAGTGTTTGATTCCCTTTCTCTCCTTTGTTGTTGGTCGAACACAGGCAACTTTTTGATCATCAATAATTTACGTCAGTAAACTTTTTATTAATCCCGTGCACTGTAATATTGGGAGTATTGAACACCTTAACTAACTATAAACCAATCTCTTTCTTGATTATCTTAACAACTATCTCTACAACTTTATTTAATAACACCTCCTCGCTACCCGCATAAATATTTCTATCTATATCTACAGCTTTCTTTTTCATGGTCCGATCTGCTATTCTTTTGGCTTTACGTTTTATTGTTCTCATAGTATTATAAATATGGTTTTCAAATGTTTAGATAAAAATGTTTAAACTTGTTTATTAAAGCCTACACAAGATGACTGATACTTATCCATACATGGTTTCTAATAATAAATTGGGACCCATTTTTGAAAAAATCAAAACCGCAGCGCGGCCATCCAAATTCACTAATGAATTCTTGAAAACTATTGGTTTTACCAGCAGTAATGATAGAGCTGTTATCCCATTACTAAGGAGGCTTGGATTTATTACTGATGATGGCACCCCAACTGCGGCGTACGACAAATTAAAAGACAGTACTCAGCATAAACACATCATCGGTGAAAGAATGAGGGATCTTTATTCCGATTTATATACAGTAGATGAATATTCACGCCGCTTCTGACGATGAAATAAAAGGGGCAATCTCCAGGATTACTGGGAAAGACGCGAAGCTTGTAAATTATTATTTTGCAACATTTAAAGTATTAGCTTCATTAGCTAAATTCGATGGCACTCCTACTTCAAAAAAAGAAAAAGAGAAACAAGAGAAACCACCAGAGCAACAAGGCGGTGGAAATAGTGATGAAGATAAGAGAAAGGTTAAATCTGATTTTCATTATAACATACAAATTCACTTACCTGCGACCACCGATATTTCAGTTTATAATGCAATTTTCAAAAGCTTGAAAGATAATTTGATTATATAAGCATGGATAGTATTGTAAAATTAAAGCAATTCGTGTTTAATGGCATCCTAACTGAAGACAGTTTATCGACACTTGAAAAAGAAGGGATTTCGATAAGACAGGGCAGTAACATTCAACCAATAGCAAGAATTGAAGAAACTGATTTTAGCCCTCGAATAATTCACAGTGCAAGTAGAATGGCATCTATTTATATTGTGTTTTTCTGTCTCGAAAATGCAGTAAGGGAACTGATTTCAGCTCGACTTTCCGAAAGAAAAGGCATTGACTGGTGGAAGAGTGTTCCAGAGAAGATAAGAAAGAATGTGGACGGTTTAATTAAAGAAGAGGAAAAATATAGATATCACGCACAACGCTCGACTTCAAATATAGGATACACCATGTTTGGTAATTTAGGCCAAATCATTATCGCAAATTGGGAGGACTTTTCCGACTTAATCCCTAATCAACAATGGCTAACATCGAGATTTGAAGACCTCGAAAAATCGCGAAACATTATTATGCATACTGGACTCCTTCCAGAAATTGAAATAGAAAGAATTGAAAGTATTACCAGGGATTGGCTGAGACAAGTAGGATAATGACAGACGAAGAAAAACTAAAAATAATCGGAGAAAGGTATGAGGAGGTTATGTCTTTCAGACAGGAACTAACCAAAGAAACGGATAGAGGTTGTGCTTTAATGGCAGGATCGTTCTTGGAATTTGAATTACAAAAATTAATAGCTTCAAAACTTGTTGGAACAAGCAAAGTTATAAATGAACTTTTTGATTTTAATGGCCCTTTAGGTACATTTTCATCAAGAATAAAAATGTCGTATAGTTTAGGTTTATAAGTAAAGAAACCAAAATGGACTTAGATATTATTAGGAAAATACGAAATGAATTTGGTCACAAATATGAATCAATAACGTTTGAATCTCCATCTATAAAATCATTAATAAACAATTTGAAACAGCATGCGTATGTGGCAGCTTCTGTAAGAACAAGAGCACTCTTCACAAGTTCTGTTTTGGGTATACTTGGTCAAATAAATGGTGCTAACCACTTAATTCCTAAATTCAAAGAATTCATGCACAACCCAGTACCTGAAAATTACAAACAAAAAATTCATGAGTTAGTAAAAAGTATAACAGATGAATTAACATCTAAAAAGTAAGCGAGTAGGTGTTTAAGTAATTCACCATATTAATTTCTTTGAACACTTTACAAAGAGAAAATTATAACAATTATCCACTTTTATCCTCCGAATTTTTATCAGCATATTTCTGTAAAATCCGCTCTACAATCACTAAAAGCCATAAATGTGTTCAATTAATTTTCCAGTCTCGGTACAAAATCAATGACCGTAAGTTGAACGCATGTTTGGCTTACGGTTTTTTTGTTATGAAAATATTAAGTTTATTTGAATAAGTAAAACAATATCAAATTGTGATGTCTGTGTCAGAGCAAAATTTTGAAGACTATAAAAGTCAATGCGTAACAGACCTTATGTCGTTGCAACCAGAATTTATTAAACTGTATGATATTAACAGTTATGAAAATTGGTTCTATGATCATGGTACAGGTGCTTTTCATTTCAAATCTGATGATGGCAAAAATCTTTATTTTAAATATGTCGATGTTGGGTCATTTTCGACAAAAACCAACACCTGGAACTGGTCGTGGGATAATGACACTACACCAAAACACGTTAGCAACGCCCTTGAAAAAGTAAAGGCCTTCGGTACAGCTAACAATTTTGAACAGCTGACAAAAGGGTTATTCGAAGGCGATGAATATACGGGCTGGGAAATGACAGCAATTTCGGCAAAATTGCTAAATACGATTGGCGCGTACAGTATTCCGCAGGAACATCTTACTATCTATTTCATTTTCACCAATGAGCTAACTCAGGAAGAATATGAGAAGTTGAAAGTGAAATATGCTAATTGCGATAGACATATTTCCGACAGGGTAGCTTTTGTGTGTCAACATTTAATCAATAGTACCTCCATCGGTTTTCATGAGGCTTTTGATTCTGACCCAGCGATTGAACAAGACGACGAGCATCAGGCTTGGTGCAATGAATGTGAAAAAATAAGGCTTAAGGAAGATGGATGGGCGGATAAAGCAATGGCATTTGCAAACATAAAAGTCGTTTGTAATCAATGTTATTTTGAGATTAAAGAACGAAACCAGACAGGTGAAAACATCTCGTAAAATGTTTATAAAATTTGCACGTCGCCCTCAAAAAACCCCGTCTCTATTCAACTAAACCAACATAATTCTTAGGTCATCAATAAAATGTTCCGATATCTGTACATCTTCGAGTACTTGAAAACAAATCGACACGAAGCCTGATATGAAAATATCGGGCTTTGTTGTATAAAGGCATGGCGAAGTTCTTCTGAAATCAAGGTCGGCAACATCTACCCCTATCTAAAAAAGTTCACTTATGCCTGGTGGCTAATTTCAAGCTTGTATCCTTTTCCGCGTATAACAACGATGTTGATGTTGGGATCAAATTCCATTTTTTTTCTAAGTTTTGATATAAACATATCCAAACTACGCCCCACAATAATACCTTCATCCTCCCATATCTCCTTTTGTAGCCGGCTTCGCGCTATAACCTCATTAGGAGACAACGCAAAGATGAGCAGCAAACGGGTTTCAGTTCCGGTCAAGTCTATCGTCTTTCCATTGATCATGAGTTTACGATTCTTCGCATCGAATAAAACTGAACCGAAATTGACTATACCCGTATTCTGACCATCAGGTAAGACCCGACACGGCTTAACGTATCTCAAAATGACAAAACCAACAAATGCTAAAAAGGGCAAACCGCCTAACAGAAATTCTTCCTTAACTGTATTTGTGCTCGTCGGTTTAAATTTAACGTTGATTACGTAATGTGCTCTGGGTTGCTTTCTTCCTATACAAGCTACAATATCATCTTTTTTATTTTTGGATATAGCATATCCATAAGCTACGCCGGGCTTCCCACTATTCAGAACTGTGACCACATAATCTCCTGCGAGCGGGTCATTAGCCAACAGATGCCGTGTAGTATTTACCAGCGAATCTGCTTGAAAAGTAAGCGCATTCTCAAAACCGATCTGGTACTCATTTTCAGCGATCTTTTTTACCGGAAGCACCCTTGATGTACTGTCGCCCGACTGTAAAAGTAGTTCATGCCCGATTTTGCGGAGCAGAATCTCCCTTCTAGCAATCGCAAAGTCGTCACTATCAGTCATGCTGAAAGCTGCGCAGATAGCAGAAATAAACAAAATCAGCATGAATCCAAAAAGGTACTTGCCTTTCCCGGACAGAAGGTTTTGGCTATCCAACATAACGTCAAGATTTTATTTACAAAGTTTACAATTTTATTTACAATCCTGATGCCTCAGGCTGAAATATATCCAAGTAATTTCGCTTAATAAACTTTAAAAGGAGATAAAACCATGTTATTTATTAAACCTACAAAAATTATTTATGTGCTAATCTTACCGCTGATTGTGGTAAGCGGATTAGTATTTGCAAATCGCGAAATCAAAAATGAAACTTCTAAGAAGTCATCCCCAAAGCCTCTCTCCGCTGCTGAAAGGAAAGCTGCATTGAAAAAATGGGAGGCCAGCCCTGATGGTATAAATTACAAAAAATGGGAAGCTTCTCCCGCAGGTAAAAAAGTGTATGCCGGTGCTGCTAAAATAAGGAAGCATATTAAGGATTATACTAATATGGAGGGAGTTGTAACCTCTCTTTCTCTTCCTCCGGGCTCACGATTAGGTTTTGGAGTGATGGTCAGGATTAATGATGATGATTATATTCTTGCCTTTGGGCCGGAAAAGTCTGACACGTTTTTTTTGAACTTTAACAATGAATTTCAGCAATTGCATAGCCTGAAGGTTAACGACAAAATAATTATAAGAAGCCATAACGTATCGTACGCGCCCAAGTATTTATATCCAATCGTATCTGGCGACTATATAGAACGCGACAGTAAAATAATTTACAAACGTGCCCCTCGCAAAGGCGGTTGCTAAGTAATAAATTATGAAATACCCACACGTATATGCTTTGTTCCTGTGCTTATTTTTTACACTTCCTGTAGGCAAAGCCAAAACAGAAAGAACAAAAATTATTATCGACCAAAATTAAAGACATAAAGCCCGACATGAAAATATCGGGTTTGTTGTTTTCCTTACCGCAGGAGTTTGTCGGATAGGCCACACGCTCCCCGTTTCTATACCCTTCTTCTCCCAACAACAAAGCGACAGGCCTAAACCTGTCGCTTCGTTAATAATGTGTCAATGCCGCTAGTTATGGCTTAACCACTGTTGCCGGCTTTTCTACTTTCTTTTTCACTTTATAACCACTATAGTGTTTGTGCTTACTAAATGTATTGTGCACTTTCTGACCAATGGTTGAAGTGTGTTTTACTTTAACTTTTTCTGCTGTTTGTGCAAGGGTTGTTAAGCTGACAAAGCTGACCAGCGTTAACACGGCAATTAATTTTTTCATAGAGTGCTAGATTTTTTTTATAAACTACTGATTATCAATATCAGCTCAATTTCAACCAAGCATAAGTTATGCCAAATTTTGCAGTACATAAAAATATACCGGCAACATAGACCATTGCGCCAATAGCTACAGTTTTTCTACAGATTGTTGATTCATATTGTATTAAAAATTAAACATTGATGAAAAAAAACCTATTTAAAATCGCCATTCTTATAGCAACAATAGCTACGTCGTTTCCGGCTATCGCGCAGCAAAAAACAGGTTTTCATGTATTAAAAGATCTGCCGATTGGCAGCTCGGGCGGGTGGGATTATATTTTGGTTGACGGTGCTAATAAGCGCATTTACACCTCGCACGGAAACCAGGTGAATGTGCTTTCAACTGTAAACGGCGACTCCATTGGTTACATTCCGAAAACAATGGGCGTACACGGCATTGCCCTTGTAAATTCTTTAGACAAAGGGTATGTTAGCAACGGCAGGGCCAATAGCGTATCTGTTTTTGATATAAAAACCTTGAAGGTTTTGGCAGAAATACCGGTGGGTACTAACCCCGACGCCATTTTTTATGATGATTTTTCGAAAAAGATAATTACCTGCAATGGCCGTAGTAAAGATGCTACAATAGTTGATCCAGTCGCCGATAAAGTTGTGGCAACGGTACCACTGGGTGACAAACCTGAAACAGCAGTGTCTGACGGGAAAGGCAAAGTATTTGTTAACGGCGAAGGTACCAGTACAGTAATTGTATTTGATGCTACCAGTTATAAAGAAATAACACGTTACAAGATTGACGGCGGCGAATCGCCTAGCGGCTTGGCTATAGACCGTACAACCAACCGGTTATTTATTGGCTGTGGAGACAGCAAGACTATGGTGATTATGGACGCAGCAGATGGCAAAACCATTGCCAAATTTCCAATCGGAGGGACGGATGGTGTCGTATTTGATCCCGGATTAAAAATTGCCTACGCATCAAATGGCGAAGGCACTATAAGCGCCATAAGAGAGTTGAATGCCAATAAATTTGAGTTTGTTGAAAATATCACTACAGAACCCAGCGCACGGACCATCGGCATTGATCTGACAACGCATAAATTATACCTGCCGGCTGCTAAAACAGAACCCAACCCCGCCGGTGGAAGACCCAAACAAATACCCGGAACCTTTCATGTTATTGAGGTGGGTAAATGAGGTATTGGTTTTAATAACTGTACAAAAGCCCCTATAAACATAATAACCCAAACAGGAAGCCGCCGGGGTTACATCAGTAACCGCTGGCCTCCTGTTATTCTTTCTGTCGCCTGTAAAATACTACGTATCCTTAGCTCCTGTCTGCTACTATATATTTCTATACTTTCGTTTCTTAAGCCTCCGTCCGCAGTGCTCCAACAAATCGATAAGTATTGACGAGCGCTCCGGTGGGCAGTGTCTTGGTGCTGACGAACGCAAGTTCGCGCGGGTCAACACTGTCTGAAAAGAAGCGTTTGCCCCGGCCCAGCAACACCGGATAAACTATCAGTACAACCTCGTCAACCAGTCCCTGGTCGAGCAATACAGACGTCAGCGTTGAGCTTCCCCAAACAATCAGGTCAGGGCCATCTGTTGACCTCAAGTCCCGAATCCCGGCTATGACATCTGCGCCCAGATTGCCTACCGGCCCCCATTCCAGGTCGTCAGGCTGATGGGTTGCCACGTATTTTGTCGCAGCATTCAGACTGTTCGCTATCGGCGTATTCCCTGCCTTTGGCCAATAGCCGGTCCAAAGATCGTAAGTACGGCGGCCAAGCAGCAGATCAAAGTTATCACCCTGTGCCTCAACAACGGCCTCACGTCCTTCCGGGCTTCGATACTGTGCCATCCATCCCCCATGTGTGAAGTCCTGGCTGTATTCGTTCTGTTCGCCGGGCGAAATTACGCCGTCCAGCGAAATATGTTCCAAAATCTTAATTTTTCTCATGTCGTTTGTTTTTTAGTTTAATGATACTACAAAACTAAAATGAGCAGAATACCTGCACAAGGGGTAATCATGACAAAACAAGGTGTATTTGTGTCATCAGGATTCATCCGAAGCTGGTTTTAAACCAAATCTACAACTATCGGTACATGCTGACGGGCGATGTTGGTGGGTTGGTGGCTAATGGTAAACTAAAATGAAAAGTACTGCCCTTGCCTGGTGTACTATCTGCCCATATTTCGCCGCCGTGGCGTTTGATGATCTCGTAAGAAAGGTATAAGCCGATGCCAAATCCGGAAATATTTTTTGTGCCATTATTACTAACTCTGAAAAAACGTTCAAAAAGCCTCGGCATATCCTCTTCAGCAATGCCAATGCCGGGGTCAGAAAAGCTGATCTTCGCCAAGCCGTCCACTATAGCACAAACAACATCAATGGTTGAACCTATCGCCGAATACTTAACCGCATTACTGATAAGGTTATTGATTACCTGGCCTATCTTGTCCCTGTCAGCATTTACCCAGGTTTCCTTCACCTGGTCCACATTAAGTTGACATGTCTGAAAAGTAGCCTGCATATCCGCTTTGGCCTCGCCCAGCAATAGCGCCAGGTCGAAAGGCTGGCTGTCTATCTGAATCTTTCCGGATTCCAGTCGGGACAGGTTTAAAAAACCATTGATCATGCCCGCCATTTTAGCCAGCTGTTTCCCGGTACGCTCCATCATTCCCTGGGTTACCTCATCGCCGCGCTTGGCGGCACTCCGTTGGGAAACTTGTACATAGCTAATACTCGAGGTCAGCGGTGTTTTCAGTTCATGGCTTACCATATTAATAAAATCATTCTTGCGGCGCTCATCATCTTTTGCCTCGGTAATATCTTCCAATATGGTATAGCCCAACGTGCCGCTGTCGTCGGGGATCAGAATGGTGGTCACGTGGCACGACATCAACGAACCGTCTGCCTTAATCAGGCAGGTGTCGAAATTAAATGAAGGCCGGCTAAGCGCCCATAGTTCGTCTTGAAGCGTTAGCCATTGCTTCAAAACGTCCGGATGAGCAAATTCAGTCATCAGGTGCCCGATAAGCTGATCTTCGTTGTAACCGAGCATCGACAGCAAAGCACGGTTCACCTTAATGATCCGCAGGCTGCTGTCGATGATCTTATTGCCTAAAACGGATTCATCAAAAATGGTACGGAAACGTGTCTGGCTATGCTGATATTCGAGCTCTAACTGATCCTTATCGAGTTGGAGTGCCTTTGTATTGGCTATCTGTGCTTTTAAAAGGCGTACCTCTGCTTCTAAATCGTGAATTTTTTTATTACGCGCGCTCATTTTGATAAGGCTACCAGGTGCATAAACGCTATAAACAGAGGTTTGTTTATTAGAATTAGCAAAATTTTAAGGGGGAATTAAATTCAGTTAACAGTAATAAAAAGAATCCTATCTTTAAACTTATGAACCGGTTATTAGAATAATAGAGCAATAGAGTTAAGCCCTGTAGCATTAAATTTCGTTACACATCGGCATTATATTTGTGCTATAGCCACCTAAATTATATGAGCACAATTGAACCTATTCGACGGGACATTCAACATCCTGCACAAGTTAAAACTTATTCTTCGCCCCTTCGCCTGTGGCATTGGCTAAATACCCTGGTTATTAGTGGTTCGCTGATCACCGTATTGATCAATTCTACGCTTACTGATGACCATGCCACATCCTCTTTTATGAAAAGTCAATTTGTGCAGGCTGGGGCTAAAATTACTGATTTGCAAGCCCAAACCGTGGCACACGCTTTAAGCGACAGGACGTGGGCAGTACATATTTATTTTGGTTATGCACTGGCGGCTCTTTTATTATTCCGTATCCTGTTAGAGTTCTTTCAACTGGCTGATCAGAAATTTCTTGGCAAGTTAAAAAGCGCCTACCGGCAATTTGAGCTTACAAAAAAAAACCGCGAGGCTGCAAAGCATGAGCTTACAGTAAAAACGATTTATGGCGTCTTTTATCTGGTATTGACCATCATGGTTATCACCGGCTTATTCCTGGCTTTTGAAGACGCGCTGGCGGCATTCAAATCTATCAGACATACGGTTAAAAGTATCCACGGATTTTGCATGTATATCATACTGGCTTTTATTGCCGTGCATTTAGCCGGTGTATTTCTGGCCGAACGGAAAGAAGGGAAAGGAATTGTCTCTGATATGATAAATGGCGGAAACCAAAACAAAAAAGCGCCGGAGCGATGATTCCCGGCGCTTTTTGATATTTAAATTTGCTGTTGTTTAAACCACTATTTTGTATAAATATCAAGTTCTTTACCTTTACGCATGTCGTCATAATTAACGAACCACCCTTTAAGAGGTGCTCCCCCGATCGTAACTTTATTAATATTTTTCCCGCCTCCCTTTTTGATAATGGTAAATTTCTTGCCGTTGCCAAGCTGCATTTCAATTTTGTCGAAAATAGGCACTGATACTATGTATTGAGGGTCGGCGGGCGAGTAAGGGAATATACCCATTGCCGTAAATACATACCATCCTGTCAGCGAACCGTGGTCATCCATGCCAGCCAATGCAAGGTGTTCCGGCCCCATCCCGAAATAATCTGACATCAGTTTATTAAGAATAGCCTGTGACTTTTGCGGTTTGTTTACAAAATAATAGAGATAAGGATAGTTAAAGTCGGGCTGGTTACCCATACAGAACTGCCCCAGGAAGCATGACAGGTTATCCTTTGCATATCCACCCCATGGAATGGTAAAAAGCGAATCCAGCTTATTCTCAAAGTCTTTAGGGCTCTTGTACAAAGAGATAAGTCCCTTGGTGTCCTGTGGTACAAAGAATGAAGCCTGCCAGGCGTTTGCCTCGCGATACATAAATTCGTAGTAAGGATAAGCAGGGTCAAACGGTGCATACCATTTTCCATCTGCAAGACGCCCCCTCATCAACTCGGTCTGCGGATCGAATACATTTTTGTAGTTCTTGCTACGCTCCATCATGGTGTCGTACGTATCTTTATCGCCCAGTGCTTTAGCCATCAATGCTATCGAGTAATCTGAATAGGCAAATTCAAGCGTTTTTGTAGTTCCTGCAGTAGATACCGTTTCGGTAGTTGGGTGCGGAATATTTGCTTCAGGAATATAGCCTAGTTTAAGATAATCATCATTATGCGGCCTTGCGCCTCTCACACCATTACCTGTAGGAGTATTAGCGTTATTAAGCATCAGATGGTATGCTTTCCGGACATCGTAATCCTTTATGCCGCGCAGATAGGAACCGGCGATGTAAGATGAAGCGAAATCGCCATGGAACGAAGTAGGCAGAAACCCCGAACGCTCGCCATTTAGAATAAGCGATTTGATAATATTGTTGCTAACATCAGGCAGCAACATATCCACGACAACTAATTGCGTACGGAACACATCCCAGAAACCCGGACTTTGATAGGTGTCAAATCCCGGGATCGTATCTCTTGATGTACGTGTAGCCGGCGGGGCCTGAACTTCACCCGGAGCCCGTCTCCTTCTATCATAAAAAGCCACTTTGCCATCTACATCGCTGGTAATGCCGGGGTACCAGAACTGCCTGTAAAGGCATGAATAAAACATCTCTTTTTGCTTTGCTGTTCCGCCTGTAACCTTGACTTTGCTGAGAAGTTTTTCCCAACTCGCATCGGCATCCTTGTAAACCTGATCAAAAGTCTTGTTTGCTATTTCTGTGGTATAATTCAGCTTTGCACCTTCGGGGCTCACGCTTGAAATAGCGATTTTAATCTCCAGTGGTTTGTCAGATTGGTCGAAGCTGATTACCGGAACATCAATATTTCCGGTGAGTTTCCGCTGGCCTCCTGCACCCTGACCACTACGTGGAATGTCGGGCTGATTGGGGTTACGTTTGTAGGTGTCGATGCTTTTGATCTTAGCATTCATCACGGCATAGAAATAAAGATTCCCTTGTCTTCCTGAAACGATGTAATCACCGGCCTTATTGAGTTCCCAGGCGCTGCTCCCGCCGCCTGCATGTACGAGGTCGAATGCGAGTTTTTTATCCTGCCCACCTTTATAGGTAAATTTATAGTATGCGGTTCTCCTGGTTGCAGTAAGCTCTGCATTGATATTGTAGCGATTTAACAATACCCGGTAATAGCCCGGGTGTGCCGTTTCATTCGAATGGTTATAAGATGAAGCGAAATCATCGGCGGTGAACTTATCACCTTCGAGCGGCATAATGGGGATATTCTGTGCTTCCCAGTCGGTCCCGCTTGTCTGGGCGAAAGCTTTAATGGTATTCACTTCGTACTCATAACCGCTACCGCTGCCATAAGTAGTTATAGGTACTGCTTGTACCATGCCGAAAGGAACGCAGGCGGCTGGCCCCACAAGGCCATTCCAGGTGCGCCAGGGCGGATTATAGCCAAGTTCGGCAGAGTCAGTCAAGACCGTGGTTCCGATCAAAGGATTCACGTAACCGGTGAGGCGAATTTTGGTCTGTCCATAGCCCAAGGCGGGCAAGATGATTCCGGCCAAAATAAAACTTCTTATTTTTTTCATAATTATTTTATTAACTAAAATGTATGGTTTACAATTTTGTTATTTGGATATAATTATATCATACACCAAATACTTCGGCATATTAGTTTTTAGTTTTTAAAAAGTAAAGTAAAATAAACAGGATAACCAATATTTTACAATATACAGCCTTATTTGAGCATATGACGCGTGTGCCGAAATTACGCTTTGTTCTGAGCAATGAACCTTATCCGCCGATAATCCGGAACAAGTTACAACTATGATTGTTATGACTATAGATGAGCCATTATTATGCCGGCACAAGCAACCTGGTGCTGCCCGTTAAGAATAAAAGTTTTTTTCCGCCCGAATTTGCTGATGGGACAAGGCTAACTTACTATGCCTCTCTGTTCAACTCCATAGAAATAAACGCAAGTTTTTACCGCATGCCAATTTCACGGACCATTAGCAAATGGGAAACTGAAGTATCTGATGATTTTAGATTTTCATTTAAGCTGATCAAGGATGTTACGCATTGCGGCAAACAGCAATTCAATTTACAACCCATAGCTGAGTTTACAAGCCGGATTACTGCAAGCGGTAAGCGCGGTTGCCTGTTGATACAACTACCCCCTAAATTTGGACGGGACGATATGCAGTTAAGCACACTATTACAAATATTGAATGGGAGCGGCTGGCCTGTTGCTGTTGAATTTCGAAACTCCAGTTGGTACACCGATGACGTTTACCGTTTACTGTCGGATAACAATACCGCAATGGTATTGCATGATAAACATGGATCACAATCTCCAATGGAAACTACTTCAGATGATTTTACTTATCTGCGCTTTCATGGGCCGGAGAATGGCTATCGGGGCAGTTATACCGACGATTTTCTGTATGAATACGCCGGTTATATCAACGAGTGGCTAAGCGAAGGCAAAACCGTGTATGCCTACTTTAATAATACACTTGGCGCAGCGGTGCAAAATTTGCAAACATTAAACCAGTTTGTTTTGCAACAGTTTTGATGGCCATATCTAACTTAAATACCTAACGATAACCGAAATACACTTTTCTCTTGCAGAACATCCAAATCTCTCTATATTTGCAACCCCAACGCGAAAGTAGCTCAGTTGGTAGAGCACGACCTTGCCAAGGTCGGGGTCGCGAGTTCGAATCTCGTCTTTCGCTCAAAACCCTTTCTGAAAAGAAAGGGTTTTCTTTTTAAACCGGGTCAGCTTCGGGTCTCGGGTACTACGACATCATACATTTTATCGTACTACCAATCATCACCTAAATAATATAATTCTCAAAGCTAATTGAGCAAGATCTGCGCTCTGATAACAATATCCACATGCGCACTGAACCTCAAATACCATATTACATCTGTGAATCAGCAACCACTGTTCAATTAGTCGACCACAAACATTAGTGGTTTTGTTGATGTTACTGAGTAAGTGTGGAGGAAATGTTGAAGTAAGCCTGTTTTTTAAGAAGTAAGGTGACAGTTTTTACATCAAATAATGAATGTAATTGAAGAAAGATTTTATTTTGATCCGCAACCGGGGTTGATCGTATTGGCAGGAAATATAGCGGGAATATATGGCGACTATGAGGAACACACTACAATCATATAAATCTTGAATTCCTGAATATGAAAAATCTATCCGCTGCGTTAGCGCTTTTTGCGCTATTCTTTTTGACAACTCTGCCACAATATGCCAAAGCCTATTCTGTTTTTGCCCACGAGGCGGTTATAGATGCTTCATGGGAGAAAGCCATTGTTCCGTTATTAAAGCAAAAATATCCAGGTGCAAGTAAGGCCGATCTGGATTCTGCACGAGCATATGCCTATGGTGGTGCGCTCGTTGCCGATATGGGCTATTTTCCTTTTGGAAATCCGCATTTTACTAACTTACTGCATTATGTACGCAGTGGCGATTTTGTAGAAAACCTCATCAAACTGTCCTCAAATTTAAATGAATATGCGTTTTCAATTGGCGCATTGGCGCATTACTTAACCGATCGGTATGGCCATTCGCTTGCGACTAATGTGGCGGTGCCATTGCTGTATCCAAAAGATAAACAGAAATTTGGAAACGTGGTCACTTATGATGATGATCATACTTCTCACAAAAGAATGGAGTTTGCTTTCGATGTGTTGCAAATAGCGCGTGGAAATTATCTACCTCAATCGTATCATAATTTTATCGGATTCAATGTAGCCCGCCCTGTATTGGAAAGAGCTTATCTGATCACCTACGGCGAGGATATAAATAAAGTATTTGCAGATCTTTCATTAACTATAGCCTCGTTTCGCTGGTCAGTAAAAACTTTGCTACCTGCCTTAACCCGCACCGCGTGGATCATTAAGAAAAATGATATTCTGAAGTTGAATCCGAAAGCCACCCGCAGGTCTTTTAGTTTCAAATATAACCGCAAAGATTATATTAAAAAGTATGGCAATAAAAGAGAAAAGCCGAAGTTTGACGAATGGTTTTTCGCAGCGTTGATAGAGATTGCTCCCAAGATCGGACCTTTGAAGTCGTTAAAGTTTAAAGACCCCGGCGCTGAAGGTGAAAAGTTGTTTAACAAAGGCTTCGACGTGACAACGAGCCATTACGACATGTTATTACGTGAGTTACAACAAAAAGGCCACGTCGAACTGGCCAACATTGATTTTGATACCGGAAAGCCCACTGCTCGGGGCGAATACGGTTTAGCAGACCAAACTTTTAGTGAATTGGTCATACAGTTAAAAACCGATAGCTTCGCCTATTTAACCATTCCTTTAAAAGAAAAGATCCTCCATTTCTATGATTCGGCTGGTAAAGCTGCCAAATCCAATCATTCAAACAAAGACAAAATTGATTGGCCGCAAACTTATTTAGCGCTGGGGCAGTTACGCGATGCACATCCTGTACCTGTTGAATCTCTAAAGTTTCCGCCAAATTCGGCTTTGATCAGCAAACCCGAAAGCAAATAAAAACTACTATCTGTTATGAAAACAAGCAAGTCCATAAGGGTAATTAATGCGTTCGTTGCGCTACAACTCCTGGTAGCTGCACCCTTCGCCGGAAACCTATTTGGGCAAGTAAAAACCGAAGAACAACCAAAAACCCCCGCCCAAACAAAGAGCGTTACCCAAGTAAAGGTCCAGGCAGCGCAGGTGAATAACTTTGTTCAGCGATTTGATGATAAATATTTGATCGACCTGGCTTTAAAGCGTAATGATGACGAAACAAAACAAATGCTGTTTTTATCTAATTCGCTTGGGTATGTCGCCTATGGTGTACCTGCCGCGCTAATGGCCGGCGGCCTGGTACGGCATGATATGCAAATGCGCCAAAATGCTTTATACGTAGGCAGCAGCGCCGCCATAACGCTGGGCGTTACGCTATTAATGAAAACTATATTTAAACGACGCCGGCCATTTGTTCAAAATTTAAAAATCGTCGCAGTTTATAATGCCGGCAGTACCTCATTTCCTTCAGGGCATACCTCAACAAGCTTTTCGGTTGCAACCGCATTGTCAAGGGCGTATCCCAAATGGTACGTAATAGCCCCCTCCTATATATGGGCAAGTTCTGTAGGCTACTCGCGTATGTATCTGGGTGTACATTACCCCAGCGATGTTGTCGGCGGGGCCCTATTGGGCACTACAACTTCCTTGTTATTGCCGTTGCCAAAATAAATGCTATAACAGCGCGGGTTCGATTCCCGCTCTGGGTAATAAAAAAGTACGGTAGTACTCATATTACCGTACTTTTTACATAAATTATTGTACGGCGACGCCATCAAACAAATTTTCATTTGATTTTGACGTCAACAAACCTTCTTGTACACTTTTCATACAATTTCATACTTTTGCTATGTGAAGTTACTATGCCTGATATTATCTGTTTACGTTATCGTGCTTTCCACAAGGCCCTGTTGTTCAGATAATGAATGCCAGGGAAAAAAAGCTGCAAAAAAGGAACAAGCAGATAAATTCCCTGCTAAAGAAAAAGAATGCCCTGGGTGTTCTCCTTTTTTTACCTGCGGTTCTTGCGTTGGTTTTATTGTGTCCAAACCCTTTACTATTACATTACCTGTTATTGCTGAAAATCAAACCGAATATTACACTACCTATCAGCAACCTTATATCGAAATGTTTGCGCTTTCCATTTGGCTTCCCCCTAAAATAAGTTAATATGATTTTACAGCCTCAAGGCTGAATTTTTCTGTTTTAACTTAATCACCATTCTAATGAAAAAAATAACCGTGCTTATCATAGCACTGCTTTATACTGTTATAGCTTATTCTCAAAATACCTACAAGGCTATCATTAAAGATGCCAAAACAAACGAAACGTTGATTGGCGCGACTGCATCTATTCCGGGCACACCCGTAGGAGCGTCCTCTGATACCGCCGGATTTGTCACGCTTACCAAAATCCCTGATGGTAAGCAGGTCGTGCGGTTTAGTTACGTAGGCTATGCAACCCGACTGGATACAGTGACCTTTCCACTAACGCAAACCGGGCCTGTGCTGATCTTATTGCGATCAGCAGGTAAAGGCGAGGGCCAGGAACTGGAAGCCGTAGTGATCGGTGCCACCCGAAGCAGCCGCACGATTGCCAATATTCCCACCCGTGTCGAAGTGATCTCCGGTGAAGAACTGGATGAAAAAGGCAATATGAAACCCGGCGACATTCGCATGATGCTGGCCGAAAGCACCGGTATCCAAACGCAGCAAACTTCGGCGACCAGCGGTAATTCCAGTATCCGCATACAGGGACTGGATGGTAAATACACGCAGATCATCCGCGATGGTTTTCCGCTATATTCTGGGTTTTCAGGCGGTTTGGGTTTATTGCAAATTGCCCCGCTGGATTTAAAACAGGTAGAAGTCATTAAGGGCTCATCCTCAACGTTGTATGGCGGCGGTGCTATTGCGGGTTTAGTCAACCTCGTATCTAAAACACCAACCGATGAACGGCACCTGGACTTTTTACTAAATGGCAATTCAGCATTAGGGCTGGATGCCAGCGGTTTCTACTCGCAGAAGTTTGACAAAATTGGCGCAACGGTCTACGCTGCTTATAATCATAGTACTGCCTATGATCCATCCGATATTGGATTGTCAGCCATTCCGAGATATAACCGCTACACCTTAAATCCGAAACTATTCTTTTACCTGGACCATAAAACTACATTGATTGCCGGAATCAACGCTACAATAGAAAATCGTATCGGCGGAGATATGCAATACCTCAAAGGCAATGGCGATGCGCAGCATTCTTACTATGAATTAAACAAAACAGGACGTTACAGTTCACAAGCGGAGTTTGATCATAAATTGAATGACAAAGAAAAGCTAACAATTAAAAATAGCATCAGCTATTTTGACCGCAGTATCAATTTGCCAGGTTATCGCTTTTCAGGTGTACAGATTTCCACTTATAACGAAGCCAATTATGCTTATAATGGTAAAAAAACAGATTGGGTGGCGGGTCTGAACTATCTAACGGATAATTTTAAGGAAGATCAAAACAGCAGTTTCCCTTTACGCAGTTACAACTATAATACGATAGGTGCCTTTGTACAAAACACATGGAATGCCGCGGATAAATTAATTCTGGAATCCGGTTTAAGGGGTGACTACCACAATGAATATGGTTTTTTTGTATTGCCGCGCATTTCAGGCTTGTATAAAATCAATTCGCATTTCTCCACGCGTTTGGGTGGTGGTTTAGGCTATAAAGCCCCAACGGTATTTACAGAGGATGCGGAACGCATTGAGTTCAGGAACGTATTGCCGGTAGGTATGGCGAATACTAAAGCGGAGCGCTCTTATGGTGCCAATTATGATATTACTTACAAGGCAGGATTATTTAATGACCAGGTAAGTTTCAGCATTAACCAGCTTTTCTTTTATACCCGTATAAATAATCCTATAATTCTTACTCCATTAACCAATGGCGATCTACAGTACCTGCAACCGCAGGGCGACCTGAACACCAAAGGAATGGAAACCAATGTCAAATTGACTTATGGAAACTTCAGGCTGTTCCTGGGCTATACGCTGGCTGATGTAACACAGCATACAAATAACACCATTTCCACCTATCCTTTGGTTTCTAAAAACAGGTTGAATAATGTGCTGGTCTATGAGCTTGAGGATAGATTCAAGATCGGTGCGGAAGCCTATTATTTCAGCCCGCAGTTATTAAATGACGGAACGACTGGCCGGGGTTATTGGACAGCAGGACTTATGGCTGAAAAAATATGGGAGCGGTTTTCGCTGTTTATCAATTTTGAAAACTTAACGGATACCCGGCAAACCAAGTTTGATGCTATTTATACCGGCAGTATGACCAATCCTGACTTTAAGGACATTTATGCGCCTTTGGACGGTTTTGTCGTCAATGGCGGAATTAAGTTTAAATTGTAATCAAATAATGAACATATGGTTATCTAAAAATACAGCCACGACCACGGTATTGAGTAAGGTCGGTGGGACGGTTTGTCATATTTCTATTCACGAGGGCGATTATGTAAATTTCCCGTTATCGGTAATAAAGGCCTTTCGGATCCCGAAAGGCCTTTATATATCATGCTTTCTTATCGTTGGTTTTCAGGCACGGCTATCCAATCGCTATAATGGGTTTCGCCCAGCCAAACAGCAGCTTCGGGCACTATCGTATCGGCACTGATGGCTGCGCCTGAGTATAATGCTTTGGCATCGGCGCCTACTTCCAGGTTTTTATGTGTTGCCTGTATATATTCTTTGATCCAGTCGGCCATGTAATATTTTTGCGGGCCGCCTATTTCCAATATCTTATTGGCCGGTGCGGCTAAAGCAGTGCGGGCCATAAAAGAAGCTACGTCTTTACTGGCAATGGGCTGGATAGTAGCATCAGGCAACACAACCTTTCCATCGGCCATACTCATATAGACAATGCCGCCGGCAAATTCGAAGAATTGGGTTGCATGAACAATAGTATACGGAATACCGGATGCTTGGATCATGTCTTCCTGCACCTGTTTAGCTCTGAAATAGCCACTCTCCTGTAGTTTCTGTGTACCCACTACGGATAAAGCTATATGATGCTGCACACCTGCCGCCTTTTCTGCCGGTAACAGATTCTGGTTAGAGGTCTTAAAAAAATTCATCACGGGCTCATCGTCAAACGATGGCGAATTTGAAACATCCACCACAACCTGTGCGCCCTGCAGCGCCTCTTTTACGCCTTCGCCGGTCAGGGTGTTAACCCCTGTGTTGGGCGATGCCACTACTACTTCGTGTTCAGTTTGTTGCAACTGTTTTACCACCTGACTACCGATAAGGCCGGTACCGCCGATAACTACTATTTTCATATCTTTTTTCTTTTGGTTATCTGTATGATACAAAGATGAAAATAGCTGTGCCGGAAAAACTTAAGCTGGTTTAAGAAATGAAGGCGCCCTGTAATTCCTTTAAAAACTCAGGCGAAATACCCATATAGGAAGCAAAAACAGCATCGGGAATTCTGCCTGTCAGTTCAGGATAATTACGCCTGAACTGCCGGTAAAAATCTTCTTTTGATACAGTTGCAAATGTTTTTTGTTTAAACAAGGCAGCTCCATAGGCCCTTTCGTGTAGCTGGTTAAAATACAATGCCAGCAGCGGAAGTTGCGATAAAAGAATTTCGTATTCTTTTCTGTTGATATAAGTGATCTCAGAATCCTCCATCGCTGCTATCGAGTAAACAGCAGGTTTACCATCAGAGAAGGTTTTATAATCTGTTATCCACCAGTTTTCTAACGCAAAATGAACTACCTGTCTGTGGCTATGGTCGTTATAAAACATATACAAGCCGCCTTGATCAACAAAGTAAATAGTATCACAGGTCTCTCCCTCTTTCAACAGTAATTCATCCTTTTTGATCAGTTTGGTTTTGAAGAATGGTTGTAAAAGGCTGCGCTCGACGTTAAAAGCGGGAACTAATTTTTGAATATGCCGGTATAGTTGTTCGGTCATGAATTATTTGATTTTACTTTATTTTTCCGTAACTCACTGAGATACTCGGGCGTAAAGCCTAAAAAAGAAGCCAGTACTTTTTGTGGAATCCGTTGAATAAAATCAGGGTATTTAGATTGAAACAGTTTATAAAACTCATCCTTAGGCATTCTTGATATCATCCGGATACGAAGTAATGATGCGGCATAAGCGCGTTCGTACACCGCCCTGAAATAGCTTTCGACAAACGGGAACCTGCTTAATATCAGCTCATAATTAGCAGGTGTAATGCACAACACTTCTGTCGCCTCCATAGCCTGTATACTGTAAGCCGAGTTGCGCCCGGTTCTGAAAGCATCCATATCGGTCATCCACCAGTCTTCTAAGGCAAACTGCAAAGTTTGCTCCGCGCCGTTACGATCCAGAAAAAACAAGCGAAGGCATCCCTTTACTACAAAAAAATAGGATGAGCAACGCTCGCCTTCTTCCTGCAAAATTTCCTTTTTTTTGAATGTCTTTGTTTCAAAAAAGGATAAGATGAGATCATCCGGTATGCCGGTATTGCGGTTAACTTTTTGAATATGTTGTATAAGCCGGTGCATTTTGGAAATAGATCCAAAGATAGGATTATGAAAATATCAAAAAAACATCGCCTAACTAAAGTTGGAGGACTATAACATATAAAAATTCATAGCTGTCAACTTGTGTTTGATTATTTATTTCTAATTTTTTTGCTGTTTCACTTCAGGTGTTTCACCGTCAATATTGAAACAGCGCCAAAAATAGCTTAACAAGCTGTTCTACAACAACTTAAATACATTCAGCTAAACCTTTACTACTGTTTCAAAGTGTTTCACTCGATTTTTATAATCAACTTATTTACAGCATATTAAGTCAAAAAAGTGTTTCAACTGTTTCAAAGTGTTTCACTTTTTAGTGAAACAGCAGGCATTGGTTACACTGGTAATTAGACAAGGTAATTCACATACTGCTCTTCAAAAGTACCGTCGGCATACAGGTCGATTATGCCGTAACCGGGAGCGGTTTCACGTCTGTTGCCCTCCCACCAGGCTCCGCAAACCGCACCGTTGCAAATATAGGTTACGTTGTTATACACCAACTTCTCGCGCAGGTGGATGTGCCCGCTCAGGCAAAGTTTCACGTTGGGATGCTGATAAAACAGGCGGATGATCTTAGCTGTATCGGTATGCATTTCGCCACCCAGCATCACCCATTTATTAACAATATTATCTTCGATCAAATTGGTAGCTGTAAGTATAGGGATATGTGATAGCACCAGTATAGGGATATTTGGATCGGTAATTTTTAACTCATTCTCAAGCCAGTCAAATTGTTCGTCGCCCAGCTTGCCGATATACCACGTGCCGTCAATATCCAGGTGCACGCTATCCAATAAAATAAATTTCCATCCGGCCTGATTAAAGCTGTAGTAAGGCTTAGCCAGTTTCAGGCGATCAAGCGCATACTGCTTACCATAAACCGCCTGCCCTTTGTTATTCTCAAACCACCATATGTCATGATTACCCAGGCAAGAATGTGCCGCTATGCCGCATTCAGATTTATAGAGACCAGTTACCAGGTTCCACTGATCATTGATGGTGCTGAGATTCTCCTTGTTCATATCAAACACAAAGTCGCCACCGTTCAGTACCAAATCGGGCTTAGGGTTTTGCTGCTGCAAATGATGCAGGCACTTAGCAAACTTGGCCGGGGCATCGTATTTATCTTTTAAATGCACATCGGTAATGTGCGCGATGCGCAGCGAGCGCTTCTTTTTAGCTGTATCAGATCCAAACGTCAATGAAGGGGCCAGCAACAGGCCACCCAGGTTTTTCAGGGCCGATCTTCTTTCCATAATCAGGTTTAATAATTAAAAAATCAAAGGACAAGATAAAATATTAAGACGGTATTACCTGATCATTATTAAAAAACAAGAAGCCCCGGGCAGTTGCCGGGGCTTCTTAGCTATGTTATTTGGCGTACCAATCTCGCAGCCTGACCTCAATGTTTTTGTCACCAGCATTCACCAGCCTTTTAAATTCGTTGACATCTTGTCCGCGGTAGTGGTATGGATAAACTACTTTCGGCTTAAATGCCAGCACGCCGCCGGCTGCAGTTTTTACGTCCATAGTATATGGCAGATTCATACATACAAAAGCAATGTCGATGCCTTTCAATGTGCGCATTTCCGGAATATCAGCTGTATCGCCCGAGATATAAACTTTTTTACCACCTATAGTGAGCACGTAGCCGTTACCCCTGCCCTTAGTGTGAAAGGCCGTAGGCGATTCAGGCAAATTATACATGGGTATAGCGGTTATTGAAATATTCAGTTTGTGGGTAGTCTCACCATTTTTCAGGATCACCAGGTTAGTTTTATCTGTAGTCGCCGGCAGTTTATCTGCCACAGCTTGAGGCACCAACAAAATAGCATGTTTGGTATTGACAGCCTCAATAGTTTTAGGGTCGAAGTGATCGCCGTGGATATCGGTAATTATGATCATATCCGGCGCAGATTCGCCTTTGAAAGCATCAGCACCGCCAACCGGGTCTACATAAATATTTTTATGCTGATAGGTTAGTACCAGGGTTGCATGGTTTATGGGCTGAATGGTCAGTTCGCCACCTTTAGTGGCTTCGCTATCTGGTGCAGGGCGCTGCGCACTCGCCATTAAAGCACCAGTTGATATGAGTAATGTAAGGATAAATTTAAATTTCATATGTATGTTCATTAATGTAAGATGATGATTGGGGCGGTATTTGTAATGTAAAGATACCGATATTTTGCAACTAGCGATAGTTGCAATCTTTAAAATAACACTTGTTCTGACCATATCAATTCTGTAAAATATAAGATGCAAAATTAAATCAGGTTCCATTTTTATTTAAAAATACCTATTTTTCGCACAGATGCGCTTGCATCAGCAACAAACCAATTTTAACCCAATTATTAACAGTTATGCCGGCCGATCCAATTGCTGAGGACCACAGTTACTCTCGAAGAAATTTTATACAAAACTGTGCCGTCGGAATGGTGGCCCTGAGTTCTGGCACTTTATTGAGCTGCGTAACTACCCGCAATGCAACTGCTAAAAGAGGCGCGGCGATACTCAAGTTTTCTTTGGATCAGCATTGGCTATTCGGCGGTAAATTTACCCCGGCTGCTGCGGCTGCCGATTTTGACGACTCCGGTTTCAAACCAATTACTATTCCACATACTGTGGCTGGTGATCTTTCATGGCAGGATTGGGACCCGGAAAAATGGCAGGACATCTGGATTTACCGCCGGCATTTCACTATACCTGAACAATTGAAAGGTTTTAGGCTCTTCCTCCATTTTGAAGGCGTAATGGTTAGCGCCACACCCAGTGTTAATGGCCATGAGTTAGCTGAACATCAGGGCGGCTATTTACCTTTTAAATATGAAATTACCGACTTGGTTAAATCAGGCCAAAATATCTTAGCTATTAAAGTTGACTCGAGATGGCTCAATGTACCGCCTGATGGTTCTAAACAAGGCACCAAGGCTGTAGACTACCTGGAAGTTGGCGGCATCCATCGCCCGGTGAGTTTGGAGGCCGTGCCGCAAATATTCCTTAGCGACGTATTTGCTAAACCGGTTGATGTTTTAAAGCCTAACAGACGTATTGATATCAAATGCACCCTTGATTCAGCTTTGGCGGGTAAAACAGTAATGGTGAATGTTAAACTGATCGACGGTGACAAAGTCATCACCTACACTGAAAAAATGATTAACATAGCTAAAGCGGGACAAACCGAATTGGATCTTAGCTTAACCAAAATAACAAACATCACTTTATGGCATGTAGACAACCCTAAGCTGTATGATGTGATCACTACAGTATCGGCCGAAGGCCAGCCTATCCATAACCATAAAACGCGCATAGGTTTCCGCGAAGCTAAATTTGAATTGGATGGATTTTACCTGAACGGCAAAAAGCTGCGATTGTTCGGTTTAAACCGCCATGAAGTGTATCCATATGTGGGATATGCCATGCCTGGGCGTGTGATACGTAAGGATGCCGAAATATTGAAGAAACTGTTTAACTGCAACGTCGTGCGCTGTTCGCATTACCCGCAGAACGAAGCCTTTCTGGATGCCTGCGACGAATTGGGTTTAATGGCCTGGGAAGAAGTTCCCGGCTGGCAATATATCGGCGACGATGAGTGGAAAGCCATCTTACTGCAAAACACCAGGGACATGATCATCCGAGACCGCAATCACCCAGCTGTTATCATCTGGGGCACTCGGGTTAATGAGTCGCCAAACGATGTAGAGCTTTATCACAAAACTAAGGCTATTGCCAAAGAATTAGACGGCTCAAGGCCAACCTCTGGTTCTATGACACCCGACTCGCGCAAAAACTGGGAGCGCAACTGGCATGAAGACGTTTTTGCTTTTGACGATTACCATTCTGAGCCGGACGGCAGCGTGGGTATTCTGAAAGCTGTGGAAGGTTATCCATATTTTCTTGCCGAGGCAGTGGGCCAATATAACTATCCGGCGCGTAAGTATTTCAATGCCTATTATCGCCGTTCAGCCGACTTAAATTTTCAGCAGCTGCAAGCTATTGTACATGCACAAGCACATCACAAAGCCGCTGCCGATCCGCGTAACAGCGGTGTTATTGCCTGGTGCGCATTTGAATATGCCAGTTTGCTCAATCAGTATCGGGCAGTAAAATATCCGGGCGTAGCCGATGTTTTCCGGATACCAAAATTAGGCGCAACGTTTTATATGTCGCAGGGCGATCCGAAGAATGGCGCCGTAATTCATCCGAACTTTTACTGGGACTTCGGTAAGAAATCGCCAAACGGACCGGGGAAGAATGTTGCCATATTCTCAAACTGTGACGAGTTAAGATTATTTGTAGACGACAGCGAGCATGCCACCGTAAAACCAGATATCACTAACTATGGTAATCTGAAACACCCACCCTTCTTTGTTGATCTTGAATTTACAGACGCTAAACCTATATTGTTAAAAATAGATGGGTATCTGAACGGCTCGAAGATCACCTCTCGTTCTTTTTCCGCAGATATAAAGCAGGATCAGTTCTTTTTAATGACCGATGATAAAGAGATTTTAGGCGATGGCTCTGATGCTACCAAAATTGTTTTCAGAATAACCGACAAATACGGCGCACCGCGACCCTTCGCTGTAGGCAAAGTCGATTTTGAGATCAGCGGACCGGCTTCAATAGTTGGAGATAATCCATTTAATCTGGCAGAAAGCGGTGGCGCAGCAGCAATTTGGATAAAGAGTAAAACCAACAGCTCTGGCAGTATCGTTTTAAAAGCCACACATGCGAATTTGGGCGCCAAAACTGTAAAGATCAGCGTCAGGCCAACTTCGGGCGATCAATTTAGCATTTAGTTTTTCCAGCTAACGCGATAATTGAACCTGCGATTGGGTGCGCTGTCACCGCTGGTACTTAATGATATCGGATCGATCAGGTTGGCCGGGTTATCGCACCAATGATAATCAAAAGTTAAGGCTTTGCCCGTCAGTTTAAGCAATGATCTGGGGATAGCCACCTCAAGCTTATTGCCAGCATACCGGTAGTTTACCTTAGCTACAGCCACCCAATGGTCGCCGGGGGCTTTTGGTTCATAATACATCAACGTGGTATTTTTACTATCAATCACCTTTTTGTTTACCATATAATCGTATCCATACCAGCCGGTGTTTGAATTTTTATCGGCATCGATAAACAACAGCATCCAGTTATTATCCTTTGATGACGTTAACGGCTGATCTGTCTCTGCGTAAAAATTGATATTGGCATTATCCACAGCTACCTTACAAGTTGTAATGTCGTTGCGACCTGAGGTGTCGCGATAATGCAAACCGCCGTAACCGTCATAATCACGATGGATTACATCGCCTTTGGTATCGCGGTATTCGGTTTTTATTGCATTCCAATCGCTAAAATTACCGTCGATCTTAATATGAGCAATGCCTTTTAATTCCGGTATGGGCCGTACACCTTTATAACGCCTTATGTTTTCGGCCATTTGCATATAATAGTTGTCCGTATAGCCGCCTTTCATCGGTTGTATGCCGCGATTGAACTCTGCATTATACTGATCTACAAAAAAATAAGAGTTCTTTCGGCGCATAAAGTCAAACGTTTTGCCAGCCTCTGGCTGATATTTGCCCGCTGTCCATTCGTTCCAGTCGTTGATGTATAAAAATGACGGATCTGCTTTTATAGCTTCGTCCCACCGCTCCTGGAAATAAATACCATATCCTTCGGGATGCTCCACCTTTTTCTTTAACCAGGGCACATAAGTTGGCAATGGCAGATCATGCGCATCCAGCTGTGGCTCATCACCCGTCCGCGACCATGATTTCCCTACCAAACTCGCCGGGTGTTGCGCAGGCGTAACTGCCATTTCTTCGCGCTCGCCTTTATGCGTGGCCATTAAACTATCTATAGGTAAATTACGCACCTTTTTATTCCCCATATCAAAGCCGAAGCTCCAGTTATCCTCTGTGCCTACGTAACGTTTACCGTTCCATTTATAATAGCCCCACCACATGCTGCGGGCCGTAAAAAAATCTTTTACTTCCTGTGGGTAATCGGTATAAAGTTTTTGGGTATAATACTTATTGCCGTAATGCGGATTGTTTTTATCGGTAACAGCAGCTTCCTCGTAATGCTGATTAGGATTTCTCTGCACATTGCCTGTTGCATCTTTAGCCTGTGGGTCGGCATTGTAAAGCAGCAGTGGCTTTCCATTCCAATAAAACCATAAGTCGGGATATTCATTGGCTTTATATATTTTATCATACAGATCCTGCACTACAGTGATCACAGGCCCGTTAAAAGCCCAGAAACAAAACTGCGGAACCTTGTTACCTTCGGCCTTCATCTTTTCCATCACCTTAAAAATGGTATCCCATTCGTCCCAGTAGCGCACGGCATTGGTCACGTCAAATATCAAAACATCCACGCCGGCATCGGTCAACATTGACATATCCTTACGGATGACATATTCATCCCGGCTTAAAAAGTACCCCATCTCCGGCTCGCCCCAGTGGTATGAAGGTTCTTTCCAATGGGGATTTTTGGCGTCCAGCCGCGCGTTTGAATCGGCTGCCAGCACTTTAGTAACGTCACCCGAATAAGGTGCGCTTATTGACTTATTCAAGTTATCGCTGTGCCAGGTAATGTAAAATATACCCACTACCCTTTTATGATCCTTTTTTACCGGGCCAACCAGATCAATAGTAGGCATAGTGCGGCCTAAGGCGTCAGTTGCCACCCAGGTGTCTGCGTACAAATCACCTGGCTTATCCTGAGCATCCACAGAAAAAATAAAGAGTGTAAATAAAAGGGCCAGGCAGATTCTTAGATTCATTTAGGACGATATATAAACGCAAAGAGCCCTTCGTTACTGAAAGGCTCTTTGATGTGGGACTATAATTTTACCGTCGCCGGCAAATATTTAGCAATCAAATCTTCGTAATATGGTTTAAGTTCTGAAACCACAGGCGGTTTCGGACTTTTTGAATACAAATCATACGGATTGAACTTGTCTACCCATTTAAACATCTCCTGGTCATGCGCACTCAGCAAATGATCATAAGCATGCTCGCGATGTTGTGAATAAAACGAATGATAACGGATCATGTACAAGGCCGGTTCAGGCAGGTAATCTTTAGTTATCTGATATAAGTACTCATCATGTCCCCATGACATATTCACCTTGTCTAAGCCACATTGATGCGAGTATACGCCGTATTTGGTGTTAAAACGTTCGTCATGGATGTCGGGATTAGCAGCAAAAAACTCGGGATAAACTATTTTGTCAGAAAAAGCACACCCTACCGGAAAGGTATCGCCCACTACATTCCATTGCGGCTCGCCAAACAGGCAAAGCACTTTACCTAAGTCATGAATAAAACCGGTGAGCACAAACCAATCAGGATGGCCATCTGCGCGAATAGCTTCGGCAGTTTGCAACAAATGTTGTAATTGATCTAATGAAATATCAGGGTCAGAATCATCAACCAAAGTATTGAGGTACTCCATTGCTTGCCACCATGGCATTTCTTTTTTATCAAACTTCAGGAAGTTGGCTTTTTTAGCAAGCACATTATCGTAAGTCTGATATTTATGATTAAGGCGATAAAATTCGCGAACGCTGTCTCTTTCGGGCGAGTCATAATTTCTAAACTCTTCCTTTTTTTTGGCCGGACCTTCCTCGGGGTACCTTTGCAAAACATCATCTTCCCATACATCCAGATTTGCTAATGGCGAATGATCTTTTTCATTTATATTTTCCATACTATTTTGTTTTTATTTACCAAAATACAGTGTAAAGCGCTGTCAGTATACCACATATAGCTACCGACGCTATAATAAAACCCGGTGTTACTTTAAACATGCTGCTGTCTACCTCTAACGCTTGTTTATTTTCTTTGCTTTTTGGATCTAATAAAGTTACGACAATTGTTAGCAACATTACAATAGCAAAAACCCAGGTCATGCGGTGCAAGAATGGAATAGGCGCAAAATAACCGCCGCTTAACTGCGGCAGATACTTGAATATTACCGATAACGGTATAGTAGCAATTGCCGTAGTTAAAGCTGCTGCAGAAGTTGTGCGTTTCCAGAAAAATCCTAACAGAAAAATAGTAAATATCCCCGGCGAGAAAAAGCCGACATATTCCTGGATAAACTGATATACCTGGTCAAATGTGCGCAGTGTGGGCGCAATAACCATAGCCACTATTGATGCAACTATTACGGCTACACGGCCTACGTACACCAACTTACGTTCAGACGCTTTTTTATCGATGTATTTTTTAAAAATGTCTAAAGTAAATATGGTAGCGATACTATTACTTTTACCGGCTAACGATGCAACTATAGCCGCGGTTAAAGCTGCAAAAGCTAAACCTTTTACGCCCGATGGTAACAGGTTCATTAATGTCGGGTAGGCATGATCTGGTTTCAATATACCGTTATCCAGCATCTCGGCATGAAAGTACCCATGCTGATATAACACATAAGCTGCTATACCTGGGATAACCACTATTACAGGGATCAACAGTTTAAGAAAGGCGGCAAAGATCAAGCCGCTGCGGCCTGTCTTTAAATCGGCACCCAGAGCGCGCTGGACAATATATTGGTTACATCCCCAATAATTAAGGTTATTGATCCATAGACCACCCGCTAGCACTGCTACACCCGGCAAATCATCGTAATACTTATCGCCGGGATGGAAAATCATATGAAAGTGATCTGATGCCTGTTCTCTGAGGATAGGTAATGCCCCCATTACAGTATGGGCACCTAATTTGACAGAGACCAGGTCTAACGCTTTGTAGCAGGTAATCAATCCACCCATTATCAATACAAACACCTGTATAACGTCGGTATAACCGATAACCTTCATACCGCCCAGAGTGATGAACACCGAAAATATAGCTAACGCGATAATGCAGTAGTTAAATGAAATACCCGTAATAGTTTCAATAGCAAGTGCGCCAAGAAAAAATATCGATGTAAGGTTTACGAAAATGTAGATCAGCAGCCAGATGATAGCCATCACGCCGCTCACCGTATCGTTATACCGTGTCGACAAGAACTGTGGCATGGTATATATTTTATTTTTGATATAGATAGGCAGAAAAAATACCGCAACGATTATTAATGTGGCAGCAGCCATCCACTCATAGCTCGATATGGCCAAACCCATAGCAAAGCCTGACCCCGACATAGCTATAAAATGCTCAGACGAAATATTTGAAGCAATGATAGAAGCGCCTATGGCCCACCATGTTAATGATCCCTGAGCCAGGAAATAATCTTTCGTGTCAACATTCTGGCTTTTCTTACTGCGGTAAACCCAATAGCCGTAGCCCGAAACAACAATAAAATAAATAAAGAATACAATGTAGTCGCTGGTAGAAAGGTGATTCATTTAGACAATATATTAGGGTTATAATTTGGGTATACCGAATTACCGCAAAATAATTGTGATAAACAAATCACACAACCTTAATAAGTATAGAAGAATAACCACAGCTATAAAAAAAGGCCTCGTTTTTACAAACAAAGCCTTTTAATCTTTTAGTCCTGATATTTAAAAAGCCGCTTCAACATATTCGTATTTATAGGCGTCTGCAACGGCTTTGTAAGCAACAGCTCCTTTATAAGTATTCAATCCTTTTAGTAAAGCCGGGTTATCAGCGAATGCTTTCGTGTAGCCTTTATTGGCAATCTGCAAAGCGTATTGTAAAGTGGCATTGGTGAGGGCAAAAGTTGAAGTATGAGCCACAGCACCGGGCATATTACCAACCGAGTAATGCAATACGCCATGCTTCACGTAAACCGGATTATCATGTGTAGTAGCATGGTCTGACGTTTCAAACATGCCGCCCTGGTCTATCGCGATATCAACAATTACCGATCCCGGCTCCATTGCGGCAACCATAGCTTCTGTAACCAATTTAGGCGATTTCGCACCCGGAATCAATACTGCGCCAATAGCCAGATCAGAATTTTTAACCGTATCCGCTATCGTAGTGGCATTTGACGCCAGGGTTGATACCTGGTAACCAAAAATATCGTCCAACTCACGCAGCCTGTTCAGATTATTATCAATAATAGTTACTTCGGCACCCAAACCTACCGCAATTTTTGCAGCATTTGTGCCTGCAACACCGCCGCCAATAATGGCAACTTTAGCACGGCGCACACCAGGAACCCCGCTTAACAATACGCCTTTGCCTCCGTTGGGTTTTTCTAAAAAACAGGCACCTACCTGTACGGCCATACGGCCGGCCACTTCGCTCATAGGGGTAAGCAATGGCAACTGTCCGTTTGGCAGTTGAATAGTTTCGTAAGCAATTGCGGTTACTTTGCTTTTTAATAAAGCGTCAGTGAGTTTTGGCTCAGCAGCCAGGTGCAGGTACGTAAACAACACCAGGTCGTCGCGAAAATATTGGAACTCCGATTCTATCGGTTCTTTAACCTTCATTACCATTTCGGCAGTCCAGGCTTCGGCCGCAGTTTCAACTAAGTTTGCGCCGGCCTTTGCATAGCTGGCATCGGTAAAGCCCGAGCCCTCGCCGGCGGTTTTTTGTACAGATACTTTGTGGCCTGCTACGATTAATACTTCGACACCTGCAGGGGTAAGGGCAACACGGTTTTCGTTGTTTTTAATTTCCTTTGGAACGCCAATTGTCATTTTTAATATACTTTATGAGATAAATAATAGCCATAACGATACCTTTTAGTACCATATGGATTTAGCGATATTTTCTGAGTAGTTAATTTCAGGTCTCAAAAATAATCAAATAATCTGCCAAATATTATTTTGTCACTAATAAAATGGTTCCCTGGCGTTTGTTTAAAACTGGATGACAAAATCGAAGGATGACGTAACAAACTTTATAACTTTAATCGTAAACAAGCGTAACGTTGATTCAATTTCTATAACATCAAAACACTGAAGTTCAACAGCTTTAAATAAATTAATGTTAAGCAGCAACTTATTGTAGTGTATTTTGTTAACATAAACATAATATTAAACAAACAATGTATTAACCTAATTTTGCAGCGTCACAATAAACATATTATTTAAGCCCCCTTACCATATATGAAAAAAACCAAAACCAATTCTGAAGCCAAAAAAGCTAAGAAAACATTAAAGAAAGATTTAAGCGATAAAATTTCGGCCCAAATAAAAACTATAGTTGGCGAAATAGGCCCGGGTTTAAAAAAAGCTGAAAAATCAATAGAAAAAGCCGCTAAAAACCTGGCTAAGAAATTAGCTAAAATAAGTACTGTCAAAAACAACACATTATCACCGGCAAAGAAAGCAACACCGGTAAGCGTAGCTAAAACGCCCGCAGTTGCTGTCGTGACCGCTCCTATTAAAACGCAGCCGGCAGAAAAAGCACCGGCAAAATCTGCAGCAAAACCAACTGCGTCAAAAACGGCTCTGGCTAAACCGATTGCTAAAGTACCGGCAAAACCTATAGCTAAGAAATAGTTTAAATGATATTAAAGCAGGGAAGTAATAACTTTCCTGCCTTTTATTTTTTAGAACCCGATATATTAAGCACAATTGCGCTATTATGCTCAATGCCCAGCGTGGTGCCGGGTATAACTTTAAAATATGCTTTCATATAGCCGTCGCATATCCCTCTGATAGCATGGTCGGTGGCCTTCTGAAATTCAGGCATTACATAGATCATTGACTTTTGATAGTGGATATTCCCCAATGTATCCACTGTAGCCCAGAATGAGTAATTAAAATCTTCATAAGCTTTACGAATATGGACGTTATACTCGGGGAACATATATTCGTCAGAATTATCCCACTTGTTCAAAACATCAGCCTCTACCCCTTTCTTTTCGACAGTAGCCAGCGGGCTCCTTCTTGTAATCTGCACCGGCTTACGGGCTGCAAAAAAGCTATCGGCTTTAAGGTCGGTAATAACCGTGCGTTTGATGATGTACGCGCTGTCGCGTTTTAAAGGCTTGCGTTGTTCATCGATAGTGCTATGCAACACGTTAGTGATATAGTTTTCTGAATACAAGGTCATGTATACATTCGATTTCACGTAATACACCGTTTTCCCCTCAACCTTTAACACCTGGAATATCAGGCTATCCTTACTTACCTTCATTGCTTTAAGCCAGGTACCTGAAATATTGAATATCGAGTCGTGATCCAAGGTAACGCTGAACTTTAAGAAGACCTTTTTATCAGGATTATAAACATCGGCTGTGGTATCCGATAAGAACTTCACCCTCCAGATAGGCGCCAACTGATAACCATCTTTGTTAAATATCAAACCATTATCAAAACTGCGGCGTACCTCAATAAAAGTGGTGCCCTTTACAGCGTTAAATGAGATTTTATTTTGGATGGGATCTTCAAACTTACAGGAAAAAAAACCTATGGCAATTAAAGCTAATAAAAGGCAGCGACGTATAGGATCAGATAGCATGTCGTAAAAATGCAGATTTAATTTTTATTTAGAAATTTGATAGCAATACGATATGTAACGATCATGATGCGCAAATGATACCGCAATACCTAAATCTTTTCCATCCTTTAACAAAACAGGATATCCTGCGGGATGCTTTTCAATTGTAACTCCGGACATTTTTAAATCGTCTAACAAAAAACTTCTGACAGCTTTCGATTGGCTCTCATAATCAGACGTCTCAATCTGCTTAACCGCCCAGCGGACATCACCCTGATCAATAGTTGTAGCAATGAATTGATCAGTTGTAACTGATAAGAATGGTAACGCGATATCATTTGTCTGCAATTCGCCCTTGTACTGATTATGAGCATTCGTATCAGTCTTTAACGGGGTAAAGATGCGCAATTGCTGAACCGTCATTTTAGCCGGCGCAAATATCAATTCAGGATTATTGCGCTTAAGGTATTTATAGGCAGACTCTTTTGCAGACCAAAGCATCCAGACAAAATTCACTAATGAAAGTTCGTCCGGTTTATAAAGCGCAAGCTCTTTGGGGCTAATAAATTTAGAGTAAAATGCGGGGCTTTGGGTGCGCTGTGCATCTACAGCTTGTAATACTACAATATCATTACCCGCGCTGATCACGCAGGCTTATTGATCTTTTCAGAAATTACATCAATACAATTGCCAACGTTGTACATTTTTTCGGCTGCGTCAAAATCTATCTCAATATTGTATTGTGCTTCGGCATCTATAATAATATCAACCAGGTTGGCCGAGTTGATCTTCAAATCTTTTATCAGGTCGGTTTGCTCATTGATCCCTTCCAGCATTTCTTTATTTTCCGTGTAAGGGGTCAGTACTTTTTTCAATTCAACTAAAATTTCTTTTCTATCCATCAGTCATTTTTATATTTTGAGATCACCAGACAGCTATTGACGTCGCCAAAACCAAAATTAGCTTTCGCAATAGTGTTAATCTCCTTGTCTACTCTTGTCGTAGGCAAATTCCTTTCCCCAATTATATCTAAAATTTCCGGAATTGGATCTTCTAAATTTAAATTAGGGTGCACAAAGTTATGTTTTAATTGCAAAACCGCAGCAACTGTTTCTATTGACCCGGCGGCACTCAGCGAATGCCCTATCATGGACTTCAGCGAATTAACCATCGGAAAATGATCGCCGTCCCGACCTAAAGCCTTCACCCAGTTCTGAATTTCGAGCTTATCGGCTATGGTGGCTGTTAAATGACCGCTCACCAGGTCTATATCATTCGGATCAATGTTAGCATCAGCAATAGCCTCGCGGATGCAACGTATTACACCTTCAGGGCCTGGTGCCGTCATACTGCCGCCGTTTTTCTGCCCGCCAGAGTTGGTTGAGCCACCCTTTAATTCACCATAAATTTTTGCGCCACGGGCCAGCGCAAAGTCCAGATCTTCTAAAACCAAAGCACCCGCGCCCGAGCCCGGAACAAAGCCCCCGGCAGTTGCACTCATAGGGCGTGATGCACGTTCAGGCTGATCATTGAACTTGCGCGATAATACACGCATAGAATCAAATCCTCCAAAAACATACTTATCTACATACTCACAACTGCCTACCACCATGCGCTTAGCCATACCGAATTTGATATATTCATAGCCAAGTAAGATAGATTGAGTACCTGTAGCGCAGGCAGCCGAGTTGTTAATGATCTTGTTACCCAAACCCAAACGTCCGGATATGTAAGCCGTAACCCCGCTATTCATGATCTGCTCAACCACGCGTGAGCCTAATTTTTTTGATTCGTGGGCATCTACCTTATTTATCGCATTTTTTATAACGTCAGTATCGGCAACACTGCTACCAAATATGCAGCCGGTCTCCCAAAGTGTATCGTCGCTTATAATTTCGTTCCCGGCATCCGTCCAGGCATCCAATGCAGCTTTAATACCATACGCTATACCTTTTCCCTTAAGGCCATATAAGCTTGTTTCGGTTATATAATTACGTAGCTGATCCCATTCAAACTCGGGTGTACCACTAACCTGGCAATTGAATTTTAGTTCCTCGTACTCCGGCATAAAGCGTATGCCCGATATGCCATTTTGTATAGCATGTAAAAAATCGCCGATATTTAGTCCATTTGACGCAACAACGCCCAAGCCTGTAATTACAACGCGGTTACCCATTATTTAAATTAATTATCTAATAGCATTTTTTATAATGCCCGAAAATATACCTTTTGCCACCAAGTCGCCCCCCGCGTTATGAATCTCTATCAAACATTTTAACTTACCAAAACGAAAATATTGTTTTTTTGAATTTACTGTCACCTTCTCGCCAGGCAATACCATTTTAAAAAACTCGACATTGGTCGAGGTGAGTAACGGGAAGGCCCCTTCATTCATTACCGCACCTTCGTGTGATTTTCCATCCAACATTAAATATATCCCCAATACCACTAAACCAATCTGCGCCATAATCTCGGTAATAATTACGCCTGGTGTAACCGGATTGCCCGGAAAATGGTCTTCATAAAAAAAAGCCTCCGGTTTTAAGGTATAATCGCCCGTAACGCCATTCTCATCTAATGCGGTAATATTATCGACAAACAGGAAAGATGATTTGTAAGGTAAATAGTTTAATATGTCGTTCATACTGGCCATCAGCCCCCTCTAATCCGATAGCTATCGGAACTCCCCCGGAAGGGAATACTTTTTATAATCATTTATAATTAAATAACTCCTTCAAAAGCCCTCCCAACCGGGGAGGGTTTGGGTGGGGCTGCTCACCTGCAATTCTCTCCCCCGTCAACTCTTATTACCGTACCGTTTATCCATGCTGCTTCATCTGTACAAAGCAGGTATATAACGTTTGCAACGTCTTCTGGTTTTGTAATTCTTCCAGACGGATTTCTGGAGGTGGCATGCGCTATTAAACGATCGCTGTCAGGTATACGTTTTAGCGACGGCGTCGCTGTAATTCCTGCCAGTATTAAATTGGTTTTCAAGCCATATTTAGCCAGCTCGACAGCCATGTAGGTTGTCAAACTTTCTAATGATGCTTTGGCTATAGATACTGCGGCATAACCTTCCCAATATTTATCAGAGCCCTCGCTTGTTAAACCAATAATACGGCCATCGGTATGAAATAAACCCGCCGCCAGAACATCCTTTGCCCAGTCAAGCATGCTGGTAGCCATGGCATAGGTGGTTAACTGGATATCCTGCTGCGTTAAAGCTTCTTTATCACCTTCATTTATTAATGGCTTTAAATTACCCCGGGCTATGGAGTGAAGTAATAGTTTAACTTTACCTTTTTTGCCATCGGCAAATTGGTCAACAAAAGCAGTGCGTGCGGCGCCGTCAAGCGCATTGATATTGTGGGCGGTAATGGCTACCTTATTTATTTGTTCAAGCTCCGCGAATCTTTGTTTCAAAGTCCTTTCGGCAGCCGCAGTTTCACGATACAGTACCGCGATGTTCATTCCGTGAGCCGCCAATTTCTCAACCGCTGCTAATCCAAATCCACTTGATCCCCCTAAAACCAGGGCCCAGTTGTCAGAAAATTGTTTGTTATCAGGATGCACTTAATTCTTAAATATTAAAGTCTAAAAGTAACGCAATTCTTCGAATTTAATAGCTAATAGCGTATACTTAATTAGGCAAAGCAGTATTATTGGCTATATTTGTGACAACTGATATCTGATAACTAAATATGAAAACAAGAATAATATTTGCCTTGCTGCTGTTATTGCCGGGCGTAGTTGTTCTGAGTAAAAGCCCCCAGCAAAAACTGGATAAAGCTGTTTTTTATGAGGTAATGGACCGTGGTAATTTAGATGAAGTTGAAAAAGAGATTGATGTAGTAACAACCTCGTCATCGCCAGAAAAAGATGGCTACGCCGGCGCACTATTGATGCGTAAAGCCGGATTACAAAAGCTACCGGCACAACGCCTTAAATCGTTTAAAGCGGGCCGCAAAAAATTTGACCCGGCCATAGCGACTGATGCCGATAATGTAGAATTCCATTTTCTTCGCCTGGCAATTCAGGAGCATGCGCCCAAAATAGTTAAGTATAATAAGGATATTGAAGCCGATAAAAAGATTATCATCAAAGGTTTTAAAAACCTGTTGCCTGTTGTACAACATGCTATAATTGACTATACCAAAAAATCGAAGGTACTTAGCGCAAACGATCTTAACTAGTCAAAGCGTATGAGTAAAAGGGTGTTAGCTATATATTATTCGCAGTCGGGCCAGTTAGGCGAGATCATTGATAATTTTACGCAACCCCTGGTCGATGCAGGTATCGACGTAGAAAAAGTACGTGTGCGTTTAGTCAATGAGCCTGCTTTCCCGTGGACAGCTGATACTTTTTTCAGTGTAATGCCCGATTGCCAATTGGACGTTCCGGCGCAGTTGCAGCCTTTCGAACTTAAAGAAAAGAAATACGATCTGATAATCCTGGGTTATCAGGCCTGGTTCCTGTCTCCAAGTATTCCGTTTAATTCACTGATGCAGACAGAGCAGATGAAATCTGTATTGAAAGCTACACCTGTCATCACTGTTACCGGGGCACGCAATATGTGGCTAAGTGCTTTTGTAAGAGTAAAAAAGTTACTACGCGCTACCGAAGCTAAAATGGTGGGAAACATAGCGTTAGTAGATACGCATCCTAATCCCGTAAGTTTTGTCACCATCTTCCACTGGATGCTGCACGGAAAAAAAGACAGTTATTTAAACATTTTCCCGCCCCCCGGTGTTTCTGATGCTGACATAAAGCATACCAAAGTTTTTGGCAAAAGCGTTATACCTCATTTAAGAGAAAACAATTGGGACGGCTTGCAAACCGAGCTCGACGCCAACAAAGCAGTAGTATTAAATTACAACCTGATGGTTATTGAAAGTACGGCAAGCAAAATATTCAGAGCCTGGGCTAAGTTTATTTCCAAACGGAAAAACAGATTACCCTGGATAAGAGCGTATAAGTATTACCTGCTGATTGCTTTTTTTGTAGGCGCCCCTATATTGATTACCTTGGATGCTATTTTATTCAGATTTACCTCGCCTAAGCGTATCAAGGCGAAGAAACAATATTATTTAAATTTAAATTAACCGGTATGTCCGTTTATATTACTAATACTTCTAAATTTTTGCCCAACCAACCTGTTCCAAACGACGAAATGGAAGAGTACCTTGGTTACATCAACGGTAAACCGTCTAAATCAAAAAGCATCGTACTGCGCAATAATGGTATCACTAACCGTTACTACGCGCTAACCAAAGGTGGTAAGCCAACGCATACCAATGCGCAAATGACTGCTGAAGCGGTTAGAGAATTATTTAAAAACGATCCTGAAAAAATAACCAAAGTAGAGTTGTTATCATGCGGCACTTCATCGCCCGATCAAATGATGCCGTCACACGGGGTGATGACCCACGGTTGGCTGCCTGAAATGGGCCCTGTTGAAGTAGTATCACCATCAGGCGTTTGCTGCGCAGGTATGCATTCTTTGAAATTTGCTTACCTGGCTATCAAAGCCGGCGAGGTCAAATCGGCCATTGCTACCGGTTCTGAACGTTTTTCGGGCTTACTGGTGTCTGATGTTTTTGAAGAAGAAGCTCATAAATTGATTGAATTGAATGCTAACCCGTTTATTTCTTTCCAAAAAGAGTTTTTACGCTGGATGTTATCCGACGGCGCCTCTGCTTTCCAATTAAGCGATGAACCTAATAAGGAAGGCTTGAGCCTGCGTATTGATTGGATAGAAGGTGTATCTTACGCTAACGAGATGGAAACCTGCATGTACATGGGTGGCGATAAACTGCCGGATGGCACCCTGAAAGGTTTCATGGATTACACCCCTGAAGAGATCATGACAAAATCAATCTTCAGCGTTAAGCAGGATATCAATATATTAAGCGACAACATTGTACCACTGGGCGGCAAAAAGATAAAAGAGATATTTGACAAAAAAGGGCTGACTGCTAAAGACATTGACCATTTCCTGCCGCATATTTCAAGTAATTTCTTCCGCAGCAAGATCTATGACCTCGTTGAAATTTACGGCGGCGGTATTCCTTACGAAAAATGGTTTATTAACCTGTATACCGTAGGCAACGTGGGTGCGGCTTCTATTTATTTAATGATCGATGAACTGTTTCATAGCGGCCGACTGAAAAAAGGTGAAAAGATATTGTGTCTTGTACCTGAAAGTTCGCGCTTCTCTTATATGTATGCGATGATAACGGTGTGTTAATAGACAACTGTCATTGCGAGCGCAGCGTGGCAATCGCAAGGAGACATAATTCGCGATTGCTTCGTCGTTCCTCCCCGCAATGACAAACAAGGGTAACAATGAAAAAAGAAGAGGTTCCGCAAGACTTGGGCGCTTTGGGCAAGGTAACCAAAGAAGTCTGTTACGCTATCGATGGGCGCGGTAAATACACCACGCAACTCAGCAAGGGTTGGGACGTAAAATCAACCGCCCTGGATATGGCCTGGCAGGGTGTCGAAGAACGCATAGCGACAGCCAAACAAAAAGTATTAAATAAACAGGCCAGCCCTATTCTGTTCTTCATGGAAAAAGCCCTGATGGACGTTGAGATACTGGCAGGCTATACCGGCTTTTGGCAATGGCAGGTAAAAAGGCATCTTAAACCAGATGTGTTTTATGGCCTTTCTGACCGAAAATTGCAAAAGTATGCCGACGTATTTAATGTCAGCATTGCCGATTTAAAAAACATGACTATTAATGAAGCTTGACTTTAACCACATACAGGCCGCACACTGCGAAAACGGGGTGACTGTCGGTCTGCTAAAAAATAGTGGAGTTCAGCAAATTACCGAGCCTTTGGCCTTTGGCATTGGCGCGGGTTTATTCTTTGTATATATCCCCCTCCTCAAAATAAATAACGGGCCGGTTATTGCCTTTCGTACCATGCCGGGGCTGATCTTTAAGCGAACTTGCAAGGCGCTGGGTATTCCTGTCGTCCGCAAAAAGTTCAGATCTAAAGAAGCGGCCGAAAGATTTTTGAATGATTGCCTGACCGAAGGCCACCCGGTGGGTTGCCAGGTAGGCGTTTATTATCTACCCTATTTTCCGCGCGAATATCGTTTTCATTTCAATGCGCATAACCTGATTGTTTTTGGCACCGAAGATGGCAACTATATGGTGAGCGACCCTGTAATGGAAGGTACAAACGTCATGTCTGCTTATGAACTGGAACGTGTGCGGTTTGCCAAAGGCGCCCTTGCCCCCAACGGACAACTGTATTATCCAAAGGAAAGCAAGCCGGTCACCGACGAGCAAATCAGACAGGCCATTAAAAGCGGCATCAAAAAGAATGTGTTTAATATGATATCGCCGTTAATGGGTCCGATTGCCGGGGTAAACGGTATTAAATACACGGGCAAAAAGATCAAACAATGGCGCGATAAATTAGGGCGGAAAGAAGCGGGGTCATATCTGGCTCAGTTAGTGCGTATGCAGGAAGAGATAGGTACAGGCGGGGGTGGTTTCAGGTATATTTACGGAGCATTTTTGCAAGAAGCACACGCTTATATACCAAATGATGAATTGCTGGAGATATCTACCCAATTCACCGCCTCCGGCGATCTCTGGCGCGAAAGCGCGATACAGGCAGCCGGTATTTATAAAGGCCGACTGGGTACCCGGGAAGATTTTAATAAGATGGGCGATTATTTGTTGGAGATTGCAGAAATTGAACGAAAAGCCTTCGTAGCTTTAAAAAAAATAAAATGGCATTAGGTAGGCCCCTGGCGATCAATATCGAACACATGGGTTTTCGTTATCCCGATAACGAAAAGGCGTCTTTTGCCAACTTGAATTTGGAGGTGGCTGAGGGTACGCGTTTTGGACTATTCGGCCCTAATGGCGCCGGTAAAACTACCTTAATGAACCTGATGACGGGTGTGCTTTGTCCAAACGAAGGCAACATCAAATTATTAGGGCAAGAAACCGGTAAACAAAATAAAGAAGTTAATAAGCTATTCGGCTTTGTACCCCAGGACTTCTCATTTTATCAGGAGCTATCTCCCACCCAAAACCTGGAGTTTTTTGGTGCCTGGGCAGGGCTTAATCAGCAACAAATAACTGATCGCACTAACGAACTGCTGCATATTTTGGGTTTGGAGGATGTACGCAATAAGCCTGTCGAAAAGTTTTCAGGTGGGATGAAGCGACGGGTTAATCTGGCTATTGGGGTTATTCATAATCCGCAGGTTTTATTTTTGGATGAACCGACGGTTGGGGTTGATGTTCACACCCGCGCAGCTATCATCGGCTATTTACATGAACTGAATAAAAGCGGCACAACGCTTATTTACACCTCGCATCAGCTTAATGAAGCTGAAGACCTGTGCGAGTACATTGCTATGATTGATGAAGGCAATATCATCACCCAGGGTCACATAAACGAAGTATTGAAAACACACGATCACCACAGCCTTGAAGATCTATTTATTAACTTAACCGGCAAAGCCTACCGCGACTAATGTTTAAGCTCTGGATATCCATAAAAAAAGACATCCGTATCCTCTTGCGCGACAAGGTGGGTATCTCTTTGATGTTTGTGATGCCGATTATTTTAGTGGTGGTGGTTACCAGTATACAGAACAGTACTTTTCAGTTAGTTAACAAAAACAAATTGCCTATTGTGATTTGCAATACCGATACCGGTAAGGCAGCAAAACAGTTTATTGAATCTGTAGATAAAATAGGAATGTTTGCAGTGATGCAGACCGGGAAAGACAAAGCTTCGACGATCGCCAACGACATGCAGGATAAGGACGCGATGCTCGGCGTAGTGATCCCTTCCGATTTTTCGAAAAGCATTAATACCAAAGCTAAAAACGCATCAGACAGAGCGATGGCGGCATTTAGCGGCCAGGCAGATACGGCAGTTACCGTGACTAAACCCCTCCTCACCCTGGATGCGTTGACCTTGTACTATAACCCAGTTTTGCAGGAATCGCTTAGATTTTCGATCCAGGGAGCTATACAAAGCGCGCTGCAGATCGTGCAAACCCGCCAAACCCTGCGCACGCTATATTACGACTCGAACGAAAAAGAGCTGCCTAAGGGTTTGGAGAACGAGATGCTCAACAGCAATACCACTATTAATATGCTGCCGACCTCAAAAGACGGCACCCGCATTACCCCTAACGCCTCGCAACATAATGTACCTGCCTGGACTATTTTTGCGATGTTCTTCGTAATCATGTCGTTAGGTGGAAGCGTAGTGCGCGAAAAAGTAAGTGGCAGCTTTATCCGTTTAAAAACCTTGCCAACTAACTATCTGGTAGGCTTGTTGTCCAAGCAGATCACTTATTTGGTGGTAACTTTGATTCAAGCCGCAGTTATATTTTCAATAGGCATTTGGCTATTTCCGGTTATCGGTTTGCCGCCGCTTAATTTACCTTCAGACCTGTTTGCCTTATTCCTGGTGACCGTGGTGTGCGGTTGGTGTGCAGTAAGTTATTCTATATGCGTAGGAGTCTTTGCCAACACACAGGAGCAATCGAATGGGTTTGGTGCGATATCTATTGTGATCCTGGCTTGCATTGGCGGGCTCATGGTACCAAGTTTTGCCATGCAGGGTTTAGCTAAAACGCTGACCAATATCTCACCTATGCACTGGTGCTTAGAAGCGTATTACACCTTATTTCTGGAAAATGGAAGGTTAATAGACATATTGAACAATATCGGCTCTCTATTTATTATAACAGTGGTTATCCAAATAGTAACTTATTTAGGCTTGAAACGAAAAAATTTGATATAATTACCCCATGGAAAAACAAGCATTGAAGGAACAGCTAAAAACTCAAATCATACAATTTTTAAACCTGACCGACCTCACCCCTGCCGACATTAAGGACGAAGAACCTTTATTTGGCGATGGATTGGGTTTGGACTCAATAGACTCACTTGAACTAATCGTCCTGCTAAAAAAAGAATACGGCATAGATATACGCGACCCGAAAGAAGGCCGTAAAGTTTTGGTTGATATCAATACTATGGCTGATTATATTGAGCAGCACAGAACCAAGTAAGAGAACGACTTAGGATTATATCAACGGGCTTGTACTGATCCACCGTGAATGTGAATCAGTTTGGATCGATTAGATCATCTTAAAAAGTTAACTTACTGAAAATAAGATCGTTGCAAAATATACATTTCAAAAGTGGATCACTTTGGATCACTTTTCCTTACTTTTAAGTCTTATTTTGGATCAGACATTCTTGACCACTTATCGCTTCGTAGCATTACCTCACCCCAAAAACACCCTGCATTTTCATACAAACCGTCTCGCCGGATGATAGGTTTGCATTAATTTTCAAATCGCTGTCGGCCTGCTGATAAATGATGGTTAATTGAAGCTTACCTATAGATGGCTCAACCAGCGAAAGGAACTTAATATTATCGGCACGAACCAAAGCTAAGTTAACTTTAAGCGCATCGGCCAATGTTTCCTTGACAATTTGCAACATGCAGGCACCAGGCACCACAGGCTGATCGGGGAAATGCCCTGCAAATATCTCATTTCGCTGATCTATCTGCAGATCTGCGTTGATCTGTCCTTCGTCGTGTGTAATTGATGATATTTTAAATAACGATTCTTTGAACATAATTAACAAGCGGATAACAGCATCAGGGAATGATAGCTGTTTTGATAATGATTATAGATCAATATTTTTTTAGGCGAGGAATTTCTGATCTTGCCATCGGCAACTAAGGCAGGCACCTCATCCCGTTTGATGATGTTTGCCGCCAGCCACAAAGCGAATGATACGGACACCGGATATTCTCCACTCAAATGCTTATAGTGTGCCAGAGAATTATCCGAAAATAACGCAGGAATTACATTTTGATAAACCAAATCATTTTTGGTATCGCCATTTTTGCCGGTGATCAGCAGATCAATATCTGCAGCATTAGTTGAGTTATCTGACAAAAAGTTCCTGATATTCAATTCGACATCTGCCGGTGTTTGGGGTTTATAGAAAGTTTTTATTGCAACCAGTTCAGCCAGATTATCTGCCGAGAGTTTATCATTCAGCAAAAAGAAAATGGAACCTTCGCCGCCTATTGTTCCGTTTGATTTGGTTTTATACAGATCGGCGTTTGATAATGGCCAGCGTTTGTACAGCCCCAAACGGGTTAATATTTTGAAACCGATATCGGTCATTTCCTCGGTGCCGCCTATCAGGATATTGTTGGCATCGCCTTCTTTCAAAAGCATAACGGCATCCAGCAACGCGCTTTCAAATGAGATGCCCTTATGAACAAAAGTGTTGTTATAGTTGTGGCATTTCAACGATAAAGCTATTTGAGCAGCTACCGTATTATGGGTTGATTGAATAAACGCCGTAGGCGGCAGCATTTCTTCTTCCAACTCAACTATCCGGGTTAAAAATGATGCTGTATCTTCCTGGCAACCTAAGGCGGTACCGGTTATTACGGCCCCGGGCATTTCGGTTCGGCCCTCGCGCAGGCATTGTAAGGCCGCAGCCACACCCATTTTAACTATGCGGCTCATGCGGCGTGCCAGTTTTACGTCGACATAGTCTTTATAATCGGGTTCAATAGCCGTTAAACGGGTATCATTATATTCGGTTAACTCCGCCAGAAACGGAACATCACCAAAAGTTTTCTGAGCGGTTATAGCGGCTGCCGAGCGGATATAGATCTTCATAAATTAAACAGCCGAAAATATCAATGACGTACAATTACCACCAAAACCAAACGAGTTGGATAACACGTTTTTGATCGGTTGATCTTTCAGATATTCCGTCTCAGGTTTAAAGGGCAGTTCCTGCATCCGGGTCTTAAAACGCAGATTTGGATAGATCAATCCATGCTTAACAGACAATACAGAAAATACTGCTTCAACTCCACCACTGGCCCCAAGCGTATGCCCGGTAAACGATTTGGTGGAGCTCATGGGCGGATAGTTTGGTTCGAATAATCTTTTAATCGCTGTCCCTTCTGCGCTGTCATTATTTGGTGTACCCGTTCCATGCAGATTGATGTAGCTAATATCAGCCGGTTGTAAGCCAGCTTTATTCAATGCCCCCTGCATGGCCATATAAGAGCCTGTACCCTCCGGTGAAGACGCCGTTTGGTGGTAAGCATCGTTACTATTATTATAACCGCTTAGCGTGCAGTAGAGCGGCTTATTTAAAGTTCTGGCAACTTTGTCAGACACCAATACTACATATCCTGCTCCTTCTCCTAAATTTAAGCCCTCGCGGGTATCATCAAACGGGCGACAATATTCTTTATCCAGGATCATCAGCGTATTAAAGCCATTCAGCGTAAATTTAGCTAAGGCATCGGCACCGCCGGCAATAACAACGTCCAGTAAACCGTTTTTAATCAACCTTGCACCATAAAATATCGCGTTAGCAGATGACGAGCAGGCAGTGCTAATGGTGGTCATGTAATCGGTTACGCCTAACTCATCGGCAACTATCTCGGTAATGCTGCCGCATTCGTGATCGAATACATCACGTAGTTTGCCTTTGTTATTATCTGCCATAAAGTCGATAAAAAAATCCTCGCTCTTATCCATACCACCAACGGTATTAGCCGATACAAAGCCGGTGCGCAGCTCTCCGCTATTTGGAATAGCGGCATCATTCATTGCTTCCCGGGCGGCAACCAAACTCAGCATTTTGGTGCGGCTTAGCCTTGTAGGCAGGCCTGCGAGGTTTGCCAACTCTTCGTTATCCAGTTTAACCTCCGCTACAGGTAACTCACCTTTGTGCCTTGTATTCAGCAAGGTTATGTCACCCATGCCGGCGCTGCGCTTTTCAAAAGCAGAAAGATGTTCAGCAACGTTATTACCAATGGCGGTAATCACACCTACTCCTGCAACATACACCACTGAACTCATTTTATATATTATCAATTATCAGGTTATCAAATATGGTTTGCAGGTTCTTACTTGAAAAAGGAATTGCTTTAGCCTTTTCCGCCTTCTCCACTAAAAACAATACTGCCTTATAATCCTCCTTCAGTACATCTACCCACCCGCAAATACATGTTTGTAAAACATCGTTATTTAGCAGTTCATTTACATATTGCTCAATAAACGCTGCATCAAACTTTTCAAATATAAAAAATGCGTCTTCTCCTTTAAAATTATTGCGGATACAGATCTCACCGATCATAATGTTTGGCAAGGTATAAACAAACAATGCAGGACTGGGAATATCGGTCACACTTTGCATATACTTTCGGTCGGTGTCCAGACTGGCGTTAGCGTTACTCAATACAAGGCCAATTTCTTCGGGTTTATATCGTTTAATGCCGGAATCCTTTAGCAAAACTTCAACGGTCAGCCAACCCAGTTTGCTTAGGTTATCCATCTTATAAAACCTGGGGTAGGAAACCTGAAGATACTGGTAAGCCGACAGCAAAAATGCGGATAAATCAGCATCCCGATTCTCAAACACCGGGCGTTCATTGTGATAAACCACATGCTTTACTATAGTAATATTTGATGTTATGTAATTGTTTAGATACAAGTACTTAAATATTTGATTATAAATTATTTATATTTCTTTATATGTCAGCATGTCAGTTAATCAGCAATCTATTTACTGAATAAAACCGCCGCGTTACACCCACCAAAACCTGATGCCGTTTTCAAACAGGTCTTCATTCTTTTAGGCGTAAGCTGGGTGCAGATATTTATAGGGCTGCTTACCCCCATTGTTTTAAAACCTAAAGTTGGCAATATCACATTTTGTTCTATGGATTGGATAGAAATAATCGACTCGATCAATCCGGCCGCGCCTAATGTATGTCCGTAGTAACCTTTCAGGCTGTTGGCCGGAACGGTATCAAGCCCTGCTAATGCGATAGCCTTGGCTTCCATTTCGTCGTTATAGCCTGTAGCAGTTCCGTGCGCAGACACAAGATCTATATCTTCTGTTTGTAATCCGGCTGTATCTAATGTGCGCACTATTGCCTCAGAAAGCTCTTTTCCGGTCCGTGAAGGCGCCGAAATATGATTGGCGTCGTTTGATACCGCTCCGCCTAAAACTTTTACCCTATCAGCGTATTTGGGGTTCACAGACAAGATCATTGTTGCTGCCCCTTCTCCTAAAGTAATGCCTGTTCGGTTTTGGTCAAATGGTTTACAGGGCTCGTTACTAACAGCCTGGAATGACTGAAATCCCGATAACACAAATTTACTGATCTCGTCGGCCCCCACAACGACTGCCGTCTCATATCTGCCCGACTGCAATAAGCGCATCCCGGTCAGGATTCCCATAATGCCGGATATGCAGGCATTAGAGACAATAAGGGGTTGATTTACAAAACCAAAATGGCTGGCGACGATCTTTGCAGAGGTATGCAAGGCAATCTTGTCAGGCAAGTCAGCATCCTCAGGATTTGTTTCCAGCAGGCTGATGTTTCCTTTGGTTGATGATATGATAAGGATAGTTTTATCGCCGGTGACATCAATATCCAAATCTTTTAGAGCTACCTCAACAGATGCTATAAGTAAACTTTCAAACTTACTGTTTAACAGTGTTTTAAAATATGTATTTTCTTTATAGTTAAATAACGAAGCATAGAAATCTGTATCAGAAATAGCTTCATCCTGATGCCTTTGGATACCTGAAATACCTTGCTTAATGCGCTCAAAGTTTTGAGCAGTAGTAGTGCCTATGGGCGAGTATATGTTATCGGCAACAATATAAACCCCGGGCATTATTGATTGATAAATATTTTCATTTCGCATTGAGCTACCTCCACTTCATCACACCATATTTTACCTGATACGATACCCGCATCAAATACCTGCACTTCTATCCTTACCTCGGTGAACAGTACATCCCCCGCTTTAGGCAAGCTATATATCTCAAAGTTTTTTACCTGGCCTATGTAACCATTGGCCACCGGGCGGTTCTCTATGCGCGCCATATTACCCGAGCCCGCTGCAGCAGTTTGTGCCATGTTTTCCATCAGGCCGGCTTCGCTGAATTCTCCATCGATCACAAAAACATTATCAGCAGTAACGGTGAAACTAGTGCGTGTAACATTGTCATCAGAGAAAAGCAGTTCGTCCACCATAACGAATGGCGGCTTTTGGGGAATTAATGATAATATGCCTTCTGCTTCGGTCATGAATATAAACCACCATTTATCGATAAAACTTCACCTGTAATATACGCAGCTTCTCCGGATGCCAAAAAACCGACGGCATGTGCCACCTCTTCAGGTAAACCAAAGCGATTAACAGGTATATTTCTTTTTAACTCTTTCTCGTCCAAACCTTCGGTCATATCGGTTTTAATAAAACCGGGAGCAACTGCATTAACCGTAATACCGCTGCGGCCCACTTCCTGAGCTAATGCTTTGGTTGCCCCTATTACACCGGCTTTGGCAGCCGAATAATTGGTTTGTCCCGGCAGTCCTTTTAAACCCGATAAAGACACCACGTTAATAATACGGCCGTAACGGTTCATCATCATACCCTCAAGCACCAAACGGGTTATATAAAAAAAACTGTTCAGGCTGGTATTTATTACGTTATCCCACTGCTCGTCTTTTAACCAAACCATCAAACTATCGTCGCGCACACCGGCGTTGTTTACGAGCACCTCGATGCTTCTATCCTCGTTAGCTTTAATCCAGCGTTCAAGAGATTGTTTAATTTGTTCCTTATCAGCAATGTCAAACTGCAACAGTTCGCCGTTGCTGCCGGCTTGCTTAACCAATTCAAGGGTTTTGCTGGCTTCTTCAGTATTACTTTTATAGTTAATGAGCACATAATAGCCCATGGCAGCCATCTTTTGGCAAATAGCTCTGCCTATCCCTCTTGATCCGCCGGTGATGAGTGCGCATTTAGTAGTCCCAGCCCCCTCTAAATCTCCCCCGGTTGGGGAGACCTTTTGATCTATGTTATTATTTTTCAATTTAAATATAAAATTAAAGTCCTCCCTGCCGGGGAGAATTTAGGAGGGGCTCCCCGCTAAAAATCGTTTCACCTTCTCCATTTCCTTATATCTCGGTGCATCTTCAACAAACTTAGGGAATATCTCTCTAACCTTATTATACAAAGCCAGCGTTTTCGGAGCGAGTTTATCCTGGCAATTCAGATAATCTATGGCTTGTAGTATAGTCATCAATTGGATAGATAACACACTGAATGCATTATCAATTACTCTTGACGTCATTAAAGCGGCGTTGCAGCCCATGCTCACAATATCCTGATTATCGTTATTGTTAGGGATGCTATGCACATACATCGGGAATGAGAGTGTCTGATTTTCGGCCACTGTAGAAGTCGCCGTAAACTGCACACCTTGCATACCAAAGTTAAAGCCTAATACGCCCAGGTTTACAAACGGCGGGAATTTCAGGTTCAGCCTATCATTCAACAAATAGTTTAGCTGGCGCTCAGAAAGCATTGACAGTTTGGTTATTGCGATCTTTAACTTATCCATTTCCAGCGATACATAATCGCCGTGGAAATTGCCGCCGTGGAATACATTTTGGTTTACGTGGTCAATAACCGGGTTATCGTTAACCGAGTTCAGTTCATTGACCAGTACTTCTTCTGCCTGATTGATCGTGTCTAGTATCGGGCCTAATACCTGGGTTACGCAGCGCAATGAATAGTATTCCTGCACTTTATCTTCAAATACTTCCTGATCAATATTATCCGGATGATACAAATGATCTTTACGGCTGCGGATCATTTTGCTGCCCGATAAGATCTCGCGCAGCATGCCGGCTATTTTATTCTGACCCTTGTGATGTTTGACGATGTTCAGCTCGTGCGAGTAATGGTCGTCATAAGCCTGTACAATCTCGTTGGTCATAGCAGAAAACATAGCCGACCAATCAAGCAGTTTATGTGCCTGTATGATGTTAACCATGCCGATACCCGTCATGGCCGAAGTACCGTTGATAGTGGCTAATCCTTCCCGTATGTGTATGGCGAGCGGTTTTATATTTAGCTTTTTGAAAAGATCGGCAGTTGGCTGAATACTTCCTTCGTAAATTACCTCACCCTCGCCTATCAACACCAAACCTAAATGAGCCAATTGCACTAAATCACCGCTGGCACCAACGCCGCCGTGATCAAATATACAAGGCGTTATATCTTGATTGATAAGTTCGGCAAGCAGGACAACTATATCGGTATGCACACCCGAGAAACCCTGGATCAAACTATTCAGACGGGCTATCATTAAAGCTTTTGCCTGTATAGGTGTTAACAGATTGCCGCTGCCTGAGCTATGGCTGCGGATGAGGTTATATTGCAATTGCAGCAAGTTCTCTTCGCTCACCTTGTATTGGGCCATAGGGCCGAAACCGGTGTTAATGCCGTATATTAATTTATTAGACGAAAAATTTTGCAGGAACTTAAAGTTGGTCTCAATTTTTGTTAAAGCTGAGGGTAATATAACAACCGGCTTCTGGTTAAACACAATATCGTTAAAGTCGGCTAAAGAAAGGACATCTTGTCCAACAGTAATCATAGGCGAATATTAATAATCAAATCTCTTAAACCCAAATACAGCTTAATAGTTTGCTGCTGACGGGTGACAAATATAATTCTTTTTGTCGTTCGACAGTGAGGAGAAATCTTATGTGCGCAATAACAGGAGATTGCCTAACATTTAGCGAAATCTTATCAGAGATTATCTCCCCTGAGCAACTGTCATTAAACCCGTTTATCAATAAACTTAACCGCTTTCCGAACATTCTCCGGAAACTGCATTTTCTGGATTTGCTCCGCACTAACATAAGTAACACGCGGACTAACCCTTAATCTGGCTTGCAAATAAGCACGGATGCGATTATCGCAGGCTTTGCTGTCATCTAAGGGCAGCAGGTGCAACAATACTTCGTCCATACCTATTTCGTTGGAGTACACTTCGACAACATAATCCAATACTTCTTCCATTTCGTTCAACAGATCGAACATGGCTGGCGGATATAGCGTAGTACCCTTAAACTTGATCATCTGCTTTTTGCGGCCGATGATAGGCGACAAACGCGGCGTATTTCTTCCGCAGGCACACGGTTCATCAAAGTACATGCACATATCGCCGGTTTTATAGCGCAGCAGCGGCATACCTTCAACACCAAGTGTAGTGATCGTTAATTCGCCGGGTGTATTTGCAGGTACAGGCTTGTTGTCTTCATCCAGAATCTCGGCTATTACCAAATCGGCTTGTAAATGGCCGCCCTGCCCCTCGCTGCATTCGGTAAACGCCGTCTGCATTTCTGTCGAAGCATAAGTTGAATATAATTTAATATTCCAGGCATCGGCTATTTTTTTGCCAAGTATATTCAGGGAGAAATCAGTATTACGGATATTCTCGCCAATGCAGACGGCTTTTTTTACTGATGTTTGATTAAGATCAATATCATGGTCTTTAGCGGCTTGTATCAACTTTAAAATAAAGGACGGCACCGCTACTATCGCCGTTGGTTTTAATCGCTGTATGGTCTCTAATTGCAGCGAGGGGACGCCAGGTCCCAGGCGGATGATCCCCGCTCCCATTTTACGTAAACCGGAATAATAAGCAATCCCCGCCATAAACTGGCGGTCAAGTGTCAGCATCAGCTGGTAAATATCTTCACGATTGCCATCGGCACAGACAAAGGAATTATACTCGTTCAATGTCAGGCGGTTCAGGTCGTCCTCCGTAAGTCCGATAGTAACCGGGCTGCCCAAGGTGCCTGAGGTTGAGGCATATTCAATGATCTGATCCTTCGGCACACATAAAAAGTCGTTAGTACGTCTCTGCAAATCTTCCTTGTGCGTGGTGGGGATACGGCGCAGATCATCTAACGTTTTAATAGTGTGTACATCAATTTGATGCTGAGCAAACAACTCGCGATAAAATGGAGAGTTCTGACTTAGGTGGACTAACAATTGCCGTAGCTTTTGCTCCTGGGTAGTTTTCAGATTATCGGTGCTAAGAGTGATGCTCATACAGGGCAAAGAAACAAAATTTTATTCATCCATGATGTCATCTTGAACGTAAGCGATGATAGGATTAATTTAACTTTTTAACTTATACTGCTTAAAGAAATTCCATATCTCCTCACAGGCATTCAAATTATGCGTGGTTTTGCCGATGATAAACTTCGGAAAATACTGCCAGCCGCCCGGCCACGTGTGCCCGCCGTTTTTTATAGTATAACTAATGACTTTAAAACCGGACTTAGCGTTTAAATATTCTTCTTTCAGAACGCTGGTACCATCACCGGCTTTATCCGGAATATTACTTACACGTGGTTCTTTACTGCACTTATCCATAGCTATCCACTTGTCTATAATTGCTTTATGCGAAAAAACGCTGCGGCCGAATAACTTCCCTCCATCAACGGAAACAATCGGGTCTTTTGTGCCATGCATATAGACAACTGGCATAGGTTTTTCCAGGTCGTACCCTTCGCCTGCGTCCAGCGTGGCCGCGACAACAGCGATTGCCGCTATGCGGCTGTGTAGCTGGCAGGCTAATCGCGTAGTCATAAAGCCCCCGTTTGAAATACCGGTAACATATATCCTATCCGGATTAATGTCATAAATTTTGATCATATAACTGATCAAGTGGTCAATGAACTTGACATCGTCTATGCCGCGCAGATTGGCTCCCTCATGCCAGAAATGCTTAGATGCCGGGCACACTACCGCAAACTTTTCGCGCTCGGCTATGGGTCTGAAATCGGCCAGATGAAACATCCCTTTCGGACTGGCAAAGCCGCCATGCAAAGAAATAATCAAGGGAATTTCGCGATTGGCACCCGTTGGGATATAAGTTAAAAAAGATCTTTTATTACCATCAATCATCATATCGCCCTTAGTTTGCTTACCGGGATATTGCGCAGAGGCATTAAAAAAGCTGAATGATAACAGCATAAAGAACAGATATCGCATAAATTGAATTTGACTACTAACCAATTAAATTAAAAACGTTTATTTTGGCTACTCAGTTTTTAAAAACCCTTTGAATAATTTGTAGTTATAACATTATACAGCTAAATTAAACATACACAACAACCATGAAAACTGTCAAAGCATTATTAATAGCGGTATTTATAGCAGCTATGTTCACGATGGCACAGGCACAGATCAAATTGCCACCTCCGCCACCCCATCCGGCACATCCGCCGCTACCAAAAATACATTTACGCCTGCATAACCCGCCACCACCACCGGTACTGCCCCATCGCAAAGCGGTAATCGTTAAACATCGCACGCATGTGGTTCGTCGCCATTACTATTACAAAAACGGCGTACGCCATTACAGAACATACTAAAATGAAAAGAGCCGCTTATCAATGATAAAGCGGCTTTCTTTTCGACTGTAAACCAAACCAAATAATCTTCTTTATTTATGCCGATTTTTTGCGGACACCAGCTAACGACGATTCGTAAACTGCCGCAATTATGTCGTCTGGCCAAAAATTGCTTTCCAGATCGTGATCGATATAATGATAGGCAATATGCCTGTCGGTATCAATCACATATATGGCCAACAATGGGATATTTGCATCAATACCCGAGTAAGTATTCCAGGTTGGATGTTTTTCTGAGTAAATCCTGAACTTACCGGCAATCTTATTGGCAATATCATGATAAAAATTAAGCGACAGGCTATGCTCCCAGGTTATACGGGCTAATTGCTCGTCGTTAGTATCATCGGTTAATACCAACAAGTTGCCGCCATTTGCTTTAATTTCATTCTGAATAGCACTTAAGCGTTTTAATAGCTCAATGCCTCTATTGCCCCAGTGTGTTGAATAAAAAGCTATAGTAAGCGGCTTGCCATATAAATGTTTTAATGAAATGGGCCCGTTAGCCGGTGCACCATTATAGAAATTTTTCCAGCGTTGAAAATCGGTAACCAGATTGATATCGGGTATCAGGTTACCGGTTTTAACAGGTTTTAACCTTTGATATGTTTTAGGATTGAATTCATTTTCAAGTATTACCTCTGACAGGTCGAAAAACGGGTATTTATTTATAGTTGATAACATGCTGTATTGATTTAAAAATTAACAATTATATTTTGGTAGTTGTAGGGTGGATGATATTCAGCTGCAACAACGCATTCGGAATCCCCTGGTTTGCCTGTCTGAAAGAATCTGTATAATAATCGAATTTTCAATACTTTTCATTATTAAGTTTTTCAAATACAATTCAAATATACTATTAAATCTATATATTTAGTATACTTAATTGGTGTATTTCATATCTATTTGATAATCAGCTAATAAAATTTACATTATTTAGTTAAATCGCTAATCAGTTAACAATACTTCTGTCACAATACACTCCTTTTACAAATGCGTGGTATTGTTAATAGCTCTTTGTTGCTGTCTGATCGCTGGCCTGGTCATCCATCTCCGGCGTTTCACTGAAATCATTTTCAATCATCAATGGAAGCTCTCCATCAGCATTTTCGAAACCAGGTTTATCGGTACCGGGTTGTTGCGTTATCATAATTTTGGGGATGTACAAATTCATAGGGGTTTTATATTATAGTTTTGTTACCTGTTAATACCTGACAATGTTATTTTAACAACTTCAAATTTTGATTGTTTCCATACAGCAATCTTTTCTTGCATATTTGTACAAGCATTTTTATGAAAGTTAACATACTGGCGTTTGGCATTGCTAAGGATATTTTTGGAAGATCGGCTTTAGATGTCGAACTAGCTAACGATGCAACTATATCTAACCTTAAATATCTGCTGGAGCAGCAATATCCTAAACTTAAAAAACTGGCTGCATATATGGTAGCAGTAAATAACGAATATGCTTTGGATGCCGACACCATTCACGAGCGCGACGAAATAGCGATTATACCGCCGGTAAGCGGTGGCTAAGCATGACTGTAGATATTCAAATATCAGCTAAGGCTTTAGACGTGCAGCAATGCATTGACCGGGTAATGTCGCCGGATTGCGGCGGCGTAGACGTGTTTATTGGCACGGTGCGTAAGGCAACTAAAGGCAAGGCCGTGCTTAGGTTGGAATTTGAGGCTTACGAAAAGATGGCCGTCAGCGAGCTTAATAAAATCGCACAAAAAGCGTTAGCAAAATGGCCGGTTCAGAAGCTCCTGATCTATCATCGTACAGGTGTTTTACAGATTGGCGAGATCCCGGTAATCATTGCTGTGTCTGCGGCTCACCGCGATGCAGCTTTTGAGGCTTGCCGTTATATTATTGATACACTGAAACAAACTGTACCTATCTGGAAAAAAGAGATTTTTGAAGATGGCGAGGTTTGGGTGGCGGCACACCCTTAGTTAAGAGTCAACCTGTTCAAACCAGGCTTTTAAGCCGCCTGCTAAAGAGTATACTTTGGCTTGAGGGGATTTTTGTTTAATATATTTTACAACCTCTCCGCTCCTTTTACCTGATGAACAATATAAAACCTTAACACCGGGGCCCGTCAAATAATCCATATTTTCGTCCACTTCATCGGCTTCAAAGTGTGTACCGCCTATATTTATTTCATCACGTTCCCGGTCTGTGCGGATGTCAACCAATTCTAAGGCATTATCAGCAAGCCCCTGTTTTACTTCAGCGATTGTTAAAATAGGAATTTCTATGGATTGAGTTAATGATTGAATATTCGTATTGGTAGTTTTACTAATTTTAATAAGCCTGCTCTGCATCGCCAACGCATCAAAGATCATTACCTTTCCTGCCAGAAGTTCGCCGGTTTGGGTAATGTATTTAATTACCTCGTTGGCTTGTATACAACCGATAATTCCGGCCAGCGTTGGAATCACGCCCCCATCGGCACAATTGGGTATCTGTGTAGCGTCAACCGCAGGAAACAGATCGCGATAGTTAGGCGATTTAGTGTCATCAGTATTCGTTATATTCCAAACGGCAGCGTGGCCTTCAAACTGGTATATCGCTCCATAAACCAACGGCTTGCCAGCTATTACGCAAGCATCGTTGACGAGGTAGCGGGCATCAAAATTATCGGTGCAATCCACTACAATATCATAAGGCTGCACCAGTTCAAGCACATTGTCTGACATTACCTGCAGATCGTGTGTTATCAGATTAATCTGCGGGTTTTGCTGCTGCAGCTTTTCGCAGATTATTACAGCCTTTTTTTTACCCACATCGCCGGGGTTAAATAATACCTGCCGATGCAGATTACTTACCGATACCACATCAAAATCAGCAATCCCCAAAGTACCCACACCCGCGGCAGCCAGGTACAGCGCCGCCGGACAACCTAATCCCCCAGCGCCTATTATCAAAACTTTGGCCCGTAGTAAACGCTGCTGAGCTACATCACCGAAACCCGGCAAAGCCACCTGGCAACTATATCTTAACCAATCGGTATTCATGCTTGGCTAGGTGCGGTTTTATGAATAAGGTGATGCTTTATCCTTTCAAAATCTTCAGCCGTATTAACATTGGTCAGCGCGTCTGCGTTTAGCGGTTGCAGTAAGTTGGTATCGCTATTGATTAAAACCTTACGGGGGCATGAATACCCCTGCGCCAAAAATGACAGCAATACCGGATAACTTTTCGGTTCCCAAATAGTAATCAATGGTTCGGGGAGTTTATCCGCGCCGCTTTCATAAGCGGTGGCTAATGATGAGGTATTTCTATTTTCTATCAGATAGTTAAAGGTGTCAGCATCCAACAAGGGCATATCACAGGCGACAACAAACCAGGCACTATCGGGCTTTTCGCGAAATGCTGAGAGGATAGCTCCAAAAGGGCCAAGGTCACTGAAGGTGTCTGGCAGCGTATTGTATTCGGGCAATATATCCTGACGTTGATCAGCGCGGCACGATATAAAAACATCGTCGCAGTATTGCTTAAGCGCATCTGCTATATAATAACGCTGTTCTTTGCCATGCCAATTCAGCTTGCCTTTATCAGTGCCCATACGCAGGCTTTGGCCGCCTGCTAATACCAAACCATTCAACACCGGTTTAGCCTGCTGCATTTTGCTTTTGAAAAACCCGATGATCTTGTCGCTTTCCTCCAACCGGTAAACAGGTATTTGCTGCCAATTAGGAACAGCTTCTTTTATAAAATCGAAAATGTCAATTTCAGTATCGGCCAATAAAATCAATTCGACATTCGTCAGCTGCGACAGCCGCTTGCGCAGCGACGCCATTTTATTTTCATAAACAATGACCACCTGCGATTTTGCGGGTTGATGATTGCCGTTAACTAATACAAGATCAGCATCGGCAAACTGCTGCCTGAAAGTCATGGGCTTTAACCCTAAACCAAAATTAAATTGATGATTATTGATCTGATCTGTATACTCCAGCATGGCGCCATTGGCCAGGCGGCCGGGCGGTAATATTATCTCGTCGGTATGCGCACTATCAGCGTAGGCACATTTGTATTGTAATGACAGCGCAGCAATGATATCAGCAGCTAACAGTTTAATATTGATGCAGGGGGCACCTAATATCGCCCATTCGTTACGGTTAAAATGCCCGATAGCCGGGCGCGCTAGTTTCGCATGCTTTTTATGCTCTTTTGAAATCACGTTTACCTCCTGTTTTCTCGATAAGCTTTGTTTCTTTTACAATGATGTCATGGCTCAACGCCTTGCACATGTCATAAATAGTTAATGCAGCTATACTAACTCCTACCAGCGCTTCCATTTCAACGCCCGTTTTGGCAGTAATAGTCGTCGTGCAATTTATCACTATCTCATTACCACCATTAACGCAGATATCTATTTGGCAATTGTCCAGCCCCAGCGGATGACAAAGCGGAATCAGATCGCCGGTTTTTTTGGCGGCCATGATTCCCGCAATGACGGCAGTCTGAAACACCGAACCTTTTTTAGTTTGCAGATCGCCATCTGCCAACTGAGCCATAACTTCGCCAGGCAAATAGACTATACTGCGCGCGGTAGCTGTGCGTCTGGTTTCTGCTTTTTGGGAGACATCAACCATTGTGGCTTTGCCCGCCCTATCCAGATGCGAAAAGGTTTGACCTGTGGTTTCGTCGGTTTTATTCATCATCATGGGTTGCTATTAAACGACCATATTTTATAAGCTTTTCCCTTTTTAAACTCGTTTTTATCCGAAGGTAACTCTATAAACGCCTCTGTTTCTGCTAAGTTAGCAAAATCGCCCGAACCGTTACCAACAACCGGCGTTGCCAACAATTGTCCTTCTACACTATAATGTAATTTTACCTGCAAATAGTATTCTAAGGCCGGCTGAAATTTAACATCATCGGCCAAAACTGCATAAACCGGTTCTTTGGGTTGTACTCTGAGTGATGCATTTAACCATGGTACAAAATAGCGTTGCATACACATAAATGAGGCCACCGGATTACCCGGAAAAGCAAATACCACAGCGTTGTGATGTTTACCAAACCAAAAAGGTTTACCTGGCCGTTGCTGCACTTTATGAAATACTTGCTCTACCTGCAGATCTCGTAAAGCCTGCGGAATATAATCGAACTTACCCATTGAAATGCCCCCGCTAATCAAAATCACATCATAATGCTGTAAACATAAACCCATTTGTTGTTTGATGATCGCTTCATCATCAGGAATATGTCGTATTGCCCCTTTAATACCGTACTGGGCCAGCATAGCCTGCAGCATATAACTATTTGACCGCCTGATCTGATAAGGAGACGGCGTGTCCGAAACATCTACCAATTCGTCGCCCGAAGAAAGAATTACCACTCGCGGGATGCGCTTTACGCGTAGCTCTGTTTCCCCAACCGATGCTATTAAACTAATTACCGCCGGGTTGATCCGCCGGCCAGGTGTCAGGATAATTTCGCCTTTTTGTTTATCTGAGCCTTTTAAATGCAAGTTTTGCCCTTGTACAATGTCGGTCAAGACAATGGCCTTGCCATCATCGATCTTTATATCTTCATAACGAATCACCGTATCAACTGATTCGGGCAAAGCAGCACCGGTCATGATCTCTATACACTCGTCATTTGCGTTGACATGAACAGGTTCGTCGCCCGCAGCCTGGGTAGCTTTAATTTTAAAGGTCTTTATATTTTGAGCAATGCCTTCATATTTTACAGCGATGCCATCCATAGTTACTCTATTAAACGGCGGCAAATCGCGATCAGCTCTTATTTCTTCGGCCAATACCCTACCCAGGGCTTCATCAAACAGCACGATCTCATTGCCGTAATCGCGGGTGTTTTCCAGTATAAGTTTTTCGGCTTGTTGAACCGTTATCATAAGTGATTCAATATTTATCCTCCAATAGTCGCCATAGATTCATGAACTAAGGCCTGTTCTTTACGCAAGCGTTCGGCCTCCCGGCCATCAATAGGGCGTTGACTAAAGGCATTAAGTAATTCTTGTTTAATTTCTTCGTCCTTAGCACCGGCACGCATGAGGTCTTTTATATTAAGCACGCCATCATCATACAAACAATTTTTTAAAGTTCCCTGCGGAGTTACACGTATACGGTTGCAGGTGCCGCAGAAAGTTCGCGAATAAGCAGCAATTATTCCCACGGTTCCTTTGTAACCGGGAATTTGATAGTTGTAAGCAGTAGAATATAAGTCGTCACTTAGCTTTTTTATTGCCGGATAACCATTTTCGATCTCATGCAATATCCGCAGATGATCCCAGTGCAAACCTGCATAATTGTGCTTTTCGCCGTTAAAAGGCATCTCCTCGATAAAACGCACACTAACCGGTAAGTTTTTAGTTAACTCAACCATCGGTAATATATCCTGTGTGTTTTTGCCATCCATTACCACAGCATTTATTTTCACATCGAGGTCATGCTTTAGCAGTTCGTCCAGTGTATTCATTACTGCGGCAAATTCATCCCGACGGCTAATGGCAAAAAAGCGGGCGGCATCCAGGGTATCTAAACTTAAATTAACCGACTTGATACCCAATGCTTTAAGCTGTGACACATACAAAGCAGTTAAAACACCATTAGTAGTAATGGTTAATTCTTTTAAGCCGTCTATTTTAGAAATACTGCTGAGCAATAGCATAATATCCTTACGTATAAAAGGTTCGCCACCCGTAATACGTATTTTTTCGATGCCCATCTGTACCATCAATTGGCACATCCGCAGCATCTCTTCATAATTCATCAGTTCAGCGCGCGACAGCCAGTCGAGCCCATCTTCAGGCATACAATAAAAGCAACGCAAATTGCACCTGTCGGTCACCGCCAGGCGCATATAACTAATTTTTCTACCGTGATTATCTACCAGCAAGACTATCTTTTTTTGAAAGATATAAAGTTAACACCTTAAGCCGGTATTTGATTTAAAAAGATGACAGCTTATACAGATAACTTGTATATAGTTTGGGTCTTATACACTTCGCCGGGTCTGAGTACAGTCGATGGGAACTGAGGTTTATTTGGCGAATCAGGGAAGTGTTGTGTTTCCAGCGCGAAACCGGTGCGGGCCTTATCTTTTACCCCGCCTCTTAAAGTGTTGGTACCGGCCATATAATTGCCGGTGTAAAACTGCAAACCGGGCTGGTCTGTAAACACTTCTAATTTAATACCGGACAAGTCGCCCGTTACTATAGACACTGGTAAGTGTACACCATGGCGATTCAACACATAATTATGGTCATAACCATTAGCTATCTTTAGTTGCGGGTGATCTGAATTAATACGTTTGCCAATGCGTTCGGGCTGCGCAAAATCAAGCGGCGTACCTTTTACCAATGCTATTTCACCGGTTGGAATCATTGTTTTATTCACAGGCGTGTATTTATCAGCCACAATTTGTACAATGTGATAAAGTATATCACCATTGCCTTCGCCATTTAAATTAAAATAAGCGTGATTGGTTAGGTTGACAACCGTGGTTTTATCCGTAGTAGCTTCGTAGTTAATAACAATACCGTTGTCGTCAGTTAACGAGTAGGTTACTTTTGCTTTCAGGTTGCCGGGGTAGCCTTCGTCCAGATGCCCGGAGAAACATTCAAGTTCTATGGTTTTGCTATCAATCTGTTTAGCCTGCCACATTTTTAAACTAAAATTATTTACGCCTCCATGCAGGCTGTTAGGGCCATTATTGACAGGCAACGTGTATTTTTTACCCTCTAAAGTAAACTTACCCTTAGCAATCCGGTTAGCGTATCTACCAACTGTCGACCCATAATAATTTTTCTGAAGGGCTAATCCTTCAATATTATCAAAACCTAAAATTACGCTGGTGAGGTTACCGCGCCGGTCGGGTAGCCAGGCGCCTATCAGATGTGCGCCAAAATTGCTTACTACAACCTGCATCCCTGCATCATTTTTCAAGTAATATAGTTCAACCTGCTGACTGCCTATTTTACGATTATAGCTGGATGCATCAGGGATTTTTATAGCTGTAGGATTGTAAACCATACTCAATTAAATGTCGTTTTTAACAACTGCAGTATCGCAGATATAAGTAGGCACTATGCCGGTAGAATTAATACGGGTATTAACGTCCTGCGGCAACGTATTACCCGACAAAACCAGCACTGTATCAAACCCAAATTTATTACCACCTAAAATATCGGTGTGCAAGGTATCGCCTACCATTACAATTTCTTTTTTGCTGATGGGGCGATACTCGCGAATAAGATCATAGGCAAACATAAACATCTGCGAGTCGGGTTTACCAAACCGGATAAAACTTTTGCCTACAATAGATTCGATCATGTTAGCCAAGCCACCTATCGCTATAGACACATCGCTTATTGTAGCCGGATAGGTATCATCAGTATTAGCCACAATTGCAGGAATGGTGCGCTTACGAAGCAAGTTAACCGCAATATTCAAATCCCTGGCCCAATCAAAACCTTCATCATCCAGAAACAGCAATGCGTTTACGTTATCAATATTGCTGGCGTTAACTTCGCTTACCGGCATGGGGTGCAAGCCCAGGCTCTCAATATAATGGGCCGAGTCTTCAGTACCCAGGTAAGCAACTATACCATCATAAACTTTGAGGTACAAGTACTCTTTGGTTAGCATCCCTGACGATATGATCCTGTCGGGCGTAATGGCGTGCAGGCCCATTTTGTGATAAGAACTTGCCAATTGCACGGGGCTGCGCGAAGCGTCATTAGTAACAATGTAGTATTCCTTATTTTGCTCCTTCAAATACTCGAAAGTTCTCTCGATATCCGGAACCAACCCATGATAGTTTTTAAGCACCCCAAACGCATCAAAAAAAATGATATTGTATTTGTCTACGATAGTCTTAAAATTGTCAATTCGTTCCATTTAAAAGAGTTTATTATTTCAAGTTTAGCGCTTTAATTATTTTGTCCGGATTAAAGTCCCTGTCAACTGATGGCAGATATAGGTCAAAAGCTTCGGCCTGCAGTTTTTGAGCATATTGCTCGCTGAAAAAGTGCTTACCATCTTTGATGACATAATTTAGGATAAAAAACCGGTAGGCTTCTTTTAAAAATCTGATTTCGTTAGCGGTTAGCGGATTCACCTGGTGATATTCTTCAAGAAACATAATAAAACGATCTTCCATCAGCGTATTGATGCCGTAGCTAAAGACGGTACGATCGCCCACATCAGATACCACCCTGCTCAAAAAATAAAAATCCAGCAAGCGGTAGCTCATTCTGAACCAATCGTAATCCCAACGCGAGTAAAGGTTCATATTTTGATCGACCGAGAAATTGCCGATATTCCAATCAATAAAAACAGGAATGATCTCGAACGAGCTCATGTTATATTTTGAGCGATTACGTAAAAAGGTTTCGCAATGATATTTCAGGAAATCAACCTTCATGGCTGAACCGAAGTCCTCTTCATTGATCTCCAACTGATGCAGCAGCGAGTAGATATCGGTACGTAAAGTCTTCGATGATTTTGGTAAAACGTTTTTTATTCTTCCGCAGGCTTTGTGAAACTTGCCCACCTGCTGGCCCAATTTACGGATATGTTCTTCTTTCAAACGGCGCGGCATACGTTCCATAATGCGCGTTGGGTTGTAAAAAACCACCCAGGCATCTTCGTTACCATGTTTATAGCGGAAAATATAAACCCGGTTATTTTTTAGCAGCGATTTAGCTAAAAAACTTTCAAATGGATACAACAAATTATTTGACAACGCATGGATAATACGATGATCTTCTTTAAAATGCTCGTATTTACCAAAAAGGGAAAGTTTAGCTATGATAATATCATCATCCTCGAAAGTTATCTTGAAAACCCGGTTCGTCGATACCATTGCACTGATATCTTCAATACGCTTAATATGTTTTGAAGCATCATACCCTTCCCAGGCTTTATTAATTATAAGAGAATAGTCCATCAGGTTATATATTCAACGGACGGCAAAGATATGATACAAATGAATTACAATCGTCACATTTTTATTTTATGCTGATAGAGTTACTTTAGAGTTTGCAGACAACTTGGCTTAAGCCAATATGCTATTATTAGTAGCCCTCCTATAAATTGGTGCCAATGAATCAGACATGTTGATCTAATTATTGCCATGGCTTCAGCCGCTGTTAATTGTGCAGTGAAAGTTTGGCTTTAGCAAACCCTCGCTATTGATTCAATTCAAGGTAACGCAAAAGCCACATAAGCATCGCCCGATGGCATGCCTAACTTACCGCCACCGCAGGCTATTACCACATACTGTTTCCCATTAGTCCGATAAACACTCGGCGTAGCAAAACCTCCCGCCGGCAGATCAGCCTGCCATAACAATTTACCGCTGCGTTTATCAAAAGCACGTATCTTCTGGTCTTTGGTAGCGGCTATAAATATCAGGCCACCAGCGGTCACCACCGGGCCACCGTAGTTTTCAGTACCGGTTGGTACATCCTGCTTCTCAAATCTATCATCTTCACCTAAAGGTACTTTCCAGGCTATTTTACCGGTATTCAGGTTGATAGCATTCAGTGTACCCCACGGCGGCGATAGCGCAGGCAGGCCTTCCTTGCTTAAAAACTTATTATAGCCGGTCATTTGGTAAGGCAAATCCAGGTATGGGTCGAGCACTGCTTTCCTGGTAAATTTGCGTTGACCCGCTGTTTCGTTGTTGGTGATGAATGCAACAATAGCTTCCTGCTCTTGTTTCGATACATCTTTAAACGACGGCATCATGCGACGGCCGGTTTCCAATAAAGTCAATATCTGATCTGCAGAATATTTTTTTTCGATGCCTATCAGCGACGGATAGTTACCCGAGCCTTCCCTGTTTTGACCGTGACAGGCCATGCAGTTTTTAGAAAAAAGACGTTCGCCTGCATCGGCAAATGATTCTACTTTGTCAGGTGGTGCAGGTGCGTCTATCATCGTCAATATCCAGGGCATTTCGTTGGCGTTGATGTACAGCAAGCCGGTAACCGGATCATAGGCCGGCCCACCCCATTCGGCCCCGCCGTCAAATCCCGGAAATATAACTGATGGCTTTTTACCCGGCGGGATGAACATATTACCGTAGCGATAGTCTTTCAAACGCTCCAGCACATCGGCTTTTGATTCGGCCGACAGGTAGGGATTGATATCTTTATCGGTAAACGTCTGCCTGACAAATGGTTTAGGCAAGGCTGGTATGGGCTGTGTCGGCCAGGGCTTTTCGCCGTCAAGTTCGCTTACTGTCGATACCTTTGTTTCATGAACCGGGTATAAAGGTTTACCGGTCACTCTATCCAGCACAAATACAAAACCATGTTTGGTAGGCTGCGCAACGGCATCAATCAATTTTCCTTTTCTTTTAATGGTGACTAAAGCCGGCGCCGTAGGCAAATCTTTATCCCACATATCGTGGTGTATTACCTGATAATGCCATTTTAGTTTACCGGTTGCTGCATCTAAGGCTAATAAACAATTAGCAAACAGACCTGAACCTAATCGCTTACCGCCATAAAAGTCAAAAGAGGCCGAACCAGTTGGCGCATACAAAATGCCACGCTTTTCATCCATACTAAAACCCGACCATGAGTTAGCTCCACCAATATTTTTCCAGGCATTCCTATCCTCCCACGTATTATAACCATACTCGCCGGGATGCGGTATAGTATGAAATATCCAGCGCAGTTTGCCGGTGCGCACATCAAATGCGCGGATACTGCCCGGTGCGGCATTAGCGCTCTCATTTACACGGCTACCCAAAATGTACAGGTCTTTATAAATTATACCCGGCGTGGTACCGGCAACATACCAGTTTTTATTAGCCAGTTCCAGGTTATCATGCAAATCGACAGCGCCGTTATTGCCAAAGCTGGTAATCAATTCACCGGTCAGGGCATTAACCTCATACAAATTTGAGCCTGCGCAATATAAAATGCGTTTATCATTACCGCTTTGCCAGTACGTTACACCGCGGTTATTATTTACACCGAGGTTAGCTTTTTTAGGCAAATGTTCTTCGGCATTAAACATCCATTTCTTTTCTCCCGTGGCTGCATCGAGTGCAACCAGGCTTAAATGCGGCGTGGTACCATACAAAACACCATTGACAATAATGGGGTTACATTGCATTTGCGACGAGCTTTTAACATCGGCGTCACCGCTATGGTAGGTCCAGGCAACCTGCAAACGCTTTACGTTACCGGTGTTTATTTGCTTGAGTGATGAATAGCGGATGGATCTTTTGGAACCACCATAAACCGTCCAGTCGGTATAGGTAGTGGTTTGGGCTTTGGTTTGCTGATTAAAGATCACAAGCAAAACCCACAAACAGGCTAAGCCCTTTTGATAGAAATACATTAGTAAGAAGGTATATATTTTGGTTTATATTATTTCAAAATACCGTTTCAGTTCCCAGTTGGTTACGCTTTTGGCAAACTGACGCCACTCCCACAAACGGGTTTGGGTAAAATGCTCAACAAAACCGGCGCCCAAAATTTCTCTAGCTATGGTCGATTTTTGCATATCAACAGTTGCTTCGTACAAATTGGGCTGTATGGTTCCGTTGTTTTTATTCAGATAGCCATTGCCTATAGTTTGCGGCATATCTAATTTGAGCTTATTTTTTATCCCATATAAACCCGATGCTAAAGCGGCAGCCATTACCAGGTATGGGTTAGTGTCAGCACCCGGTATACGTGTTTCCAAACGGGTATAGCCCTTCGATGAATTTAGCACACGGAACGCCGTGGTTCTGTTTTCAATAGCCCAGGTGATGGTGGTCGGTGCCCAGGCACCTTCAACCAATCGTTTATAGCTGTTAATAGTAGGCGCGTACATAGGCAAAATATGCGGCAGGCAAAGTAGCTGGCCAGCCAGGTATTGTTTATGCACTTCGCTCATTTTATGCGCGTCCTTATTATCGTGAAAAAGGTTCTCGGTCTGATCTTTATTCCAAAGACTTTGGTGAATGTGGCCGCCGCAACCCGGCAGATTTTCGTTCCACTTAGCCATAAAGCTGGCTATAACACCATGTTTATAAGCAATTTCTTTAACAGCTGTTTTAAACAACGCCGCCCTATCGGCAGCCTCTATAACATGCGAATGCAGAATAGCCGCCTCGTATACGCCCGGCCCGGTTTCTGTATGGAAACCCTCTATCGGTACATTAAATTTATTCAGCAGATCGACCAGGTCATTGCAGAAATCATTATTCTCTGAAAGACGCAGCATTGAATACCCAAACATCCCCGGCGTGAGCGGCTGCAGATTGATAAATTGCTTATCCTGTAAAGTTTGTGGCGTTTCTTTAAAATTGAACCACTCAAACTCCTGCGCAAATTCAGGATGATAACCTAAGTCTTCACATTCTTTGGTGATGCGTTTAAGCAATGAGCGCGGGCAAACTGCCAGGCCATTGCCATCTTCGCTAAAATCGCCAATAAAAAACGGGATATTATCCTGCCACGGAATGGTACGAAATGTAGACAGATCAATACGGCATGATTTATCCGGATAGCCCGTGTGCCAGCCGGTTACCTGTACATTATCATAACAAACATCACTGCTATCCCAACCAAAAACAACGTCACAAAAACCGTAGCCCCCCTGCAAACCGTCCAGAAACTTTTTAGTATGGATAAGCTTTCCACGCAAAACGCCGTCAATATCCGCAAAGGCGAATTTTATTTTTTGTATATTATTTTCGTGTAAGTATGCTGTTATTTGTTGTTCGTTCATGGTACAGGTAAAAATGCCTCCAATTTTAAGCAAGATAACTATCGTAACCCAAAAATCTCAATTTAAAAATGACAAATGATCTGTTGTTTGTTTACGGCACTTTGCTAATCGCTGATAATGAGTTTGCCAGTTATTTAACCCGCAACTCAACCTTTTGTTGCAAAGGGAAAATGAGGGGTAAGCTATATGACGTTGGCTGTTATCCCGGTGTTGTTATTGACGGTGATGACAATTACGATGTTTGGGGCACAGTTTATCGCATGCGCAATGTTGATCAAGCACTTAGAAATCTTGACACCTACGAGGGTTTCGGCGAAGGCGAAGAGCAACCCTACCTTTTTGTGCGCGAAGCTTTACCAATTGAAACAGATGAGGGAGTATTAACTTGCTGGGTTTACCTATATAACAGATCTATCGCAACGCTCAGAGAGATTACAACGGGTGATTATATTGCATATCTTAGGCGGCGTTAATTTATTCTGTACCGTGGCCAATGCGTAAAATATGGCCGTCCGGATCTTTAACCAGCATTTCACGCATAAACCAGGGTTTGGTATCAGGCTCGCTCAATATTAGCGCTCCTTTAGACTTTATTGTTTCGAAATATTCGTCTACGTTATCTACATTAATAGCCAGCCATGTACCTTTGTGTCCCTGATTACCTTTGCAAAAGAAAATAGCCGTATTTCCGTCTACTACGCCGCCAAAACTCGGCTCCTCATCCCAACTCCAATGCTCTTCAAAGCCAAGTACATCTGTATAATAAGCTATGCTGCGCTTTACATCGTCTGAATACAGAATTGGGATAACTGATTCTATTTTCATAAACTATTGATTTTTAATTAAGTAAAACTTAAAGTTAGCAAAAATTAATTCCAATAAATACGTCATTGTGAGGATATAGCGCGTGATTAATATAAATTGTTATCACACAAAAAAAGCGATGAGTTTTCACTCATCGCTTTTTTTTTATTCTATTAAGCTAAAATTAAACTTTAGCTGCTTTTACAGTTTTAATGATCACTGCAGCTACTTTGTATGGATCTGCGGCAGAGTTTGGACGACGATCTTCCAGGTAACCGCTCCAGTTGTGGTCAACAGCGTATAGCGGGATACGGATAGAAGCACCACGGTCGGATACACCATAGCTAAAGTCGTGGATTGAGGCTGTTTCGTGTTTACCAGTTAAACGCTGATCGTTGTCAGCACCATAAACAGCAATACATTCAGCAACCGCAGGACGGAAAGCTTCGCAAACAGCTTTAAATTTAGCCTCGCTGTTAGCAGTACGCAATAATGTATTTGAGAAGTTAGCATGCATACCTGAACCGTTCCAGTCTAATTGACCAAGCGGTTTGCAATGCCAGTTAATTGATACTCCGTATTTTTCGCCAATTCTTTCTAACAAGTAACGAGCAACCCAAATCTGGTCGCCTGCTTCTTTAGCACCTTTAGCAAATATCTGGAATTCCCACTGACCGGCAGCAACCTCAGCATTGATACCTTCTACGTTCAAACCGGCTTCTAAACATACGTCTAAGTGTTCTTCAACAATCTCGCGACCGTAGGCATTGTTAGCACCTACTGAACAGTAGTAAGGGCCTTGTGGTGCGGGGTAACCGTTTGCCGGGAAACCAAGTGGTTTATTAGTGTTTGGGTCCCACAGGAAATATTCTTGCTCGAAACCAAACCAGAAATCGTTGTCATCATCCTCAATATGCGCACGACCATTTGACTCGTGTGGCTGACCTTTTGAATCCAGTACTTCACACATTACTAAGTATGCGTTTTTTCTTTGTGGATCAGGACATGCAAATACTGGTTTTAAGATACAATCAGAAGAACCACCCGGTGCTTGCTCAGTTGACGAACCGTCAAAGCTCCAGTTATCCAATTCTTCTACTTTACCGCTAAAATTTTTAACGATTTTTGTTTTGCTACGCAGGCTTTGAGTTGGTTTGTATCCGTCAAGCCAGATGTACTCGAGTTTAATTGCCATGTTTTAAATTAATTTTATAAAGTTTGATTCAGATATTGATTTTAAATCGCAACGATTACTTTGTTTGAGCAAATTTAAATTAATAATTCGCTTTTTTACAAATTTTATCAAAAAAAGTTTAAAAAAATGAAAAATGTAACATAAAAATCGTTCATCAATACCAAAAACAGCAAAAGTTCATCTTTAAAAATACAAATAATCACATTTTGGCAATTTCTTTAAAAAATTAGGCTTTTAAAAAAGAAGGTGTTGTGTTTATTAATTGATTTTAAAAACAGGCCGATTTCGATCAAAAATCAACCGAAATCTTGAATAAATCTCCTATTTTAATATTCTGCCCACGTCGTATCGTATTTTTTGTTAAAATTGCCTGCAATTTCAAATCCCGTCTCATATTAAAATTATAATACTATGAAAATTACTGTTGTTGGTGCCGGAGCTGTCGGCGCTACCTGTGCGGATAACATCGCCAGAAAAGAATTAGCCGAAGAACTTATCTTGTTAGATATCCGCGAAGGGTTTGCCGAAGGCAAGGCTATTGATATGATGCAAACTGCCGCCCTGCTGGAGTTTGATACCAAAATAAAAGGTGTTACCAATGATTATGCCGCTACTGCCGACTCTGAAGTAGTGGTTATAACATCAGGTTTGCCACGTAAACCGGGTATGACCCGCGAGGAACTGATCGGTGTAAATGCAGGTATCGTAAAAAGCGTTACCGAGAACATTTTAAAACACTCGCCTAACACCATCATCATTGTGGTTTCAAACCCAATGGATACGATGAATTATCTGACCTTAAAGTCATCGGGCTTGCCTAAAAACCGTGTTATTGGCATGGGTGGTGCGCTTGACTCTGCAAGATTTAAATATTACCTGAGCCAGGAATTAGGCTGCTCTCCTGCCGACCTTAACGCGGTGGTTATCGGCGGCCACGGTGATACCACCATGATCCCATTGATCAACCATGCTACCTGGAACAGCATCCCGGTTACACAGTTCCTGAGCAAAGAGCAACAAGACAAGATCGTGGCCGATACCATGGTTGGTGGTGCTACGCTGACCAAGCTGATTGGCACTTCGGCATGGTATGCCCCAGGTGCAGGTACTGCTTTTATGGTTGAATCTATCGTTCGTGATCAGAAAAAACTAATCTCATGCGGTGTTGCGTTAGACGGCGAGTACGGTCAGAAAGATATCTCATTGGTAGTACCGGTTGTTTTAGGTAAAAACGGCTGGGAAAAAATCGTCGACTTTAAATTAACTGCCGACGAGCAGGCAAGCTTCAACAAAAGCGCTGATGCGGTACGTGCAATGAACAATGTACTGGCTGACAGCAACCTGATCTAAGCTAACTGATATACGTAAATAAAAGCCGTCCAATTGAGGCGGCTTTATTATTTTAATAAATTATTCAATCGCCGCTGCCTGCGCTTTTCGTCAGGGTCTATCTTGCAGGGCATTAATTTTATCTGGTTGATATAGCTTTTAGGAAGACCTGCGTCCGTAGCCAGTTTTAATATTTTGGCATGATACCAATCGTATGGCAATAAATGCGTCGTGATAGCGTGGGGTTGAGTCACAAAAACTTCGGCATGATAAATATTATCGGCCATATCAAAACAACGCACCGTCTCCAGTTTTAATGCCGAGCTCCACATAGGGTCATGAAAATTTGAGCGCTCTTCATCATCCAGCTCGATCAACAAACCCCAGACCATTGCATCCAACTCAAATGCCTTAGTCACATTTGCCTTAGCCGATTCGTCATCGCCGGTGCTGTTAAATACAAAATTGTATCCCGGTAGCTTGGCAACACCTATTTTTTTAGCAGAGGGAACCGTCCTTGCAAACTTCTCTATATTCATGTTGCCCGCGTATGCAAATAATATCATAAACTTATAGGTGGTGGATATAATTTAACGCGTCTTCAAAAAAAATGTTATAAAACTTAGTACATCAAACGCTCATTGAAACTTTCTTCCCTGTTTTTGCTGCTTCATAAATTGCACTTATAATTTTCAGATCTTTTACCGCTTCATGGCCATCTACCGGAACCGGCGGCTGTTTATCGTGAAAAATAATCTCGGCAAACTCATCCATTTGTACAGTTTGATGCACCGTGACAGGTTGCGTAAGCTCGCCCTGGTTGGTATGCCCCATTATTGGCCCATAGTTGGTTGATGGCTGCATTTCTGCATAACCATGCTCACCATTCAGGAAAAATTTATCGAGGCCATTCATATTATAAGTAGACAAACAAGAGGCGGTTGCCCCGCTCGGAAAACCAAACTGAAACTGAATGGTCTCATCAACACCTTCTTTAAATTTTACCGGGTCGGTCTTAGTTTCCTGGGCCGTTACCCAAACAGGTTCCTCACCTGTCATGTAGCGGGCACCGTTAATGGCATAAATACCTATATCCATCATAGAGCCGCCACCCGCCAGCTCTTTGTTTAAGCGCCATTGCTTCGGGTCGCCTATTTTAAAGCCGCACAAGCCCTGAAAGAATAATATTTTACCAAACTCCCCTTCCTTACGCATGCGGATAACTTCCAGGGTTTTTGGCTCAAAGTGCATACGATAGCCTACCAGCAACTTTACCCCTGCCTGTTTACAAGCCGCTATCATTGCCTCGCCTTGTTTAACGCTGATAGCCATAGGCTTTTCTGAAATGGCGTGTTTACCGGCCTTTGCTGTGCGGATTATAAAATCATGGTGCGTGCCATTCGGGGTGATCACATAAACAGCATCAATATCCGGATTAGATTTGATCTGATCGAAGTTGCCGTAGTTATAACAGTTTTTAGCCGGGATGTTATACTTAGCGCTCCACTTTTCGATCTTCGCAGGTGTGCCACTAATTAATCCTACCAATTTAGCTTTGGTACAACCTTGCATGGCATCGGCCACGCGGGCAGCATAATTACCCAACCCTAAAATGGCTACACGCAGCACGGGGCCGTCATAAGCTTGTGCTGTTTGTTTTTCTGACGCCCAGCCTGTAACCGAGGCCAATTGTAAAGCGACTGCCGATACTCCGACCTTCTGTAAAAATTCGCGACGTGTGTTTTTCATAACCGGTGATTGATTATTTAAAATTAAGAATTATAAAAACAAAAAGGGCCACAATGCGGCCCTTTCTAAATTCAGGTGCGAATGCTATTTAAACTCTTCGTCTTTTAAACCAGTATTAACCGATACGCTGCTTGCTTTAAATTCAACCGCGACACCCAATATCGACGTTTTAGAATCGTATGGTACTTTTATGCCATTTGCATCGCGGTAATCGTCAAATTCGGTTGGTGATGCATTCGGTGTATCATTAACCTGTTTTAATTTCAATCCTGTCTGCTTATCAAAATAGGCTTTCATTTTACTACCGTCAGGATGGGTTATTGAAATCTGGTAAGCCATTTTACCATTGATTGCATGCATGCGGTTATCCAAAGTTAAAACATAGCCCGCTTTACCATAATCCAGCTCAGGGAAAAATCCGAAACGATTTGATAATAAGTGCTGATATTCTTTTGGTGTGTTAACCGGTGTATTTTGTTGTACCAGGCTTACGCTATCGCCCAAACCTTTTACATGTAACAAAACATAATTATTATATGACGGTGCGGTCAGATCATATTCAAATTTATCAGTGGCTTTGTATTTGGTTATCAACTGCACCGGGGTACCTTGCAAGGTGGCTGCCGAATTGATGGTCATATCTTTCAATGATTTAACCTTATCGGCCCCGCCGATAGCGTCCAGGTAAGCTTTTATTACCGACGCAGCGGTAACATTCTTATCAATCTCCTGCCCGCTTAATGAATTATTCTCCGGGTCCAGATCAGGCAGCACATGATCCGGATCGAGTGTTACCAAAGTAATTTTTGAGGTCGATTTGTAGAGAAACGTCCAGGTGCCACCGCGCTCCCATATCTCGGCCGGGAGTTTGACTGTTCCGGTTTTACCGTTATCTTCTTTAATCAGCGCGGTTACGGGCAGGGCCATTTCGCCAAGGTTTTCTATAGTGATCAATGAACCTTTCGATGCATCGCCATCTACATAATCAATTGCTTTAACTGACTGATCAAGCGTCATAGTGCCCATAAACCATTCGTTCCAGAACCAGCTCAAGTCCTCTCCTGCTGCATTATCCATTGAGTGGAAGAAATCCCACGGGGTTGGGTGTTTAAAGGCCCAGCGTTTAATATATGTCCTGAAAGCATAATCGAAACGCTCTTCACCCAAAATCTGTTCGCGCAAAATCGTTAAACCCAATGCGGGCTTCTCGTAAGCCGCATTACCTAAATAGTCGTTCTGTATAACATCAGGCGTATTCATAATCGCATCCGCCCCGGGGGTAAACATCGTCGGCGCTTCTCTTTGAGCATCTTGCTTTTGGTAATACTCGCCGTTATTAAACACTTTGGTATCCACCTTATTAATAAAAGTATTAAAACCTTCATCCATCCAGGCGTATTTACGTTCGTTCGATCCCACGATCATCGGGAACCAGTTGTGGCCAAACTCATGGTTAGTCACTTCCCAAAGCTCGCCGGCCTTTGATTTCCAGTCGCAAAAAACTATACCAGGATACTCCATACCGCCTACTATACCGCCAACGTTGGTAGCTACCGGATAAGTAAACTCAAACCATTCTTTTGAATACAGTTCGATACAGTTTTTAACGTACTCGGTTGAGCGGCTCCAGGCATCCTGACCACTTACCTCGATTGGGTAAACCGATTGTGCCAAAGCTTTTTTTCCGTCCGGCAAATTAATACGTGCTGCATCCCAGACAAACGCTTTTGAAGCAGCCCAGGCAACATCGCGGGTATTTTTACACAAGAAATGCCAGGTAAGGCTGGCCTTGTTAGGGTATGATGTTTTACTTGCGATATCAGCTTCACTGCGGATAGTTACCGTTTTGTCGCTATTGCGCGCCTCGGCTAATCTTTTCTGAGTAGTAACGGTTAACACCTCAGTTGGATTTAGTAATGCTCCCGATCCGGTAACCACTAAATTTGCCGGTGCAGTAATGGTATAGTCAATATCGCCATACTCCAGGTAAAACTCGGACGCACCCAGGTACGGGATAGTGTTCCAGCCACTTATGTCATCATAAACTTCCATGCGCGGATACCACTGCGCAATTTCATATATCCAGCCGTTTTTAGTGTTGATGCGGCCCATGCGGTCGGTACCATACTCAGGCACCTCAAAACCGTAATCAATCTTAATATTTATTTTCTTACCATTAGCCTTCAGCGAATCCTTTAACCTGATCTGCATGCGGGTGTCGGTAATTATATAATCGGCTTTCTCGGCTTTACCATTGTTTATTATATATACGCCTTTAATCTCATCGCCATTGGTATAGCTTTTATTGGTAAACCGGCCGCCGGTTACCACACTGGTAGCCTGCGCGCGTGAATCCTCGCGGTAAATGTTTTGATCTACCTGCAGCCATAAAAATGGCAAGCCATCGGGGCTGTTGTTGGTATAAGTAATATTTACCGAACCGTCTACACGGTGCTTAATTGTATCAAGCGAGATGCTGATTTTATAGTCGGCACGGTTTTGCCAGTACTTTGAACTTGGTGCGCCGCCCGCTGTACGGTACTGATTACCATTTTGCTGGTAAAACAAAGGGGTAAACACTTTATGCTGATCGTATTTTGAGGGGTTGCCATCTGTTTGTGCGTGGCCCGCTAAAGCGGCGCCGGCTAATAACAGCGTTAAAAAGACTTTATTAATTTTCATGTTGTTGATAAATGTGCGAGGGTTAAAGATAGAATATAGGGTATGATATTCAAAATGGTTAGACGAACCATAACTTCCTTCCCTTTTCGACCAGGTCAAAATCAACAAAATTACATCCCGTCTACCATCATAATCAACTTATTATCAATTTAAATTCAATATGTATAACACATATTTTACAAAATTTAATATGCGTTAATGATAACCCTCTATCTTTGAATATCTTGTTATTGCAAAAACATGAACGATTTTTTAGCCGCCAGATCACAGATGGCCCTATCGCTGGGCTTCCACATTATCTACTCATGTATCGGCATGGTGATGCCGGTATTTATGGCGATATCGCATTACAAATATCTTAAAACTCAAAACCCGGTTTATAAAAATGTGACCCAAGCCTGGAGCAAGGGTGTGGCAATTTTCTTTGCAACCGGTGCTGTGTCGGGCACGATGCTGTCGTTTGAGTTGGGCCTGCTCTGGCCCAAATTCATGGTGCACGCCGGGCCTATATTTGGCATGCCGTTCTCGCTGGAAGGTGTTGCCTTTTTTATTGAGGCAATTGCGCTGGGCTTCTTTCTTTATGGCTGGAACCGCTTTAATAAATGGTTCCACTGGGCCACGGGGATTGTGGTAGGAGTTAGCGGAATATTGTCAGGCATCCTGGTAGTGTCGGCCAATTCATGGATGAACAGTCCTTCGGGCTTTGATTTTGTTAACGGTCAATACGTCAACATTAACCCTATGAAAGCCATGTTTAACGGCGCTTGGTTTTCAGAGGCGTTACACATGACCATAGCCGCTTTTGTTGCAACCGGATTTGCTGTCGCGGGCATTCACGCACTAATGATCTACCGGAAACAAAACGTAGAGTTTCATGCTAAAGCGTTCAGAATTGCAATAGCCTTTGCGGCTGTTGCCGCAATATTGCAGCCGATAAGCGGCGATATATCTGCCAAACATGCCGCTAAACGCCAGCCCGCAAAACTGGCAGCTATGGAAGCATATTTTCATACACAGCAGTACGCTCCGCTGATAATTGGCGGCATTCCGGATACTGCCGCAAAAAAAGTAAACTATGCTGTCGAAATTCCGGGGCTGCTCAGCTTTTTAGTGCATGATAATTTTAAGCAGGAAGTTAAGGGCCTTGACCAGATTCCGGTTAAAGACCAGCCCAATGTACCGGTCACTCATTACGCCTTCCAGATCATGGTTGGTTTTGGTGTGATAATGATGCTGATTGGCGTTCTATATTTAATAGCAGTTTGTAAAAAGCGCCATTGGCTCACTAAGGGCTGGTTCCTGAAGTTATTTATTTATTCGACGCCATTGGGATTCATTGCCCTTGAAGCAGGCTGGACAGTAACTGAAGTGGGCCGGCAGCCCTGGATTATACAAGACGTAATGCGCACCGCCGACGCTGTGACGCCTATGCCGGGTATACAGTATTCTTTTTATCTGTTTAGCTTTATATATTTTACGCTTAGTTTGGCGGTTATATTTTTACTGCAAAGACAAATTAAAATGGTACCAGAATTATATGATAAGTGAATTATCAATGAATAGTAAATCGTTGATCGGGTTGATTAACTAGTGAATTTTAGAATCGCTCTCCCGATCAACTACTCATTTAATCAGCCTTCCAACTCAATTAACAAAAAATGCTAACAGTAGTCATCATCTTTCTTTTCTTCGCTATACTGCTTTACTTTTTGTTAGGCGGTGCCGATTTTGGTGCGGGTATAATCGAGCTTTTTACATCAGACAGCAACAAACACCGCACCCGCTCCACCATGTACCATGCTATCGGCCCCATCTGGGAAGCTAACCACATGTGGCTGATCATTGCGGTGGTAATTTTGTTTGTCGGCTTTCCGGATATTTACAGCAACATGTGCACCTATCTGCATATCCCCCTTTTGGCTATGCTGATGGGTGTAATTGCGCGGGGCACAGCTTTTGCCTTCCGCAGCTACGATGCTATCAAAGGCGAACGCACCCAGGCATTATACAACAGCATATTTGTTTATTCCAGCTTTTTGACGCCATTGTTTTTGGGCATTATTGCCGGCAGCGCCATATCACGACAAATTGATTTTACGGCGACAGATTTTCTGAGCGCTTATGTATATAGCTGGTTCAATTGGTTCTCAATAGCGGTGGGTTTATTTACAGTAGCACTTTGCGGCTTCCTGGCTGCAATATACCTCATAGGCGAAGCAACCGATGACTACGATGTAAAACGCTTTATCAAAAAAGCGAAAGTACTTAACGCTGTAGCGTTTTTTTGCGGTGGACTGGTTTTTATGGCCGCCGAAACGCTGAATATACACATGGCCCACTGGATCTTCGGTAATCCCGTTAGTCGCTGGGCAGTTATTGCGGCCTCAATATCCCTGGTATTGCTATGGATAACCATAAGCAAGGGCTATAAGCAGCTTCCGCGTATTTTCGCTGCCTTCCAGGTGAGTATGATCCTGCTGTCGGTAGGTTATACGCACTACCCTAACTTTATTATGGGTAAAAATGGAAAGAACTTATCTGTTTTAACCAATCATGCTACTGCCAATACCATAGATAGTTTAGGCACAGCCCTGCTAATTGGCAGTTTGTTTATTTTACCGGCGCTGTTTTATTTGTTTTATAGTTTTAGGGTGAAGCAGAGTCAGGAGTAATTGCTGTTAAGATTTATTATTGCGAGCGAAGCGTGGCAATCGCAAGGAGAAAAGCAAAGTTCGCGATTGCTTCGTCGTTCCTCCTCGCAATGACATCATTTTCTTTTCTACTTTGTCGCAATCAATACATTACCGCCATTCCTGAACAGATCATGCGATACATAGTAATCTTTGTTCACTTTGCCATTTACTTTTATAGAGGTAATGGCCCTGCCCTTGCCGGGTTTTGATATGGTGATATATTTTCCGCTACTGGTGCGCCATCTTACCTCATCAAACAGCGGGGCAGTAACAATATACTTAGGGTCAGTCGGCGACAGCGGATATAATCCCAACGAACTAAACACATACCACGCCGACATTTCCCCCGCGTCATCCATGCCCGCCAGCTCTATGCCACGCGGCCCCATGCCATACAGGTTATTCAGGATATTATCCAACACCTTCTGCGTTTTTGCGGGTTTGCCAATCAGCGTGTAAGAGAACGGCGCTTCGTGGTCAGGCTGGTTGCCTTGGCAATATTGGCCGATGAAAGTTTCGACATTACGTGCTATATAGTGCGGATTCCAGGGAATAGTAAAAAACGAATCCAGTTTAGTCTCGAATTGTTTCGGTCCGCCATACAGGGCAATCAGCCCCGGCATATCATGCGGCGCAAAGAATGAAACCTGCCAGGCATTCGCCTCGCGAAACTGCCACTCGTAATAAGGATATTGCGGATTAAAGTTTTTTATCCACCCGCCATCTTCTGTACGGCCACGCATAAAGTTGGTCGACTTATCGAATACGTTCTTGTAATTCTTAGACCGTGCCATCAGAAGGCGGTAATTAGCGGTATCGCCCAGTTTCTTAGCTATCTGCGCAATCGAATAATCATCGTACGAATACTCTAAAGTTTTTGATACACCAGCTTTGCCTTTAGCGGTTTCTGTCGCATTTTCAATTTCCGGATCAGAAATATAACCTTTTTGCAAATACTCCGCCAGATACTGACGGCCTCCGCCACGCGGACTGGTTGGCGGCACGTTAGCGTTATTCAATAGTATCTTATAGGTATCTTTGATATCAAAACCGTCTATTCCGCGCAGATATGCCCCGGCAATAGAAGAAGCCCCATGATCGCCATGAAAGAAAGTTGGGATATAACCCGTCTTATCGCCTTTATCCTCCAGTGATTTGATTACATTCAAAGTAACATTAGGCGACACCAGTTCCAAAAGGACATCCTTATTGCGGTAAGTATCCCAAAGCGACGGCTCGGTGTAATAATCAATGCCGGTGTTTACCACCTTGCGGTTTATGTCGGTAAAATCACCGTTAACATCGCTGCGCAAAACCGGCCAAAGAAAAGAACGGTACAGGCAAGAATACAGCATGGTTTTCTGTTTTTCGGTACCACCCTTCACCTGTATTGTCGACAGCAGCTTTTGCCAGGTATCATGAGCTGTCTTACGAACAATGTCAAACGATTTATTGCCTACTTCCTTCTCCAGGTTCATTTTGGCGTTATCAGTACTTACAAACGAGAAACCAATTTTCAGATAAACCGGCTCTTTGCCGTCGTCTGCCAGATGCACTATTGCATTACCGCTCGGCGCACTCATCTCTCTTCCTCTAACCGTTCTGGTGGTAGTGGCATGGGTGTTTGCCATGCTGCTAACTTTTGAACTGAATATGGCATAGAAATAAATATTCTCTCCGCCCTGAAAACCCTTAACCGCATAATCGCCGTCCTGGTTTATTTCCCAGCTTGAAACACCGCTCAATGCTTTTGACAGATCAAATAACACCTGCCGGTCATGCTTATCCTTGTAATTGAATTTATAATAAGCACATCTTAATGTCGATGTTAGCTGAACGTTAACACCATAATCGTCCAGGTATACCTGGTAATAGCCGGGCGATGAGCTTTCATTTTTATGCGAGAACTTTGACCCTATTGTTGCACCTGGTTTTGACATAGGCAGCACCGGCACATTACCAAAATTCCAGTGGCCTTTGTTGGTATGGGTAAATGATACAATGGTCGAATCTTCATACTCATACCCGGCGCCTGCCGGCTGATATTTGGTCATCGGGCTAACCTGAACCATGGCGTTAGGTAACGAGCTGCCCGGGAAAGTCAATCCCGACCATGGGCGCCAGTTTTTGGGCGGCACATAACCTAATAGTTTATAATCGGTCACAGCTTCGGTACCCACGAAAGTATTTACGTATTTGGTATTGTCAGGAGTTGTTTGTGCCTTGCTTGCCGTAGTAGCCAGCAAAACCATTACTATAACATTAAAAATGTTTTTTACCTGGTTTCTCATTATAAAAAGGGTATTGGTTTGTACCCAAATATAAAAAATATATGAGCCGGCGACAGCTTAACCTACTAACGTAGCCTGATTGTTACCTATGCGATATTCGCCCTGCTTTGTTAGGCTCCATCTCACTTATTTTATGAATCTATGATCGGGGATTACCTTGCGCCATATTTAAAACTAACACAAATGCAACATTTGCTTCATTTACCCGAACAGATAAAAACATGCCTCAATTAACGTTATTTAACATTTTAGATGATAAATATTAAAAACTATTTATTTAGTTTAGCCAAATCACAATTTTATAAACTATTTCTAAACCTTAACAATTAATGCGTATTACCTCTGCCTTTAGTATAAACAAGCTAGTTGTTTGTACACTCCTATCGCTTTTTTCGTCTGTCGCGTTTGCTCAAAACAAGGCGTCTGTCAGCGGAAAAATCACTGATTCGCTTTCAAAAACACCCATCGAATTTGCTACTGTGGCCGTCGTCAATGCTAAAGACACGTCACTCATTTCCTACACATTAACGCAAAACAACGGATCCTTCAAACTTTCAGGATTACCAGCCGGTGCCGAAACCAGGTTGATCGTATCAACCATGGGCTACGCCACTCATAGGCAAACCTTTGTATTTAAGCCCGGAGAAAATAAAGATTTGGGATCGATCTTCTTAAATCCGAAATCACTGAAAGAGGTTGTCATTAAAGGCGAAAGATCGCCTGTAGTGATAAGAAAAGACACTTTGGAATTTAACACTGAGGCTTTCAAAACCAGGCCAAATGCCGTTGTGGAAGACTTGTTGAAACTGCTTCCTGGCGTGCAGGTTAATATGGACGGCTCTATATTGGTTAATGGCAAATCCGTGAGCAAACTTTTAATTGACGGTAAACGTTTTTTTGGTGACGACCCAACCGTCGGCACTAAAAACCTGGATGCCGATATGGTTGACAAAGTACAGGTTTATGATGACCGCGATGAAGATCCGGATCATAAACTGACAGACATGGAGGTTAACAAGATCATTAACCTGAAATTGAAAAACAAGATCAAAAAAAGCACCATAGGCAAGATATATGGCGGCGAAGGCACACGCGGCCGTTATGAGGCCGGAGGGATTATTAGCTCGTTCAGAGATACGCTGCAGATAAGCGTCTTAGGTTTGACCAATAACCTAACTCACACAGGCTTTTCAAACGCTGACCTGACCGGCTTTGGCGGTTTTAACCGTTCAGGTGGTAATGTTCAATATGATGGCACATTTGGCGGCAACGGCGATGGTGGCATTGAACGTATGCGATCTACCGGTATTAATATTAACAATGATTACGGCAAAAAGCTTAAAACCAACTTCATGTACTTTTACTATAATTATGTAAAAGATTATAATAGCAAATCAATCAATGAGCAGCAACTCGATAACACCTTATTAACCACAAAGGATGCGGCAGTTAACCAGTTAAGACAGCGCAGGCACATCGCAAGCACATTGATTGAATGGAGCCCTGATACTTTGCAGCATCTCAGATTCAATGCACAGTTAGCTATTTCGCCTACCAGCAATGATGCCAGTGGCACAACCAATAACTTTAATACACAAACACCAAAAATCAGCGATCTGTTCAGCAAAACATCAGGTGTAAGCCAGGTTAATGAATTTAACGACCGTTTGGTATATCACTATAAAATCAACCAAAAAAACTCGCTTACCATCTTTCAAACAGCCGATATAAAAAATAGCGGGGCTAACAATTATAATTTTAACAATCTCGAGTCTTTTACATCGGCGGTCCCCTCGTCGGTACTGGATAGATATACTAACAGCAATCAGCGCAATTATTATGGCGAGCTTTCAAGTGCCTTTAACCACGACTTCACTACAGTAGTAAGCTACGAGGTGTTTGTACAGTCCAGGTACTATCAAACTGCAAACAAGCTAGCTACTTTTAATAAAAGTCCAGATAGTTTTTATGATGATTTCCTGACGGATCAAAGTAATAACACCGTAAGAGACCATTTTATTGAAAACCTGAAAAATACCGTAACTTTTAACTTCAAAAATAAAAGCAGGCTACAGCTGGCTGCCGACCTGGAGATCCAGTCTATAACTAACAACTATCACGCAAATGTTCCGACACAAACCAGGTGGTATGCTTACCTGTTTCCAAAAGTAAATTATTATAATGCTAAAAAGCACTATTCTGTAAGCTATTGGGAAATGGCCGATCCGCCGGAGGTTTACCAGATACAACCAATTACCCGCCAGGTGAGTTCGCTCGAAACAAACACCGGCAACCCTAATTTAATACCCGGCATTGAGCGTCATTTAAACTTCTACTATTATAACTACAATAACGATAAACAATCTAACATTTACTTAAACACTTACGCCGGAGTAACCACTAATAATATTGTCCAGGTTTCAACCAAGGATGATAATGGTTTTATAACCTCAACTTATGCTAATAAAAATGGCGGTTGGTATGCAGGCGGCAGCATATATGAGGGAAAACAATTCAAAAAATCGCAGATATGGAAATTTGCCCTGGGCAACAGGCTTTCTACAAGCTTCGATCAGCGATCTTTCTATTTTAACGGCGATGAGGGCACCCAGTACAATTACTCCATTACAGATGCACCAAGCGCCAATGTTAATTATAAATCCGTTGTTAACTTGAATTTAACCTACAATCTGTCAAAAAATATAACCACTTACCGGGGCGTAGATTACCCTTCAGTTAGCACCCTGCGCCACACCGTAATTACCACAGCAGCAATAAATTGGCCCAAGCATGTTGTTTTCGATTTTCAGTACGAGTACAGATACAACCCGCAAATACCCGCCGGTTTTTCAAGATCAGCCAATATATTGAACCCCGCGATAACCTACATGTTCCTGAAAAAAGAACGGGCGCAGTTCAAATTGTCGGCGTATGACTTGCTGAATCAAAACACAATGGTTTATCGTTATGCCGCAAACAATTCCATTACCAGCGGCGAAAACCAGATTTTAAGACGTTACTTTTTGTTAACCTTTATGTATAAGATCAATTCTATGAAAACTAAATAAACTATGAGTCCGGTTCAACACCGGTAGTCATCGTCATTCTTGAACCTGGTGAGAGATCTTATACGCGAGTCATAGGTCCTATAAGATCTTTCACTGCCGCTCAGGATGACAACTAAAAAAATAGAATAGGGTGTCGCTCTTGAAGGGTGAGCGCTAGGGCTTTTGCCGCGATGCTTTAAGAACCACTCATAACATGATATAGCCATCTCCGACCGCAGCGGTAACTTGAGCGAAACGAAAAATCTATGCCCGAACGTTCACACTATACTAGGGTGTATCTCTGCCACTGGCGGCACAACAATGTTGAAAACATTAAATAAATTTTAATAGCATGTTAAACGGTAAAACGTTAGACTTGTAAAGAATAACCATTTGTAATCTAACAACCTAACAATAACTCTTTCATGCGTAAAGTAAAATACTTTAAGGCAGCTATAACTGCATGTGCTGCAGCTTCAGTTTCGGCTGGATTATTTGCTTTTGATACTATACATCCCGGCAAGCCTGCTGTAAAAAAACCGGCAAAAACAACAATAGCCCGAATTATTGACGACCCGGCCCTAAAAAAGCCCGAGGACAATCGCTTTGTTAAAACCATTTTATACAATGACCTCAACGAGCCAATGGAATTGGCCGTTGCGCCTGATGGACGCGTGTTTTTTATTGAGCGATCAGGAAACTTTTTTGCCTACACCCCGTCAACCAAACAAACCGAATTGGTGCACAGGTTTGATGTAAAAGCGGTCGATAAAATATTGCAGGGTATGTTGGGTATGACTATTGATCCCGACTTTGCCATTAATAACTATATCTACTTTTATTACTCCACCTCAAAAGGCGACGGCCTGGTGAACCGTCTTTCACGCTTCACTATCAGTAAAACCAATGTGCTCAACTTTGCTTCAGAGAAAGATTTGCTTGATGTTCCGCTGGATGCTGAAGTAAGTGCCCACTCTGGTGGTGGCATGGATTGGGACAAAAATAAAAACCTGTACCTATCTACAGGCGACAATACCGTTCCATTCGAATCTGAAGGCTACGCTCCTATTGATCAGCGCGAAGGCCGCTATACTTTTGATGCCGAACGTTCGGCCGGCAATACCAATGACCTGCGCGGTAAAGTGCTGCGTATCCATCCTGAGCCAAATGGTACTTATACCATACCTGCCGGCAACCTTTTTCCTAAGGGCATGGACAAAACACGCCCCGAAATTTACGTAATGGGCTGCCGTAACCCGTACAGAATATCCGTAGATAAAGAAACATCTACCTTGTATTGGGGCGAGGTAGGCCCGGATGCCGGCACCAATGGCAAACAAGGGCCGCGTGGTTATGACGAGATAAATCAGGCAAAAAAAGCAGGCAACTTTGGCTGGCCATTTTTTGTGGGCGACAGTAAACCTTACAATAAATTTGATTTTACCACCAAAGTAATTGGCGAGCTTTATGATGTTAATGCGCCGGAAAATACCTCACCTAACAATACCGGTTTAAAAATATTGCCGCCTGCTACAAAAGCGCTGGTTTGGTTCCCATATGATACTTCGCCAGAATTTCCGGAACTCGGTAAAGGCGGACGCTGTATTATTGGGGGGCCGGTTTATCATTACAATGCGGCCTTAAAGTCTAAAACCAAATTCCCCGCTTATTATGACAAGGTGTTATTTGTGGGCGATTACATGCGCAGCTGGATCTTTGGCGTACGGATGGATGACAACCTGAACTATAAGGCCTTAGATCAGTTGATGGAAACCAACGGTGATTTCCGTCGGCCTATTGACATAAAATTTGGACCTGAGGGCTCGATGTATGTTTTAGAATATGGCTCGGCTTACGGGTTGGATAACCCGGATGCCCGCCTGGTTCGTGTAGATTATAACGGCGGCAACCGTGCACCTGTAGCAAAAATTGCAACACAGGACACGATAGGCCTGGTACCTTACAAAGTGGCACTAAACCAAAAAAGCTATGACTATGATGCTGATGATAAATTAAGCTACAGATGGACCTTGAATGGTAAAACCCTTATTTCGACCGCTGAACACCCTGTTTATACTTTCCGCAAAAACGGTGTTTATAAGGTCACGTTGAAAGTTACCGACAAAGCCGGAAAAAGTTCGACCGATACTAAGCTAATTAAAGTGGGCAATACCTTACCGCAGGTTGCTATCAACACCAGCGGAAACGGCAGCTTCTTTTTCCCGGGCGAAGAAACGCTTGGCTACAGCATAGCTATAAAAGACCGTGAGGATAAAACCATTGACCCAAAAAGAGCCAATGTCCGTCTTAAGTATATTGCCCGTGTAGAGAATGGCCAAAACCTGGTGGGTCACCAGCAAATTACGCCGACCTACAACTATGGCAAATCATTAATGGCTAAGAGCGATTGCAAGGCTTGCCACGCTGTAAATACCAAAGTACTGGGCCCCGCATTTGTTGAGGTAGCTAAACGTTATAAAGACGACAAGGAGGCCGTAGATAAGCTGTCAACCAAGATCATTAAGGGCGGTAACGGCGTTTGGGGTGAACATGCCATGAGCGCACACCCGCAATTCAGCAAAGACGACGCATCAGAGATTGTTAAATATATTCTAACCTTAAATGATACCAAGCCTGTTACTTCTTTGCCAACGCAAGGAAACGTAAGCCTGAAAGAGCACGTGGCGAACAATAATGAAGGAAGGTATATTTTAACTGCTTCATACACTGACAAAGGCGGTGCCATCACGCCGTTAACCACGACAGAATCGCTGGTGCTGCGTCCGGCTAAGGTAAAACCTGAAAGCGCTGATAAGTTCGATAATATAGACCACTATAACCACGTCATATTTGCATCTAATAACAATAGTTACTTTATGCTCAAGGACATCGATCTGAAAGGAATTGGCCAGCTAACTTATAGTTACTACTCTAAAGGACTGAAAGGCACCATCGAAGTACATGCTGACACAGCAGATGGCCCGGTGATCAGCACGTTGAATTTCACCCCGACCGACCAGAAAACCGCCACCGAGCAAAGCACATCCATAACTGCGCCACAAGGTAAGCATGACCTTTATTTTGTATTTGCCAAATCATCACGCCAGGCCAAAGGCAATATTGCCGTTGATTGGGTTAACTTTGAGAAAACTAAATAATAAATCGTATAGGTATTACAAAAGCCCTTTGAGCGTAATGTTCAAGTGGCTTTTTTTGATAATTATATTTAAGTATTCTTTGTATTAAAGTGTTTCACCTTAAAACCTGCCCGATTGCAATAAAATAGATTAATACGTTAATTTACAATGGATTAACAACTGTTATCTAAAGTATTACTACTGTTTCAAAGTGTTTCACTACTTTTTCATAATTATTTTATTTACAACAACTTACATAGGAAAAGTGTTTCAACTGTTTCAAAGTGTTTCACATTTTACTGAAACACTTTGAAACATATACCGGCCTAACTATCGAAGAATTTTCAGCATCTATTTTTCTGCTACCGGCCAGCCATCAACCCAGTTTAGCTTGTTAATACCCAAACGTTCGTAAGTAGTGGTATAGGCATGATAAGCCACGTAATCGACACCGTCAAAAGTTTCGACCGAGTTATGGCCGCGGGCATAGAAAGTCTTTTCAGGTCCGGGGTCACCGCCTAATACCAGCGTACCGCCCCCCTTGGCCATGTCCGCACCATCCTTGTCCAGGTAAGGCCCGGTAATCTTCTTAGACCGCCCTACCCTGATGTTGTAAGTGCTCTTTGGACCCGAGCAACAAGCATCCCACGATGCGAACAGGTAATAATAGTCGCCTTTTTTAAATACAAACGGCGCCTCGATCTCGCCGTTGCCTGGCTCCGGATCAGTGTATTTATAATCGCGCGGACGGCTGGCTATAGTGTACCATTCCTGCGGTTCGGCGACAGTCTTCAGGTCGGGGTTCAGCTTAACCATTTTCAGGCCGTTCCAGTGTGAGCCGAAGCTTAGCCATGGGGTACCGTTTTCGTCAATCGCCAGGTTGGGGTCAATGGCATTCCAATCATCTCGCCCGGTTACCGACTGCATCACCATACCGCCGTCCACCCACTTATAATCTTTAGATTTTGGATCCAGCGTCTTATTGGTAGCCACACCGATTACTGAAGTGTTCTTGCCAAAAATAGATGTGGCATAGTACAAATACCATTGTCCGTTGTGGTAGCTCAGATCAGGTGCCCAAAAACCAAGACCTCTAAAACTCGGCAGCTTCTGTGCTACCCAGGCCGGTGGTACGGAAAACACAGACGGCAGCTTAGTCCAGGTCTTCATATCCTTTGATGCCCATACCTGAATACCGCCTCCTGTAAAATACACATAGTAGGTGTCGCCCTCTTTGGCCATGCAGGGGTCGCGCACACCGGGGTCGGTGGTCACATCGCCAAGCTGAAAACGGCCTCGGTTATGGTTGCTGGTATTGGATTGCTGGGCTTTAATGGAAATCGTGCATCCCAGCATCAAGGCAATGATTAGTTTAACTTTCATACAGGTTTATTATTAGGTTGGTCATATTAAGCCAAATATTGACTTAAATTAGCTCATTACTGATAATTATGATAAATTTAGCGGTAATATTTGCGTTACTCAATACAAGCAATCAATTATGGCAAGGTACGGATCAATCATGTTATTTAATGCGATGCTGTGTTGGCTATGTTTTGCCTATAGCGCAAGCTTTAGTCAAAGCGTAAAACCAGCCATCAACGACGCATTGTCGCCTGCCGTGTCTGTACAGCTAAATGGTTATCTGGCAGACAAATTAAACAGTGATATCGATAACCGTTTGTTAGTCCAGGATGTCGACCGGCTCATTGCACCTTTCAAGTTAGAAAACCGAACTGAGACCAGTTTATGGCAAAGCGAGTTCTGGGGCAAATGGTTTACCTCGGTCGCTCTGGCTTATCGCTATCATCCCGATCCGCGGCTAAAAGTCACGCTTGATCATGCTGCCGCGGGACTCATTGCCACACAAACACCAGATGGCTATATTGGTAACTATGCTCCTACACACCGGTTACAAGGCTGGGACATATGGGGACGTAAATATTGTATACTGGGCTTACTGGCTCACTACGACATCACCAAAGATAAAAAGAGCCTTACTGCAGCTACCCGCTTAGCCGACAACCTGATAAACGATCTGAATAAAAAGGATGGCATCATAGTAACCAAAGGCAATTACCGGGGCATGGCGGCGTCATCGGTATTAGAACCTATTTGCTTATTATATAACCGTACCGGTAATAAAAAGTACCTGGATTTTGCCAACGAGATTGTACGTCAATGGGAAACACCCGAAGGCCCTCAATTAATCAGCAAAGCTAATGTGAATGTTGCCGAACGTTTTCCTAAGCCAAAGAATTGGTATAGCCCCGAGCAGGGACAGAAAGCTTACGAGATGATGTCTTGTTACGAGGGGCTGTTGGAATTATACCGTATCACCGGAAATAAAACTTATCGTCAGGCGGTCGAAGATGTATGGGACAATATCAAAAAGACCGAGATCGATATCGCCGGTTCTGGTGCTTCTACCGAGATGTGGTTTGGTGGCAAGGCGGTGGAAAACACGCCCATCAATCATTTTCAGGAAACTTGCGTTACCGTCACCTGGCTTAAGCTTACCCAGCAATTGCTACGCCTCACCGGCGATGCTAAATATGCTGATGAAGCCGAACGTACCTATTATAACGCCCTGTTGGGGTCGATGAGCAAACACGGCGCGGAATGGGCTAAATATACACCTCTAAACGGCGAACGCCTGCCGGGCAGCGAGCAATGCGGCATGGGTTTGAATTGCTGTATAGCCAGCGGCCCGCGCGGCTTGTTTGCCATCCCGCTATTTATGGCGATGGAAAACATAGATGGATTACAGTTGAATTACTTTGCAGATGGAGTATTCAAACTAACAACCCCTAAAAGTCAGGCTATAATATTAAGTCAGCACACAGACTATCCGAAATCAGGCTTTATTAATATCGAAGTCAATCTTCCAAAAACGGAGGATATGGCTATAAACATTCGCATCCCGGCTTGGAGCGCTAAAACCAAACTCAGCGTCAACGGTGTAGAAATAACCGGTATACAACCTGGGCGCTACACCAAAATAAAACGCACCTGGAAAACCGGCGACAAAATAACTTTACAGCTGGACATGCGGGGGCGGGTAATTCAAACAGGTACCGCTTTACAAAGCGCTGCCATTATGCGTGGGCCGATAGTTCTCGCTCGCGACACTCGTTTTGAGGGCACGAATATATCTGCGGTTATGCGACCGCTTGCTGACAGGAACGGCTACATTGCACTTACCGACTTGACAAATAACATCGGCGATGACATCCTATTACTTTGCAAAGCTAAATTCATCCCCGAATCGTACACTGAAGCTGCGAAAGGTCCAGTCGAGATTACCTTATGTGACTATGCATCTGCAGGCAATGGCAATAAAAGCTCCTTCTTTGCTGTTTGGTGGCCGCAGTTACTTCGACCAAGTGAAAATTAGATAGTGAGTAAGCCATGAAACCTATATTAAGAAAAGTCGATAGCGGTAATAATTCCTTCAGTATCAGGGAGGATATCTATCCATTCCTATATAACCACTGGCATTATCACCCTGAAATTGAATTGACCTATATTCGCAAAGGTACCGGGGTGAGGCTGGTTGGTGATAGCATGGCTCCGTTTGAGAATGGCGACCTGATACTGCTTGGCTCAAACCTGCCGCACATGTGGCGCAGCGATTCAATTTACTTTAAAAATATCCCCACATTAAATATTGAAGCTATAGCCATACACTTTAGGGATGATTTTTGGGGCATCGGGTTTATGCAGTTGCCTGAGTTAAGGCTGATCAAAGAAATGCTTGACTTGGCTAAACGTGGTTTGCAGATAACCGGCGAAACCCGCGATTATGTGATCAAGGCTATGGAAGACAATTTACATGTAACCGGCCCTAAGCGCATTGAATTTTTGCTGGGGATATTGGACGTCATAAGCCGTAGCGGCGAATACACATTGCTGGCCACACCAGGCTTCAATAAAACTTATGATTTAACTACTACTGATAAGATCAACCTCATTTACACTTATACTTTCAACAACTTTAAAAATAATATATCTATTAAAGAAGCTGCCGAAGCTGCCAGCTTAAGCCCTAACTCGTTTTGTCGGTATTTTAAAACGCGGACCCTTAAAACTTACTGGCAGTTTTTACTGGAAATAAGAATCGGGTATGCTTGCAAATTATTGATAGAAAATCAAAAATCGGTATCGCAAATCTGTTACGAGTGCGGTTTTAACAACCTGTCAAATTTTAACAGGCAGTTTAAATCATTACTCAAAATTACGCCTTTGCAATACGCTAAATCATACACTGTACACGTGATGCACTTGTAGATGTGTAAACGCCTTAACAGGCTTTACAATAAAGGCCGGTGAGATCATCGGCCTTTATTGTATTTATTTACTTATTTGCACATCAGCATATCCGCACAATTTATTTAAACACAGACTCTGCATCGGCTAAGCTTACGCCCAATACTTTTTGAGCAATAGTGTTTAAAGCCGCCTTATCACCGGTAAAATGAAACACTTTATGTTGATGCTGCAGCTTGGCTCCCGGTTTAAGGAAAGCGGCTGGCGAAACACTCTCAATTTCATAAAATGGCCCCATCTGGCTGCCGTCAGCAAGCGGACCGTCGTTATAGGCATTCACTGCATCGCCGCTTAATGGCTCACGGTCTGTGCGCCATTCCTGGTTCAGGTAAAGGCCCTTGTTATCAACGTCGAACTTGGCAATAGTTAACACGTTATTAGTAGCGTCATAACTACCGATAACCGGCATAGCTCTTTTAGGCGTAATACCCAGTTTACCGCGCATTTTACCGTCGGCTTTAAAATAAAGCACGTTGTTTTTATAAACTATTCTGTCTGCAGGTATCTGTCCGAAATAATCGGTAGTAGCCACCTTTTCGGTTTTGGCATTGTTATATGGGATAATGATAACCACCTTCGGCGATGGCGTAAACATATCCAGGTTCCACATACATGGCGCACCTGTTGTTTGCGTCCATTCCATATTCCCGGCGTTGGTCAGCGTGTTATCAGCCTGAAAACCCACGGCTTTTGTTTCAGGAGTTAATTTGATGCCTAAAGCGCTTTCGATACCAGCGTTATCCAACAAGGTTATATCCCGATCAACCTTGATCTTTAATTGTGTACCTGCGTAGTTTTGCAGATCCATATCCTTGCTCATGGCCACCTTTTTATCATCGGCAGATATTATTTTCCAGCTTTCTGTATCAAAGGCTTTTGGCGTATGCCAATCCGGGAAAGCCATTTTGGCACCCGGCTTAAAGAACAAGGAAAACTTGCCTCCCTCCGGGCCCAGCCATAAACGATTCTCGCCGCCGTAGGCATTCATGTGTGAGTCGGTATCAGCTTTAAAGGTTTTATAGTTTATCCAACCAAAGCTACGCCCTTCAAGGCCCTCGGCGGTCGACGTAAATACTTTACCCTGATATTTTGCCGATACGATAACTTGCGCCGCGCCATCCGCACTTTTTAATACAAATACACTATCGTTCTTTTTAAGGAAATCAAGATCATATCCGTATGTTCCGCGTTTATAGCTTGTTGTGGTGTCGCTTTCAGTGGTCTCTGTTTTACTATTCGACTGGCATGATGCAAAGATTACAGCAAATGCTATTGCTGCATAATTCAATTTTAATTTATTGCTCATCATTTTAGGTTTATAAGGTGATAATTAAAATTTAACTTATTAGTTATAGGCTACAATGTTAGTCAGGGTACCAATTCCCTCAATAGTGATCTCAACAACATCGCCGGGAGTCAATGTAAAATCATTGGGAGGCACCAAGCAAGTACCGGTCATCAAATAAACACCATGAACGAATGTCAGCTCTCTAAACAAGAAACCAGCCAGCTCTTCTAATGAACGTTTCATCCTTGAGAGTGGTGTTTGATCATTATAAACCGCTTCATTACTACGTTTTATAACAATGCTTATAACAGTCTCTCTGTTTATCGGCGCAGGCAATACGGCCAGGCATGGGCCAATAGCTGCGCTCTTATCATAAGTTTTCGCCTGGGGCAGATATAGGGCATTTTCGCCTTCAATACTGCGCGAGCTCATATCATTACCAACTGTGTATCCTTGAATATCGCCATTGCTATTTGCAAACAAAGTCAATTCAGGCTCCGGCACATTCCAGGTAGAATCCTTGCGGATGCTGATATGCTGACCATGGCCAACTGCACGAGCTGCTGTCGACTTAAAAAATATCTCCGGGCGCTCGGCATCATAAACCCTTTTATAAAGATCAGATCCGCCTGACGACTGCGACTCCTCTACCCTGGCGTCACGGCTTTGCAGGTAAGTTACCCCCGCAGCCCAAATTTCCTGGTTTTGTATCGGGGGTAATAAGCCATCTTGCCAGTTATCGCCGCTTACTTTAGTTGCCGATTGAGTTGCAGCTGCTAAAAAGCTATGTAAACTATCGCGGTTTACTAATTCGTCCCATTGATAATTGAGTTGATAAACCGTTTTATCATCCTGTAAAAAAATGCCTTTTGTTGTTTTGTATAATTTCATTGGTATCAATTTTAAAGAGATATACCTCTTTTCCATGGTATAAAATCGTCATGTCCCCCAGCAACAGCCTTGGCTTTTTCCTCGCCGCTGGCTATGCGAATAATATGCTCCAGAATACGTTCGCCAGCTTGGTTAATGGTCTCATCGCCGCTGATCACAGTACCTGCATCAATGTCAATGATGTCCGTCATTTTATTGTATAGCCTGGTATTGGTTGATACTTTCACTACCGGCGTGATCGGGTTACCGGTAGGCGTACCCAAACCGGTAGTAAATACAACAATAGTTGCCCCCGAACCTACTTCAGCAGTGGTAGATTCTACATCGCTACCCGGGGTGCATAACAATGTAAGGCCTGGCTTCCTAACTTTTTCAGGGTAGTCCAACACATCTGCCACCGGCGATGTACCGCCTTTTTTTGCAGCACCAGCCGATTTAATGGCATCGGTTATCAGACCATCGCGTACATTACCGGCTGAAGGGTTAGAGTCAAATCCTGAACCTAAAGCCTTAGCTCTGTCATGATAAGTGCGCATTAAATGGATAAATCTACCTGCAGTTTCATCATCAACGCAACGATCGCTCAACTCCTGTTCAACGCCGCACAGCTCAGGAAATTCTGAGAGAATAACGGAGCCACCCAGCCCCACTATGATATCGGAGGCATGACCCAGCGATGGATTAGCCGATATGCCCGAAAATCCATCAGAACCACCGCACTCTAAGCCTACACAGAGTTTGCTTAATGGAGCAGGTTTCCGGGTGTTTTTATTCGCTTCAATTAAACCTGTAAATGTTTTCTTGATAGCTTGATTCAGTAATTCGGTTTCACTGCCGATCTGTTGTTGTTCAAGCAGGTATAACGGCTTAGAGAAATTAGGATCGCGTTTATAGATCTCCTCCTTTAGCATATCTATCTGCGCGTTTTGGCAACCTAAGCTCAGCACAGTAGCTCCCGCGACGTTAGCATGGGTAATATATCCGGCAAGCAAGCCGCATAAGCCACGGGTGTCTTCTTTAATACCTGCGCAACCTAACGAATGGTTCAAAAATTTGATACCATCTACATTAGGGAATATCTTTTCATCCCTGGCTTTCAGACCGCCGCGTGTATTTAAATCAGCATCTAAAATTTCGTCCGCATTTTTTCCTTCACGATATAATTGGATCAATTGCTTTACATGATCCCGTTCCGGAGAAATATCAGTTTGGTAACCCAGTTCTTTCGCAAAAGCGTCTTGTATAACCTGGACATTGCGATTCTCACAGAATACCAGCGGTATAACGAGCCAGTAATTGGCTACTCCTACCGAACCATCGGCACGATGATAACCCACAAAAGTACGGTCTTTCCAGGCAGATAGATCAGGCATCAGCCAATCGGTTTTACGCTCGCGCAGCTCGTATTCGCCTGACGCATGTTTAATATTGTTGGTAGTCACCGGTTCGCCGATTTTTATGGGTAACACTGCCTTACCCACCAATACACCATACATCAGCACGTCATCACCGGGATTAAGATCCTGCAGCGCAAATTTATGTTTGGCAGTCACGTCACCCAATAAAGTGATCTGCCTATCTCCTGAAGATATAGTATCACCTGCCTTTAAATCGGCAAGCGCTACCTCAATGTTATCTTTGGGATGTATTTTTAAAGTTATAGTTCGCATAATAAATGTTTAAGCCAGGGTGTCCCTGGTTAATTGACCGTCGACCTTGCGCCAAATGTTTAACGGATTACTGTCCTGCAGTTCGGGAGGTAACAGTTCCTGCGGGAAATTCTGATAACAAACTGGTCTTACAAAACGATAAATTGCCTGAGAACCCACCGAAGTTGTGCGGCTATCGGTAGTAGCAGGATACGGTCCGCCGTGCTGCATAGCATGGGTAACTTCCACCCCTGTAGGCACGTTGTTAATCATTACCCGGCCTGCTTTTTCTTCCAGTATATCGAATAATTCTTTATAAGCTGATACATCGGCCTGATTAGCCCAAACGCTGTTAGTGATCTGGCCGGGAATATTTTCAGCTATTTCTAATAACTGCTGTTCATCATCAGCAACAACAAGTAAAGCTACCGGACCGAAATGTTCCTCAAACAGCGACTTTTCTTTCAAAAAATCCGCTCCTGAAACAGAAAAAGCTTCCGGAATAGCGTGGTTGGCGTTTGAAACACCTTTACCCAGTGACTTTAAGGATGGTAAAGATTCTAACCCGGTAATACTTTTACAATAGGCTCCATAAATAGCATCTGTCAGCATTAAGCCACCGTTTGCGGCTGTTAACGACTCGGCATATTGTTTCAGAAATCTGTCTGTGTCATTGCCCCTGAGCATCAAGATCACACCGGGATTAGTGCAGAACTGGCCTACGCCTAAAATATTCGATGCAACCAAAGACCTGGCCAATCCTTCCGGATCGTCTTTCAACTTGCCCGGCAATAAAAACACCGGATTTACACTACCCATTTCGGCATAAACCGGGATAGGCTCTTCGCGTTTAACTCCCGAGTCAAATAGTGCTCTGCCCCCACGCAATGAACCCGTAAAGCCAACTGCCTTAATCAATGGATGATTTACCAAAGCCTGGCCGCCTTCTGTAGTTTTGCCTTGCAGTAAAGAGAAAACGCCATCAGGCATACCTGTTTTCTTTGCAGCTTCGGCAATGCACTTACCTACAAGCTCTGAAGTTACCGGATGTCCAAAGTGCGCTTTGTAAACTACCGGGCAGCCCGCAGCTAAGGCAGATATCGTATCGCCACCGGCAACTGAGAACGCAAAGGGGAAGTTACTTGCGCCAAATACCGCAACCGGGCCTAAAGGCCGTTGCATTTGGCAAATATGAGGCTTTGGTAAAGGTTGACGATCAGGCATGGCCTTGTCAATGATGGCATTTACCCAAGAGCCTTCGTTTAATAAGTTAGCGAAAAGATTGATCTGATTAATGGTTCTGTCTATCTCGCCGTTCAAACGTGGTTGCGGCAGATGTGTTTCCTGCATCGCTATATTAACCAGCGTCTCACGAATGCCGTTAATCTCGGCTGCAATGGTTTCTAAAAATTCAACTTTGTCGGCAGCGGGTAACAGCTTGTAAGTTCTAAAAGCAGCGTTTGCTTTTTTAGCAGCTTCGTCAACATTAGCGGCCGTCGCTTCGCCAAAAAGGTATGGACCTGAATGATCCTCCATAGCTATTGAACTTTTAAATGTATCCGATTTACTGTCAGCAGTTGAATATCCAATAATTTGTTTTCCTGTAATTTTCATAAGTAGCATTTGTGGATATTATCCCAATTTTTTAGTCACACCCGAAACGATCACTTTATTAACCGGTATCTCACCATATACTACATCCAGATGCGGGATGCCTGCTTTTAAGGTCACCGTACCAAAACCGGTAGCGGTTGATAGAAAACTGGTAAAATCGCCGATTCGTGAGTCGATATGCAGGTCTTTGTCTATAGCGTCATAACGTACACCGGTAAGCCCTTCTATCATACCATAGCTTGACATAGCGCGGGCATACCAATGGCCGCATTCATATTCGTTAAACGGATTACGCACTTCGCCGTTATATCTGTCCCGGCAGGCACGAACAATGTCGAGTCCTTTTTGAACTTCGCCCATCAACATCAGGTGCGAGGCTACCTGGTACTCAATACCTGTCCATACTTCGTTACTATAAACAAATGGCAATGAAAGCATACCACCTTTTGGCCATGAACACAACAACAAACCACCTTCATCGCCAATGGCATAGGTAGGGCGTTGCGGGTTTGAATGTTCATGCAGGTTAGTTTTAAAGTTATAACGGTGTACAGCGCTTAAATGATTTCGGGTTTTAGTTTTATCCAATGGATCTCCCAAACCACACATTCTTGATAACCATCCCCCCATCACACCATCAGATAATACACCTGTACCATACTGGTATTTCGGGCCTTCTTTTTCCAATACCGCTCTGGCCTCTGGCGTATAACCTGTAGCAAATGACTGTACTTTTGTCGGATCAGGTGCCTGTAGCTCTTTCCATTCTATTTTTTGTTGAAAATACTCACCGTTATAGAGCTCGCTTTCCATGTATTTTTTGCCCTTAACATATAGTGTCTCATAGCGGGTTACGTCTTTACCCAAATGCTTGCCCATGGTGATAAGCGAGTTTAGCGCACCCAGGTAAAAACTGGTAGCAAAGCCTGTCGGCCCCCAAAACTCAATATCATAAGTATTATGATGCGGTTCCTGAATAACGCCATTACCTTTCGGATCCCAGGTTTTAATACAATAATCAAGGCTGGTCTGTACCTTCGGATAGATTGATCTCAGCCATTCCGTATCGCCGCTAATCCGCCATTCGCGATGCACTTTCATGATCCCCCCCAATTGCCCGTCGGACGCGGCGTGAAAGTTATGTACCACGCGTGTTATCGGCAAATTAGAGCGAAACATCTGGTGGCCTTCTGCATTCTGGCTCTCATTAAACTCTGTATCGCGCAGGCTACGCTCTAAAGTAGGGAATAGATGTGACACAGCTTGCGCATAGTTCCATACGTGGGTGCATGAACCATGACAACTGCCCCAGGTATCTCCTGTACCCTCCCAGCACCAAAAGCGGCCGTCGTACTGTCTCAATACGGTGGTCGATTTTAGAATAGTAAGGTTAGCCGCTATCGCCTCTGTAACCTCGGGCGGCAGCGTGCTTTTGTAAAATGTGTCGGTAAACAGCTTCGTTTTTTTACGAAGATCAGCATAATTGCTTGTCCAGAAATCGGCCACTTCTTCAATATTTTTGAACTTACTGCTATACCAGGGTTTATGATATTTTAAAAGAGGATCGGCCTCAACTTTTGCTTTATCAGCCGGGTCAACCTCGCCCATACGCAACTTGGTATTTGGCACATACCACGCCATCATCAGACGGATAGTCTTCTCCTGACCCGGTTTTAGGGTGAATGGCACAAAAAGTGACGCTCCAGGCGCGCCGGCATCTACCGCCGGATTGCTTTTTATCTCATGATTTTGAATACCTTTCCAGGCCATCGTCAAACCATCAAACCAGCCACCCCTAAACCAGCAATGATCTACAACTGTAGTCGCATCATCGGTATAAATGGCAAAATCGCCTTGTTTCTGCGGATCTTCCTTAGTGCCATCAGCCGAAAGCACAAAGCCATTTTTTATAGCTTTTACCTCGTTTTTGGTACCCGGCTGCTCCATAAAGTTGCGGCTATTGTAGGAGAAAATACAATCATGTGATTTAGCGCTGGTATTTTTGAAATGATATTCCAGCCCACCCACCGGCAAACTTGCACTATCGGCATCTGTAGGAATGAACGGACTCCAGCCTTTTATGTCGACATGCAGAGGAATATCTTTATCAAACAAGGTAATATCAGCAAACGGAAAACGGGCAGCAAACTCCGCCGATTCAAAACGCGCCAGCCCCCAGGTAGCACCACCAGTACCACCTAAGCCTGCATCGCGATTACCAAATTTTTTCCAGGTTGGAACCTTTGCCTCTAACACTTTGGCGCCATTGGGTACACCTTTTATGCTGATGGCCGCAAACATGGCGGGTTCATTGAATACGTCCGGATTATTACGCACCGACATGTGCGATAACGCACCAGTACCTTCCAGGCAAAACATACCAGCTCCGATGCCTCCTATTGGAAAGGCAACACGATTTAAATACTGACCGCTATAAGGCGCATTGTATTTACGTTTACCCGGTACGACAGCGGCTGAAGTATTTTCATCTGCCGATATTCTCTCAGCAGCTTTCAAGCGGCCAACCGGCAAAATTGCAGCCATCCCCCCTACACCTAAATTCCTGAGGAACCCGCGGCGACCTGATCCGTTCTTCATATCAGATTAATTTCAGTTAATTAGTTGATCTCTAACTCGTCTTTTGATGGTAGTTTTGGATAAGTTCCATTCGGACCTTGTTGATACCAAAACGCTACAGAGATAATATCAGAATGTTGCGCTAAATATCTTCCGCCAGATTTCCAGCCCAGATCCTGAATAGTAACTTTTAGATCTTTATCAAAACGGATAGGATCCTGGATATGCCATCTGTATAAACCAAAGCGCTGTCTGATCGAATAGTGACCATCGCCCCTTATAACTTGTGGTAAACCGGTATAAGCTGTCGAGAATTCGGTGTATGCCACGTCTTCACCTCCCGCTGCGTTACGCTTACGGGTATCAAAATCATATGATCCACAGAAATAGTCTTCAGTACCTGTACCTACTATGGTTGCAAATTTTGAGTCGCCATCCAAGTAAAATTTGATCTCGCCTTCGCCCCACCAGCCATTATTATTTACATCAACACCCATGTAAACACCTACATACTGGCCTTTACCTTTAACACCATCTACAATGGTGTAAACTGAATGATCATTAGGGGTTGATTTTCTGAATTGCGCGTGGAAATAAGCTTCATTATCGGCAACTTTTGTTAAAGTATAATCTACCTGGTAATAAAGGCTCATAGCGCGATCATCCATGTTTTCCATAGTGATACGGCATTTTTTGCGGAAAGGCATTTTCCAGTAGCAGTTAAATGCGCTACCCGGATTCACTGTAACCGGCAATGAGTTAATAGGTGCATAAGCATTCCATCCCATACCAAAGAACGCACCTACCGGAGCTTCGATTGAAGGGGTGGTTTCATCATCCCAATAAACGCGAAGGATAGATAAGCGCCAATTACCGGTTGGAGTCATCCAGATATGCTGTATGGCGCCCGGGCCTTCCATTTCGGCTATGGTGATAGTTTCTCCGGGATTAATAATGATGTAAGGATTAACTTTCCAACCCTGACCTAATTCGCGCGCAGCATTTGAAGCATTTGCCACGTTACGTTTGCCTTTATCTTTTACCGGATCGGCCATGCCGCCCTTACCTTTTTCGCCTGTAAAATTCTCAGGGCTTATAGAGCGCGATTGCGCATCGGATACTTTTGACAAATTGCTCAGATTCATATCTAAGCCATTAAATTTTTCGCCTTGCTGGGCATGGCAGTTAAATGCTACCGCAACGGCAGCCAGGATAAAAAGTAACTTTTTCATCATTAAATAAGGATTATAATATTGGTTTATAATGTTAGTACAAAGAAAGAACAATGACCGATAGAAAACTCTCATTAAATAGCCAATTTCAATACAATATTGGCATTTTAATTTATAAATTCTAAAAATTACCTACAAATAGTATTACAACCTGCTATATAAAAGACAACATAATACTGTTAGTTAAGCTACGGGATTATTAAATTTTAATTACATTTAAATATCCCCGATTAAAACTATCAATTTTAAGTTGTATATACAAGATAAAATAATTTCTCTATATTTATCGCGGACTTAGCCTTTGATAAAGTCCGTTGGGCTATAAAGCTTTTTACCAATTATCCTAAAATACAATTTACCAGATGAAAAACTTTAAAGTAGTTTTTGCCTGTTTATTATTGCTATGTACCGATGCAATAGCGCAGCAAAAAAAATCTAACCTGAGCTATATTGACCCGTCAATTGGAGGTGTCGGCTTAATATTAGAGCCCACCCGCCCTACTATACAACTACCCAATCAGTTGATCAGAGTTTTTCCGGTACGGAAAGACGCTTTAGACGACCAAATATCATACTTTCCATTGACCATTGCATCGCATCGCGTAGTTTCTCTATTTAGCTTTATGCCGATTAGCGGCGCTAATACAAATACACTCTGGAATAAGAAACAGGTGTATAACTATGAGGTACTAACCCCCTACTATTATAAATCAGAATTGAGTGATGAAGGAAACCTGCTGGAATTCACGCCATCAGAAAAAAGCGGCTTTTTCAAAATCGCTTTTAAAAACAATACAGACAATTATTTGCGACTGGGTATTCTGAATGAGGACGGTCAAATTACTTTGGCTGACAAGCGCACACTTACAGGCACCGAAGTTTTCCATGGGATGAAGGCCTATTTTTATGCTGAGGCCAATGGTGACCTGTCTGAAACGGTTAATAAAACAAAAAATGTACTCATAAAAGCGCCAAAGAATATCAGTTTTAAATACGCTATCTCCTACATTAGCGTTGAACAAGCTAAGGAGAACTTACATGCCGAAATACCCGGTTGGGACTTTAATAAAGTAAAGGCTACCGCTTATAACGCGTGGAACAAAGTAATGTCGCAAATAAATGTTGAAGGCGGTACCCTGGCACAAAAACGTGTTTTCTACACCTCACTTTACCGCTGCTATGAGCGGATGGTTGACATTAATGAGCATGGAAAATATTACAGCGCTTATGACCATGCCGTGCATCAAAGTAATAAGCCTTTCTTTATAGATAATTGGATCTGGGACACTTACATTGCGCTCGGCCCGCTGCATATGATACTTGATCCGGCTAAAGAGCAGGATAAGATCAATTCCTACATCACCATGTATCAGCAAAGTGATTGGATGCCGTCTTTTGCATTAATTTTTGGCGACTGGCCGGCTATGACCGGCAATCACGCTGCGTCGTGGATGGCAGATGCCTGGTTTAAGGGGCTGCGTAATTTTGATTTAAAGAGCGCATACGCAGGTTTGCGCAAAAATTCGCTTGAAGCCACGCTCCTGCCCTGGAACAATGGCCCGGCAACTGTACTTGATTCTTTTTATAATAAACATGGCTACATGCCCGGCTTACACTATGGCGAACCGGAGACTGTACCACAGGTAGAGAAAGTTTGGGAAAAACGCCAGGCTGTTTCTGTGACCTTAGAAAACAGTTACAGCGATTGGAATATTAGTCGCCTGGCTGCCGAGTTGAATAAACCCGCCGACGAGAAACTTTTTATGGCCAGATCAAAAAACTATCAGAACGTCTTCAGGAAAGACAAAGGTTTTATGTGGGCCAAGGATAAAGATGGCAAATGGATAGATATGGACCCGAAGTCTGCCGGTCGTGAGTTCTTTACGGAGAACAATGCCTACACCTACAACTGGGTGGTTAAGCACGACTTTAAAGGTTTGTTTAACCTGATGGGCGGTACCAAGCAAGCTGAGGCTAAACTGGATCAACTGTTTCGTGAAGACTTGGGCACTGCTAAATTCATCTTCTGGAAAACCCAGCCTGACGCTTCCGGCCTGGTGGGCCAATTTGTAATGGGTAATGAACCAAGCTTCCATATCCCTTATTTATATAACTACATGGGGGCACCATGGAAAACGCAGAAACGCATTCGCATGCTTTTGAATACCTGGTATACGGATAACCTGTTTGGCATTCCCGGCGATGAGGACGGCGGCGGCATGACCTCATTTGTAGTATTTTCGATGATGGGATTTTTCCCGGTAACTGCAGGCATCCCAGTTTATAATATTGGCAGCCCGGTGTTTACAAAGGTGACTATTAACTTACCTAATGGCAAAGTATTTACTATTAATGCAGCGGGCAGTTCGGCAGACAATAAGTATATCCAAAGCGCTACGCTGAATGGTATAACTTTGAACAAACCCTGGTTTACGCATACCGACCTGGTTAACGGCGCCACTATCAACTTTAAAATGGGTGATCGCCCCAATAAAAGCTGGGGCGCTGCTCCGGATGATGCTCCACCAAGCAATGGCAATGACCTTTACTTAAACAATAAATGGTAAGGCCATGAGGAAGCACTTATTTATAGCATCTGCCATTTTATTAGCATCGATAAGCGTCATCGCGCAGCAAAAGAAAATAACTGCATTATCCCCGTTAGACTATGTCGACCCCGCCATTGGCGGCTCGGGCATTGTATTGCAGCCAACAAGACAAACTGTGCATCTGCCAAATTCTATGCTGCGGACGTTCCCGATGAAACAGGATCAATTGGACGACCAGATCACCTTCTTTCCGCTCTGCGTGGTATCGCATCGCACCGAGTACGCTTTTTCCTTTTTGCCCTTAAAAGGTAAGGCTGATGATAGTTTTTGGGGCAAGCGTTTTACCATCGCCACAGAAAAGTCAACACCTTATTATTACCAGGCTGACGAAGAAGATAACGGAATTACAGTAGCGTTTACCCCCTCAGCTAAAAGCGGCTTCTTTCAAACCGACTTTCAGGACGGCGATAATAGTTACCTGCGGATAGGTTTAAATGGCGCCTCGGGTATAGTTGAGCAACAGGGTAAACGCGTGATAACCGGAACTGAAGAAATATCAGGCCTTAAGGTTTATTTTTATGCGGAGACCGATCAGGATATCAGCAAAACCATCTATCAAAATGATAAAGAGAAAAAGCACTTGCTGGCAAAGTTTGAAAGTAAAGTGGTCAAGTTCAAATACGCTATTTCATACATCAGCGTTGAGCATGCTAAATTTAATCTTTATACGGAGATCCCGAATTGGAATTTTAATACCATAAGAGATAAGGCGAAAGCTGTCTGGAACCAAAAGTTAAGTCAGATTAGCGTGCAAGGTGGCACCCCGGCAAAAAAACGAACCTTTTATACTGCATTGTACCGCACTTACGAGCGAATGGTTGACATTAATGAATATGGTGAGTATTACAGTGCTTATGACCATCAGGTACATCAAAGCAAAGAACCATTTTTTGTTGATAACTGGATTTGGGACATGTACATAGCCGACGAGCCTCTGCATACCATTCTCGACCCCGAAAAGGAAACGCAAAAGATCAATTCCTACATCACTATGTATAAGCAAAGCGGCTGGATGCCGGCCTTTGCGCTGGCCACCGGTGATTGGCCGGCCATGACCGGTAACCACGCAGCTTCTTGGATGGCAGATGCCTGGAATAAAGGATTGCGTTTTGACGTAAAAACTGCTTACGAAGGCTTAAAGAAGAACTCATTACAGGGCACCTTGCTTCCGTGGCGAAACGGCCCGGCGATGGCTATCGACTCATTTTATAATACGCATGGCTATCTGTACTCAACACACCCCGAAGAACGTGGCAGTAAAGACGGCGTTGATATGGACAAATGGTGGGAAGGCCGCGGCAATGAGGGTGTTTCAATCACTTTGGAATGGAGTATTTGCGACTGGGAGATTGCTCAACTGGCCGCGCCTGCAGGCTACCCGCAGGATAAGGCTTTGTTTTTAAAACGTGCCGGTAATTATGCTAATGTTTATAACGAAAAGGAAGGCTTTGTGTGGCCCAAAGATAAACAGGGCAACTGGATTTATCCGTACAATACCAAATTGTTGGGGCGCGAATATGTCACCGAAAACAACTCATACACCTATAACTGGACGCCAAAACATGATTTAAAAGGCTTGTTTGAAAAAATGGGCGGCCGTGCAAAAGCGGAAGCTAAACTGGATCAATTGTTTAGAGAAGACCTGGGTTTGCCTAAGTTCCTTTTTTGGTTAAACCAGCCGGATGCTTCGGGATTAGTTGGGCAATTTGTGATGGGTAACGAGCCCAGTTATCATATCCCCTACCTGTACAATTACCTGGGCGCTCCATGGAAAACCCAGAAACGCATCCGCATGCTGATGGATACCTGGTATCCGGATAATGTATTTGGCATTCCAGGCGATGAAGACGGCGGCGGCACTACTGCATTCGTAGTTTTATCGATGATGGGATTTTTCCCGGTTACGCCGGGTATCCCTATTTATAACATCGGCAGCCCAAGCTTTAGCCAGGTGAGTATTAAATTGCCGTCGGGTAAGGTATTTACTATCAAAGCGATTAACAATTCTAAAACCAACGTTTATATTCAAAAAGCCACCTTAAACGGCAAGATGCTGAATAAGCCGTGGTTTACACACAAAGACCTGATCAACGGTGGTACGCTGGTTTTGCAAATGGGCGATCGCCCAAATAAAGCGTGGGGTACTAAAGTTGAGGATTCGCCGCCGTCGGCTATTAATGCTGATCCTGGTAAATATGAATAGGGCAGATACCCAATGTTTTGCATTTTATGTAATACAGTCGGCTGCCGGTGATCCACGGATGAATGTGTATCACCTGGATCATTTGGATCATTTCAAAAATTTAACTATTTGAAAATAAATTAGTTAATGATTTTTGCTCTAAAATTTGGATCACTTTGGATCAGGTTTTATGACTTATAAGTCATTTTCTGGATCACTTTTCTGCAACGGATTGCGCTCTACCGCATATCATATAAAGGCAGGTTGAAAACAACCTGCCTTTATAACTTACTTATTAATCTTTTTCACCCCCATGGCATATTGAATGCCGCCAAGTATGTGTTTCAAATAAAGCGGATCTGCATATGATTCGTCAGTATGGCCCAGCTCGGTATAGAATGCACGGCCGCCGTCATAGTTATGATACCAGGCCATTGGGTGGTCGCCCATCTGCAAGCCAGGTTGCTGGTAGCTGCTTTCGTCGATCTTTAAAATCACATGCAGGTCGGTCGCCATATCTTTAAAGGAATACCATTCGTCTTTTCGTTTCCATTCTTTAGGTAAAAAACTGGTGGCAACGGTATTAGGATCAACCACCTGTATCACGGCTTCTTGCTGAGCCGGGTGCCCCTTAAAATAAGCGCCGGACATTTTACCATACCATGGCCAGTCATAACAGCAATCCGTAGCTGCATGAATGCCCATATAGCCGCCACCTTGTTCCATATATTTCATTAAGGCCGCTTTTTGATCCCCGGTAAACAGCTGATTGCTCATGCCTGTCGTACTCAAAAACACAATGGCCGAATATTGCTTCAGATTATCTAATGTAAACTTCGCAGCGTCAGTCGTGGTATCTACATCAAAGTTATTTTCGTCACCTAATTTAATGATCGCCGTGTTACCCACAGCTATAGACGAGTGGTGAAAACCCCTGGTTTTGCTAAACACTAAAATCTTTGGTTTAGGTTTGGCTAATGCTATACCGGCATTAAACAAAATACAGACAGCCAGCAGGCCAATAACATTCAAAGCACTTTTAAAATTCATTTTTAAGTTCATAATCTATTGGTTTTATTTGGTGTCAAACTGAGGGGTTTTGAAAACCAGGGGCTTTTCTTTGCGCAATATTTTCGCGGCCTCGCCGGTTAACTTCAAGTACAAATCGGATGGTTTGCCATCAAGGTTTACAAACGACGTTTGGGAACCCGGCGCTGTCACCGGCGGATTATCCGTTACCTTAAATATAGCAGTTCCTTCGTTAATTTCATCAAACATTGCTACATAGAGCATCTGCGCACCGGCTTTCATAGCTGTCGACAGCATCTGCCAGTAAAAACGGCCGCCCTCGCGCGGGATAGAGCCTACAGGTTTAATATCATCCGGAAACTCGCGACGGCTCAGGTTGTGCCAGCTAAAACCCGGATAAACACAAGGTACATATTCGATGTTATTTTCGCGGCACCATTTGATGTCGTCAATCACATCGTCACGATACCTATCCATGTCATTATGCAATAAAGGCGAATAACGCTGTACACTCCAGGGTAATACCATATCACATTGTTTTATAATATCATGCAGGTATGGATCAGGCAGGCAGTCGGCGCGCAATGTACGCCATGAATTCGGCACACCCAGCATCACCGCACAACCACCATAAACCGGATCATTTTTCAAAAAATCGATTAATCGCCCTAAACCTATATTTCGGATATTATAAGGCCGGTCAGGAAAACCGACGCCCCATATAGCTACTACGGGCTTACCATTTTCATGCAGGTATGTTTTGGCGCCGTCCTGATTGGTTACTTTCAGCTCATCTACCAGATATTTCCAGTCCTCAATAATAGTAGAACAGTCTTCGCCAGATGCGGATAATCCCGAAAGATCGTACATAACAGCTACAGCACGTTTATATTTAGAGGCGGCCTCGAAAGCATTCCTGATTACCACCGTGCCGTTAGGTGTATGATTTGCTTTTTTAGCATTGTTGAAAAAGCGCTGAATAAATACTCCATCTACACCGTACTGCTGCATCCATTTAAAATGTAAATCAACAGTACTTTTATCTGCCGAACTAAAAAATTTGGCGGTTTGACCATTGGCTAATTTAAATGGCGTGTCGTAGGTCTTTTCATAATCCGTCACATCAGGCCACATATCAATGCCCGAGCTATTTTCGTTACCGTATACATAGCTGCGCTGGTTACTGCCATCGCCGGCAGCCCTGAACCAGCCCTGATAACCCGCCATAATCAGTCCTTTATATGAAGGGTACAATGTCGATTTGCTGTGTTTGTTCTGCGCGTACGCACATAGAGTAACCAGTGCTAAAAAGCACGCCATTAACAGTTTATATCTCATTTTTGGTTTATTGGTAATCGATTGCACAAATCAAAGCAATAAAACGCATACTTGCTAATAAATTACAAAAAAGGATGCATAGTGAGTTTGGGGCATTACGAGGTGAGTACCTTCACTTCCTGCGTTATTCGTTTTCTAATTAATGATCTTTCCCTTATTAACGGCTAATCTTACACGCCACCGTTGTAATTGTTCGGGTGTTTGTCTTAACCACTCTGTCACTTCACCAATAATCTTTAAGGGCTCCTGAGTTCGATAGGATCGGGTTGGATTGCCCGGAAACTTCTTGTCCGTAACGTTCGGATCGTTTTCAAAGCTTCCAGTCGGTTCAACTATATAAACACGTTCACGTCCATCGCCCCTGGCTAACTCAGCGGCAAGTCCGGCTCCGTTAACCAGGGCAGTGAAATAAATATGGTTCATGACGAGCTCTGCCTTGTAATTAGAAATGCGCCCGGCAGTTAACAAATCGCCAACCTGCAGATCTGCTTTTGTACCGTGATAAAAGGGGCCTTTGTCTGCCGGCAGGCCTGAGAACGAAATAGCCAGATCATGACTTATTTTGGCGTTGTCAGTGTCGCCCAGTTTTTCATAGCATTGGGCAATATTTGAATACAGAGCATGAAAGGCTCCCTTTACCGCATCATTGTTAACTTGCAAAGCAAACTGCAAAGCTGTTTGATACCAATTTAATTTATGAGACAGATCCTTTTGATGCCGCGCCACATAATAGGCTGCAATAAATTTTTCAAAGTCATTTGTTGCCTGGTTCCAGGCTTGAAGAAAAACGCCGGCTGCTTCTTCAGGTTTGCCTTGTTGCTCCATGCCCATGCCTTGCATGCAAAGCTGAATAACAATATTGTTTGGGTTAAACTCCATGCCTATTTCGCCGATAAAAGTTGCTTTTTTTCAAAAATAGTTACCGAGACCGGTAAAAAATCAGCATTTGAAGTATATTTTTTTTTGCGCACTATGGTACTAATTTGTACGTTATTAGCAGAACCACCCGAGCCTGGAGCATGCGGGTTGAACTAACGAAGCCGCTTAAGTACCCGAGCCCCCTGCTGATTTAAATAAATATTAAATATTTTTACTGGAGGGAAAAATATATCAATATTAATGCCTACCTTGCAGACTTATTAATAACAATATATAATGCAACAAGGAACAGTAAAATTTTTTAATGAGACAAAAGGTTTCGGATTTATCACACCAGACAATGGTGGTGGCGAGATCTTTGTTCATTCAACCGGTCTGATCGACAACATTCGCGAGAACAGCGTTGTTAATTATGACGTGGAAGAAGGCCGTAAAGGACCAAATGCAGTAAACGTAAAATTAGCTTAATACACTATATTACCATTGTGAAGCATTCTCCTACCCGGAGGATGCTTTTTTTGTTACACTTAAAATAAAATATGGGTAGATCCACCGAAACATTTAGTAAAAAAGAGCGCGAAAAGAAAAAGCTCAAAAAACAACAGGATAAAAAGGAAAGGTCTGTGGACCGCAAAACGAATGCTGTTAAAGGACAAAGTTTAGACCAGATGATGGCCTATGTAGACGCAAACGGTAACATTACCTCAGTGCCACAGGAGCCCGGTAACCGGAAAAAAGTACTGGCACAAGACATACAGATTGGCACACCGAAACAAGAAGAGGTGGAAGTTGAAATCATAAGAAAGGGCACGGTAACCTTTTTTAATGAATCCAAGGGTTTCGGTTTTATCAAAGACATGCAGACCCAGGAAAGTATTTTTGTCCATATTAATGCGGTTACTTTCGCCATCAAAGAGAACGACAAAGTCACCTTCGAAGTAGAGCCTGGCCAAAAAGGTCCGGTAGCTGTCAAAGTCGCAAAAGCCAATTAATTATTAAACATGGAAAAACACCTCAAAAACGAAGATCTTAAAATCGAACTACGTACGCTGACCAAAGACGATTACCTGGGCTTAAAATCGTCCATGATGGAAGCTTACTCCGAATGGGAAGGTGCATCTTTTTGGGGCGAAAGCCATATCAATAAATTAGTGGAACTATTTCCAGAAGGTCAGATCTGCATACTGGTCAATGGCGCCATAGCGGGCTGCGCACTTTCATTGATCGTGAATTATGATCAGTTTGGCGATAATCACACTTACGCACAGATCACCGGGAATTATAGCTTTTCAACCCATGACGAAAAGGGAGACGTATTGTATGGCATTGATTTCTTCGTACATCCCGAATACCGGGGTATGCGGATAGGCAGAAGGCTATATGATGCGCGTAAAGAGATCTGTGAGCGGCACAACCTGCGGGCGATCATCGCCGGTGGGCGTATCCCTAAATATAAAGACTATGCAGATCAATTGACACCAAAAGCCTATCTGGAAAAGGTGAAAGGTAAGGAAATACACGATCCTACGTTGTCCTTTCAACTCGCCAATGATTTCCACGTCCGCAAGATATTAAAAGGCTATTTACCCGGCGATACACAATCGCTCGAATACGCATCGCTGCTGGAATGGAACAATATCTACTACAACGAGGAAACTGCCCACATCAACTCCAAAAAATCAATTATTCGGTTAGGCCTTGTACAATGGCAAATGCGGCCTTTTCCCAGTATGGAATCACTATGTGAGCAAATTGAATTCTTTGTAGATGTTATCAGCGATTACCAAAGTGACTTTGTGCTGTTCCCGGAGCTGTTCAATGCCCCGCTGATGACCGCCTATAATCACATGGGGGGGGCCCAGGCCATGCGGGAGATCGCCAATTTCACAGTACCGCTGCGCGATAAATTCATGGAATATGCGATGAGTTACAATATCAATATTATTACCGGCAGTATGCCTTACCTTGAAAACGGGGTGCTGCAAAATGTCGGTTACCTCTGCCGCCGGGACGGTTCTTATGAAATGTACAGGAAGGTGCATTTAACGCCAGCCGAACAAAGTGCCTGGGGCATGGTGGGCGGCGACCAGATCGCGACCTATGATACGGACTGCGGAAAGATCGGCATTTTGATCTGTTATGATGTGGAATTCCCTGAACTGCCGCGCCTGTTGGCAGAGCAGGGTATGCAGATCCTATTCGTGCCATTTATGACCGATACCCAAAACGGTTATACCCGCGTAAGAAGCTGCGCCCAGGCACGTGCAATTGAAAATGAGTGCTATGTGGCTATTGCGGGCAGCGTAGGCAATCTGCCCAAAGTACACAACATGGATATCCAATATGCGCAGTCGGCGGTCTTTACCCCTTCTGATTTTTCCTTTCCAAGCAACGGCATCAAGGCCGAGGCAACGCCAAACGCGGAAACTACACTCATTGCCGATGTGGACGTGGATCTGCTCAAGGAACTGCATAATTTCGGGGCGGTCAGAAACCTGAAGGATCGAAGACTGGATATCTACAAGATCATCAACAAAAGTAAAAAACACTGATCAAGATACCGCACAGCAAAGGTAAGATCCACTACGATTACCGGGTTAGTAAAAGAACATAGTTAAACATCAAAAAAATAATAATGAATAACGATAAACAAACAGCCAAATACAAAGCCAGCGAATATATTTATGACCTGGGTAACACCGCTCTGGAAAACGGATTTAAATCTGACGAACATTGGGAAGTACAAATGGCTACCGCTGACGAAAAAAAAGCGTTCGAGAAACAGTATTATCCTACCGTATCCACAAGCGTGTTGCCTGAACTGCTAAGTGCTACTTTTACCTTGGTGAAGGCGCAACTGAACCAGGTGATCAAGGAGCGGGTAGCAACGCCGTTAGACCGTTTCGCACCGGAGCCGGTATACCAATACCTGGTGGCTTTTAATGTTAACAGGGTCAGGCGTTAATGCAACATTTTCGGCTTGCAAACGGAAGGGCCATGCCTTTTATTTCCGTTTGCCGCTGAGAGCCGAGAACCATTGTTAGCCATTTTTCTCAGGTCTATAAATATCCAAAAGAAACATTCGCTTTCAGTTCTCTACAGGCAGCGCAAAATAAAAAGTACTGCCTTTACCAAAATCACTTTCCACCCAGATCTTGCCGTTATGCTGCTTAATAATTTCAGCACTAACATACAAGCCGATGCCAAACCCGGCTATATGGAGGGTTTCAGAGGATTCTACCCTGTAGTAACGATCAAATATCTTTTCCAGGTCTTCTTGCTGTATACCCATCCCTTCATCCCTTACGCTTACAGATACTAAACCATCGAGCAATACGCAAGAGACATTGATGTTAGTACCTTTAGGAGAGTATTTCACGGCGTTGCCGAGGAAATTTGACAAAACAGCCCCGATCTTGTCACGATCGGCAAAAACATTTATCCGTGGGCAGGAATCAACCCGGATCTTATGATCGCTGGTGGTGAGTTGCACTTCATCGATCATTTCCTGGATAAGTTCATCCATGGTAAAAGTTTTCTTATCAATTTGCATTTTACCGGATTCCAACCTGGAAATATTCAGGAAGCCGTTGATCATTGCAGTCATTCGTTTTACCTGGATGGTGGCTTTGGACATAGCGCCCGCCAGAAAAGGGTCTTCAGAATTTCTTAATTTCAGGTTGGCTACTTGTATGATCGCGGTTAAGGATGTCAGTGGCGTTTTGAGCTCATGGCTGGCCATGCCGATAAATCCATCTTTTTGACGTTGCACCTGCTTTCCTACTTCCAACTCTTTTTCTAACTGGTCTTTGATAACCTTTAGTTCTTTTTCGCTTTGTTCGATCTTTTGCCGGGCAATAACCTGTTCAGTTACATCAATGGTTATAGCAATGATGCCGACGATGCTACCCTCCGAATTTCTGAATGGTTCATAAACAAAATTTTGATATACTACTTCCTGTTTACCGTTACGTAAGAGCGTGACAGGCATTTCGTTGGTTGTAAAGGCAACACCGGTTTGATAAACATCCGCCATGACCTGTTCCAGTCCCTGATGGCGAGCGTCTGGCAAAGCTTCAAATATCGGGCGGTTCAACACCTTAGCAACCGGTTTACCCCACAATTCAACCATCAGTTTATTTGCTACCTTAATGGTATGTTCGGGCCCTATCAATATGCACATGGCTACGGGGGCCTGCAGGATCATGTCATTGAGGTTCTTTTCGTTCCGCTCAACCGTCAGCTTGGCTATATTTAAATCGGTTACGTCGGCAGCCGTGTTCATTACCCCATAAACCTGGCCGTTGGTGTCGAACAAAGGGGTAAAGCTGTAGTTAAAGTAATAGGTTTGATATTTGTCGTCAACCCAAAGATCAACCCTTTGGTTGCGGGCGTGAAATGGTTCGCCGGTATTGTACACCCGGTCCAACTGAGAAAATATTTCCTGGTGGCTCAATTCGGGTAATAACTCTTTATAAGAATTGCCCACCACATCGTTACCTTTTCCCCACACATCAATGATGGTTTGATTTGCGAGCATGATCCGCATTTCGGGACCGACATATACGCCTATCGGAAAAGGGGCGCTTTCTACCAAACTTTTCAGCCGGTTCTCGCTTTGTTCAAAGTTGGCGATCATTTGCTGCAGGCTTACCTGCGTCTCCGTCAACTCCTCATTCGTTGTAGCCAGTTCTTCATTAATTGAGGCTAGTTCTTCGTTCAGTGCCTGTTGTCCGTTGTAACTATTCTCCAGTTCCTCGCGTGCTTTCACCTGAGCTGTAACATCAGCTGCAGCAACAATGATTCCTGAAACGCTTCCTTCTGCATCAAAAATAGGGTCATAATAAAAACTAACGTATTTCGATATAACTTCCCCATGAATGTTCAAGCGTAATAATTCTTCCTCCTGGCCGTAAGGCTCGCCGGTTTCCATCGCTTTCCGCAACAACGCCGGAAATGGTTGGTCATGCAGCTCAGGAAGAATATCCAATAGCTTACGGTCATTTATTTCCTTGAGTGACTTGTTCCATAAAGTTGCAATCTGCTGATTGGCAATTTCAACGATGAAATCAGGCCCTCGCAGGATCATGAGCGCATAATGTGCACTCATTACTAATGTACGCAAGCTTTGTTCTTTTTGCTGGATGTGTTCGCGGGCGAGCACCATTTCTGTCACCTCGATTACGAAGACCAATATGCCATCTACCTGATCATTTTCGTTGATACGTGCCCGGTAAATAAAATTAAAGTAACGATCTTCAATCGGCCCGTCCGCAGTTCGTCTGAGGGGGACCAACAACTCTTTTCCTTCAAACGGATTTCCTGTATCATAAACATTCATCAGAATACCCCAGATCTCCTGCCCCTCAATTTCCGGCAAAGCTTCAAGAAGGGCTTTGCCCAACAATTTCCGGCCGGGAAACAATTGCTGATACAAGGGGTTAACCAACTCAAAAGTCAAGGACGGGCCATCAAGAATACATACACCTGCAGGCATTTGCATAAAAAACCCAGCTAATCGTTGCTTTTCGTTTTCCGCTCGTCTACGTGCATTCAATAGTTCCTGCTCGTAGCGCTTACGGTCCGTGTTGTCTGTAAGAATGCCGTTAATGGCTAACACCTGCCCGGATTCGTCTTTAATGGCGATTGCTCCAAACAGTACATGAAAGAGGTGGCCGCTTTTAGTCTGTAATTCATAAGCCAGCTCTTTAGCGCCGCCACTGACACCCAGTAAGGGCCTGAAAAACATCTCATAGTGGATTTGGCCGCCTTTAGACAGCAGGTCGCCAAACTTTTTTTGGCCTACAACTTCTTCGGCCGCATAGCCCAGCCATTTCAGCAGCGTATCGTTGATTTTAATGATAGTGCCGTCAACCGTAAAGGTGATGTAACCACATGGCGCCTGATGATACAGGCGCTCAGAATTCATGGCTTCAGCTATAAATTTGCTATTTAATTCATCAGCCATTAGTACCTCTCAAATAGGTTTTGATGGCTTTTATGGTTTGTTCAGGTTCGCTGATATGTGGACAATGCCCTGTGGCTTCAAGCAGCACCAACTGGTTATGAGGCGTATGCTCCTGAACAAATTCTCCCACACTAACCGGTGCTATCACATCATCATTACATTGTAGCGTAAGGCTTTCAATCTCTAGTTTGGACAGGTCCTCGCGATTATCTGAGAAAAAAGTAACTCTTGCAAATTCTTTCGCCACCTCAGGATCTGTTGAGCAAAAACTATTGGTTAGAAATTCTCCTAATTCGGGGCGGTCTGAATTACCCATAATTACCGGAGCCATAGTGCTTGACCATCCCAGATAATTGCTATCCATAAATTCAAATAGGCTTTCCAGGTCTGCACGTTCGAAACCGCCTGTGTAATCTTGATCGTTCAAATAACGGGGTGACGGCCCGATAAAGATAAGTTTCTTGAAATATTGAGGTTCTTTGATTGCGGCAAGCATCCCGATCATTGAGCTAACAGAATGACCTACAAAGATAACCTCCCGTAAAGATAATGCCTCACAGACATCGAGTATATCCTGTGCATAACCATCGAGCTCGCCATATTTTGCGGAACTATACTGCGTAAGATCGGATTCACCCGAGCCTACATAATCAAACAGCACAACCCGGTAATCATCAGTAAAAGCGTCAACAACAAATTGCCATGACCTTTGATCGCAGCCAAAGCCATGTGCAAATAACATAACCTCATCGCCCGTTCCGATGACATTGACATTATTTCGTTTAAGAATTGAATTCATAAAGTATCAGGTAAAAAATAAAGGCAATCGCAAAATGCCGACATTAATACAATCAAAATCAGTAATTGTTTTCCATTGCTATGATCTAAAATGTGTTGTTTCCAGTTTAAATAACAACACAAATACCTGAAAACCAACATGCTATGTAATTTATGACCAAAATCTAAATATAAATCCGTTTAGTTTTTGTTCACATAAGCGAGAAGTATGTTTGAGAGAGATTAAATAAAAAACCCTGTAAATGGCTCATTTACAGGGTTTTGATACTTCAGGTATCGCTTTAGTCGGGATGGCAGGATGCATCCGCAACGTTCTAAATTATTGATTATCAAATACTTTAATTACACCATATAGACGAGGGTGTGATTTAGGGCATTTTCTGAAACTTCTAAGGAACTATTGCGCACTTGGTGGCTTTTAATTTGCTGTCAATGCTTATCAAAAATAGGGATAAAAAAAAGATTTTTAAGGAATTCATTTTCAATATTTTTTGTGATAAATTCATAAATATAAATGTTTCGACTGTTTTAATTGGATAACCCATTGCCAAAGCATTTTCTCTTGATACTGACTTTGCTGCTATTCTATCAATTGTTGCTTGAATACCTCACACAAAATATCGTCGTATTCGGCAATAGATAATTATATTTGATGCTGTAACAACGGAAATGTATAACGACCCGCCTATAAAACTGATATCACAAAAGCTCTTTGACTTGTTTGTTGTCGATGACAATAAGTATGGGCGACAACAGCCTGGAGGAAACTATAAATTGTTGTGGGAGAAGATAAGTGTTGTTACGATAGACGATATGCTTTTACATGCTAAAAGTCTACTTGTTTATCAGGAGTTGCACTCCGTCAATACAGCGTTTATAAAGTGGGCTTGCATCGATCTTGACATTTCTCATAGCGCACTTGAAGAAAACGGACTAAGTCAGGAATATTTGGAAGCTGTGAAGACGGCCGCCCAAATGGTTTATGAATTTCTAAATCAAAATGGAATACCATGTCTCATTGAGTTTTCAGGCCGACGAGGTTTTCATATTTGGCTTATTTTTGAGGATTATCAGACAAAAGAAGTTGGCTATAAATTAGTCAAATTTATAATTTCCAAAATTACCCTGCCTGAAGGAATCCTTGCTGACATATTTCCAAAAACAGCAGGCATCAGCCGAAATACCAAGATGGTCGGTTTTGGAGTGAAATTGCCGCTCTCACAAAATAAGGTCTCTGGCAAAATTTCGTATTTCATCGACGATATCGCTACCTTTCCTGTAAAGACCGAATTTTGGCCAAGCTCAGCAACTGATACGATCCTGGAAAAGCAGTTGGAGTTGTTGCAAGCATTCCTGCCAATAAAATATGAGCAAGTTGCCCATCTTATAAAGGCGTATGATTCAGAAATTGGTCCTCAGTTATCCAAATTCATTCGTACAAATAAGGTGCAGCTACCCACACCCGAGGGGATGGAACTTGATCAGGTGTTATCCGCCATGAAACAATGCGATCATATACGGGTGATGTTAACGGATTACCAAAAAGGCCTTTCCGGTAAAGATCGCATGTTATTAGTCGGATTGCTGGGACGATTGCAAACTACTAATGATCATGAATATGGATATAAATTACTGGTCGAGTTATTCTCGCGGATAAATGATTACAAACGCGGCGTCACGGAAGATAAATTAAAATCATTACGTTCGCTATATCCCGTTTCTTGTAGTCAGCTAGGTCGATGCTCACATTGCAAATGTACCTCTCTGCAATCACCAGTTGAATTGATTGACCGGGTAGATATTATCCCGGCTCCGCCATTCTCCGTATCGGAATTGGATGAGGGCACTTTTCACAACATTAAATCTGCGTTATTAAAATATGCACTAGCTAACGACGAAATCCCGCTTTACAATTTGATGAAAAAGCTGGAGAATGCATCTTATGATGATGCCCGCCAGGCTATCGCCGATATCTATCAAGGCAAGTTCCCGGACTATTTCGATTCTTTCTTGTTTAAGCGCAATGAAAACGATAAAGTGCGAATACTGCACAGCCTTGACCACGTCAATAATATTGCATCAACATACATTTTGTCGGTCCTTAATGATCTTTTTTACACAGAAATCACAGATAACTCATTCGGTTATCGTCTTGCACAAGGCTTTCAAAACGGTAATATATTTGGTAATTGGTTTGTTAACTGGTACCAGTTCTCCAAACGAATAAGTCACATCCTCAATAACATTGAATTCGCTAATTATTACCTGATCAAAATAGATATCAGGAGTTTTTATGACCGTATTGATTTGCAGCGCCTGCAGATTAAATTGTATGAGGAAGTACCGGAACGTGTCGCAGATAAACTTCGCGACGTTTCGCAGGAAGAAAAGAATCGTTACCGCAATGCTGTCGGTTATTTAATTGAGTTGTCAAAACGCACTACTGGCAATCAGAAACACGGGGTTCCCCAAGGCCCGGCTTATGCCAGATATTTGGCGGAGCTCTATTTGCTTGGAATGGATAAATTAATCGAAACGGAACTGATCAAGGACAAAAGAAGAGAGTACTATTACCGCTTTGTTGATGATATTTTCATTTTCGTTGAAGACGAATATAAGGCAAAGCATATTCTAAAAGAGTTGAGTAAATGGGCTAGTATCAATAACTTGGAACTAAACGCTGCAAAAACCGAAATTCAGAATGTAGACGATTATAATAAATCAGGGAAATTTCAAAAATTCCAGGACGATGCGAAGTACATGATCAGTAAAGCTAACAAAAACAAAGCGTTACTGTCGGAGCAGGAGATACAGGAAGCATTGGCTAGGCTGGATAGTTTGACCAATGATGTAAAATTCGGGTTGAAGGATAATATACGTTTCTTTTATTTTCAGTTCTCAAATGACAAGCGTCTGAACTTCGTCAAAAAGAAACTCATCAAGTATCTGCCGTTTACTAACAATGCCCGTGGTACACTATATATGATGTTCTATACGGATTTAGTTAATACTCAACCGGAAACCTTTTGGTCGATCGGTCTGGAACAAGAGCGATTGAGTGGTTTATCTCTTGGACACTATCTTAACACGCTACTTTTATTCGAAACATTGGACGGGCGCCAACTTGACGAAACAGCCAATCTTATTTTAGCCGTAAGCCAGCGTGCCGACCTAAGTAGAGCCGATCAGGCTTTGGTCCTGACGATTGCCAGAAAATATAATCTGGCGACGGCCGCCGGATTTTTACAAACCTTACCTAAATCACTGATCCATTCCGCGATGGGAACTCCTGAAATTGAGTATAACGAAGACGACTACCCTTACCTTGTAGAGTTACTGGGAGACAAAAATAAAAAGGAATTTGTACATGAATTGCATAAGATCATTGATCAGCATCCATTAACTGAGAATTTGGCTAAGTTAATGGCTGGCTATGTTATCACACGATTTAGTGAATGGAGTGAGGGCGAACAATTCGATGAAATAGTAGGTGAAGAGCCAACACTTTTTGCCTATTATTATAGTCTATGCTTTTTTACATTATTCGATAACGGGGATGCCGCTGCTTTGCAGGCATCCTGGGAAAATATCTTAGCAAGATCCAAATCGATTAAATTAACCGAAAAAATTAGTTTTGATTGGTTAAACCGGGCTGTTAACTACAATGCTACTGATTTTTCCAGAAGTGCCTACTCAATGTTGCTGGCGAATAAAGAAGGGTCCTTACTCAATAAACACATTTGCCCAAATGGATTCCTGACGCAATTTCAAAATATTTTATTGATGCTGTTATTCTCAGAACGGGAACAACTTACTGAATTCAGTGCTGATATCGCCGCCTTTATTGAAGATAAGACGATTTTTGGCAATTGGCTTAATGATCCGAATGTTAAGTTGTATCCTATCGATGATCACATCTGTATTAAAAATCTCGCATTGAACGGTTTGATCGTTTTGGAAAAGGATGGTGACTTTTTTGTCAAACAGGTCGGCGGGAATTTAGAAATAGAATTGTTTAATTATTTGGATGTTCTGGAGTCAAACGGCAGTAGCGAAGCGGTAATCAAACAGAGCGCTGTTTTGCCTTTTATAAACCCGACGCTGAATTTTTTGGATTGCTTAAAGAAGCTGGCCTTGTTGGTGAAAAGTGCTGAAGATTTCAGGTCCACTTTCCACAAAGCTTATCCCGTCTATTACCTAAAACCTTATTTGAGTAAGGGATTTCCAACATTACCGTTTTATTCCCTGTGGCCGCAAAGGGTTTCGGCAAAGGGAGTTAATCAAAATAATGACCGTGCCAGTTTTTGGGAAAATGCAGAGTTTCTTTTAAACTTAAAACATGGTCAGATAAAGTTGCTGACTGACAATGATCACCAATTTAATTTTTCGATAAGTGAATTGAATGAGAGGTTTTATCCCAAAGCGGTGATGCTCAATAAGGGAGTTGATCATAAAATTAGTTTCTTAGAGCAATTTCTAAAGGTTGTGGATGGTCAACAACTAGCATCTGCTTATGATTTTCAATATTCATGGTCTTTGGCCGTATGGCAATCATTACTCACTCAAGGAAACGGCAATAGTGATATTTACAAATTTCTGCATGTACATTTCGAGCAGTTTTCAAACCCAGAAGATATCGCGAAAGACTTGTTGTTTTCCGTGACTGAAAGAACTATTCCCGATGATAGTACTTTAGACGCTTTGTTTGAAACGATTAAAATGGCTTTAGTGACCTTTCAGGGGCAGGTTACGCAAATGGGTGATAGCCTGTCTGTTTTAGTTGATGAGGAGCGTTTAGCACTGAATGATTTCATTTCTTCCGAACTAAGCTTTGGATTAGCAGATCTGCGTTTAGCAAAACTTACCGCCAAAAGGACCATTTCCGCGGTAACGCAACAATTTGAATCCGTAATCCAAATTAATGCCCAGACTGCAAATGGGAATCTGTTATTGTTTGAACGTGAACCAATCGGTTTTTACGAACGAACTGCTGAGGAAATCGGGTTAAAATCATCATCCGCTATTGTTTTTGTCTACACCAGAGATGAAAATAATTATATATATATCGTTGACTTTGAGTTGTCAAAAGCTATGGAACGGATACGACATAGGAAAGATATTTTAGACACCGGAATTTCAACCGTCCGGAAATTATTTCCGGAGGATGATACTTATAAAATCGCCAAAGGCATTTATGAAGGTCCGAAAGTCGAGCTCTTGGAATCAAAATTACGTGACCACTATAGTGCTACGGTTAATATTCAGGAGCGCGTTGTCAACTGGCTAACCATCTTCAATCCTAACAGTATTGCCGGAAGTGCCTGGAAAACTTTTCTTGATCAGAATGGATATGATTTACAAAAAGCTTACCGAGCGATTTTGGAGTCGCTTTCCCTACATCATGCATTGGATCAAGTCAATTTGAAATTTTTCAAAGATAGCATGCTACACCATCTGTCAAACGGTCACATTTTGTTTCCATTGAAACATCCTGGCCGTGACGAGAACGGTTTACAGCGAATTATGAATCGTTATTTTAACGATCGCGAAGTCGATTTCGAACAACAGGTTAACCAATTGTTTAGGATGGATTGTTCATCTAAGACTTTGGTTCTAGTCGTAGATATGACGATTACCGGAGATCAGGCGACTAAGGCAATCGCACATTATTTAAAAAAATACACATCCCCGGAAAAATATTACGAAGCAAAAACAGGCAACGAAGAACGATATTTTGAGTTTGGAAATTGGACCGAAAAAGAAACGTTTATCAAAAATTGGCAAAGCATCAAAGAGGTAGTGATTTTGACGCCAATTTTAACTGATACTTTTAAAGATAAGATCGAAGGCATTAAAGCGTTCGAAGGTAAATCATTGACTTGGGAGTATCACGAATTTCTGCAGGATCGCGGTTACATGTTTGACACTGCACCAATGGATCAGCATAATCGAAAAATTGTTGAAGCATTGTTCACTGATTTCAAGCTTTTAGAAAAGTTGTTTGTTATCGATAACCCAGTTAAATATAAAGAAATTTACGGTGCTCCATCTAAGTGGAATCGCATACTTCGTGTTGGTTCATTACCTAAAAAACATATAGGACCTTTTTCACTACATCCACGTAATGGAGCACAGAGTTTATTAGATTACATTGGTAACTGGGATGGTTGATTTAGGACCTTTTTTTAATTGCGTGAAAAACCGAGCTCAAATTATTGCACAGTCTAAGTATATGCGGATTTTAACTTTGTCTTGTTAATATATTTAGGTGTAACACCGGAGATTCCGCAAGGCTTGACCAAACGATTCCGTGGGATTTAAAGCACCGATTTGTGTAATCTGATTTTCAATATTATTTAATTAAGTCAATAAATTAGCCGAGTCAAGTGTTGTGGAATCGATCGTTTCTAACTTTTCCTGTCGCCTTAATTTAGGCGACTGTGGGTTTCGGGGTCATATGTTAAAATCAACATTCTTTTAAATTTTAATGAATAGCCTAATTGTCGTTGATAGACTGAAAAAGTTGTTTGATCTCCCTATTGCCCAGCGGAGTAACATTAATCTCCCGGTAACGCTCTGTCATTTGTTCGGCGTGCCAGCCTAAATGACCTGAATTCTTTGGATAAGCTAGTGCTAGCTCATCCACACATTGATCCATTAACCCGATGACCATTTGCAAATCCTTTTCACTTTTGGCCGCGAAGCCATTTAATATCTCTAATAGTAAATTCTTTGGTGAGTGGTGAAAACGTATTTTATCTGTTTGCTCGTCTAATAGTATAGGTATGAGTGGCTTCAGTTGCTCTAACGCCCAATTGGTGGGCACATTCCAAATTGCGATTTTTCCCTGGATTTCAAAGGGTGCAATTTTGCCGATCTCAAATTTATCGATCAGATAAGTGAAGCCTTCTTCGTTTCCAAGCTGGGATAATTGCCGTGCAGCTTCAATTTTTCGTTCTGGTCCGGTGTCCGGAGATCGGAGGCACACCAGTAGTTTTTCCGTGACACTTGATGGGTGAGTTGGCTGAAGCAATTTGATCATAAACATAATCAGGTAACCATTCAAATCTGCAATCTTGTTAAAAACAGGTAACAGGTCTGCGGGCGGGCCACCGAGTGAGGTATATAAGGTCATGTAGTCGTCCGTATAATTAGAATTCACATCTTCAGTTAGAATGACCGTTAAAATATATGGAAGTGCTTCTTTGATGGCTAACTCGCGGCAAAATTCCATATGCGTTCCAATAACCTGACGGTTCTTCAATCCATTTTGGAGATTGCTTAATACGCGTTGCTTCAAAAGAGATTTGTGACCGTCAAAATAATTTAGCAATGCGTTAGTTACTGATTTACGTTTATTATCTGCAGCAAACCGCATTCCACCATACCCCTCGGTGTTTACCCTGATAAATTTTAGCAGGATCTCATCTGTTGTCGGAAATTGGTAATCCCGCCAAATTTTGAGCAACTGCTTTGCCTGGTAAAGTTCATTGTAAGAACTATCGACAGTTAAATCATCGAATGGAAAAACGCAGATTTCCTCGTTGTAATATTTTTCAATATGCTCTTTTACTAATTCAGGGTAATACTGAATGATATGGCTTTGCATCAGTTGATCTGCTCGCCAGATCTTGAAAAACTCAAGGTTATTAACCGCCTGTAAACATACCGTCAACGAGGCCTCTTTGTCACTTGCCTGGGCTGTAATAAACGAAGTAAGCAAGCTTGAATTGACTTCTATTAATGGATTGTCTTCATCAAACTGTTCATATAAGTCTGAAATACTAATCGTATCATTTCCCGAAACGCGAAAAAGTTCGATAATACCTTCCCGGAATGCTTCCCTGGAACCAATGTACTTCAGATCGTTTCTTTTTTTCCTTTCCTGGGTTTCCCAGTATTTGACACCGGCCGGGTTAGGTTCATTTTTAAATCCGAATATTTTTTCACCTGATTTTTCAAGTTGTTCATAGGCATCCCTTTGCTGACTGTAATAAAACCCATTGCAGCAAATCTCAAACCCGTCCCGGTTCAAAAAGCCTTCTTCAACTGCATACCAAATATCTGGGTTACAAGCAGGGCGCAACGCGCCACTGTAAGCGTAATTTTGAAGTGAGGCTTTGTCTGCTAAAAGCGCAATGCGGAAGCCCAGCGAAAAAGTCTGTGTTAGTTCTAAAAATTCAACCATCTCGTTCGCGTCACGATCATAATGATGACGGCCGGTAAAGATCAGGTAAGCTACTACCGGGAAAATGATCGTCCGGTCTACGGTATAGATCTCCGCACAAACTTTGGCCAGTGACTTATAAAATGCTTTCGTGCCATCTTTATCATCCCGGAAGAATTTTTGAAATGGTTCACCCTGTATGAGCTGGAGCAGCTGACGGATATGCTCGCCGTTTCGAGTTATCAGTACCAGGTCGACTAATTTTTTCTCGGAACCAAAATGGGAGACCCCGGTATTATGCGCGTAAAGTACCGGGAAACCCGATAGTATCCAGTCATAATGGTCGTCTATCAGGCCATGGGCTGCCAGATAGGGATAAAGGCCCTGGCGGAGTTCGTGTGATGTTGCTAACAAAGGATTGCCAAAAAATTGCGCCAGGAACTTTTCTTCTCCTAATTGATAATGTGCCAATGCCTCCAATAAGAGGCGGCCCAGATCAGCATCTTTTATGTCTAACAGCAATTTTTTGGCGAGTTGGGCATAGCGCGCCGCCTGAGAAGCAGATAGGCTGAGGTACCGAAGTGTCCGGCAAGCAACGATCTTAACAATAACGGCTGTATCCATGACAAGTACAGCCAGTAATTCGCTAACGACTGCATCATCATTTCCTGCAAAAGCAGCCAGATTAGATTCATCGATCGCGACTAATCTTGCCTGGTGGCGATTGGTCCGTTTCAATATTTTTTTTAACACCTCTAGCCGGAACTCTCCGCTGAATTTACTACCCTCACTCAATGCCAGCAATTCAATATTATCAGTTTCGATAACGGTAACCAATTTTTGCCGGTCTCCATGATTTTCCGGCAGTAACGATAAATACGTAGCCAGGGTTTGTATCCATTTCCGGCTGATCTTTCGCACTTTGTCCCCTAAGGTGACCAGGCCTACAACCTGATCGGCATCCAGTTTTTGTAGGGCCAGCGCTGCTAGCTGTTCCTGGAAAAGCGCGTTGATAAAAGACCATTGCCCGTTGCGGATATTAAGGATGGAGCTGTGGGTTAACAGGTCGATATCGTCCTGTTGGAACAGTTCCTGCAATAATTCATCATGACAGGCATTGAGCCCTTTGATCTGTAACAAAAGCGCCAGTTGTTGCAATGCATTCCGGTACTTGGTTTTATATTTATCAAGACTAAGGCCGGAACGTAATTTTCGGGTGGCGGAGAAGCTCAACGATTCATCTACAAAACGAGTAGCGATAGCAATTTTGGTTGTGGGCATTTCCTGTGCCGGGTCGTTAAACCATTTAACCATCTGAAGCAGATAAAAGGGGGTGCCTAACTGGTTAGCGATGCCCAGGCCGTTCATCCGGCTATAAAATGCCATGGCATAGTCGTAACTGCCCAACTGGCCTTCCAAATAATAAAATATCTGCCGCATATGCAGTTCAAGTAATTCATAAAAATCAAAACCGATGAGTTCGTTTTTAAGGTTTTGGTAGTTATAAAACATTTTCCTACAGGAAAACACCACCCGTATCGTTGGATGGTTTCTTGCAAAATCCCTGATATGTCCAACTACCGTATTAAATTGCTCTGCCTGAACCTCGTCAAGCCCGTCGATCAGTACCACCAAATTTTTTGCCGGAACACTCATCCAGCTTTCAAAATGATCAGTCAATAATTGAGCGATGGGTAGTACAGAACAAAATTTCAGATCTAAAAGCAGCGGGACAATAGCGAGGTCAAGCTGGCTTAATTCCCAGGCGGTTTGCCGGATCAGGCTGCTTTTTCCTTCATAGGCTTCTGCAATCAAGCAAATGCCTTTTTTTGTCTTCGGTGCTGTAATTAAAGATGTCAGCGTTAAAACAGATCGTTCCTTGTCAGCAAAGTGCCAGGCTTCCGTATCACCCGTATCGGTGACCGGTTGTATATGCCGTGCCATAAAGTTTGGGAATGGCGCCAAATCAGGCAATTTAATGGCCGGTTGGAAGCAATGAGCTTTAGCTTCAGCGATACCGAAATATTTTTCAACGAGGCGATATTGAGAAGTTAAAGCGTCTTCCAGGCGGGAACGGTCCCAGACATCAAAAGCGATTGCGTATGTTTCACGCATATCGCGTTTTTGTGCAGTTATCCAAGCCTGGATATCCGGCTTTTGCAAATCTGTTGTAGTGGTTAGGATAAACGTCTCTGTTGTTGCGCCATACTCACCTGCCAGAAACAAAGGGATAATCTGTTTTAATTTCGAGAACGTTAAATCAGTGTGCTTGCATTGTATACAGACGTGTTTACCGCTTTCTTGGCGGAATGAAAGAATATCTATCCCAGATTGAAAGTGGCCTTGCCTAAGAAATTCTTCAGCCGCAAGGTCGCCGCTTTGGTCATGGTACAGAAAAAGGCTGATCTTCTGGAAATCCTGCCAGTCGGCTTTTGACCAGGTAAGCACTATTTGATTCATCCAGTAAAGTTAATATCAATCTATGTTATTCTTCTATTGCGGCCGCTGTCGTCCTACCGCGACGGCTCCCGATACGTTTCTGTAATCCCGCATCCAGTTTCTCAAAAGCCAGATCCTCGCGCATCGCATTGATCACTTCATCAAATCGGTCATTTATCTGTTCTTCAAATTGGTCTGTTTTTCCAGCCTTTGGAGTTTCTTCCAAAAAGTCTTCCCTCGCAAACAACTCGAAAAAATTGTCTACGCACTCTAATACCTCATCAGGTAACACTAACGTTTGCTCGTAAACTGTGTCCTCCATAAGATAATATGCTTTAGACAACTCACCATCCAGTTCATCTTTTACCTTCCTCAACGTTTGGGCAGAACCTTTCAGGTCATGAAACTCATTTGCACATTCAATATACACTGCCGCTGCTGTATTAAGTGCCGCGATTACCGACCTGTAGCTTTTAAACTTCTCTTCAAAGAGCTTATTCTCATTGGGCATCTTACGGCTGGTGCGGTAATTCAGCCAGGCTAACACAAATGCACTGGCTGCAATCACTGCGCTGGCAGTGCTGATTATTAAAGGATAATTCATGTAGGTTTAGTTTGATTGATGGTGCAATTTACTAATTCCTGAGAATAGCGCATACCCATTCGGTATTGATAATGCTAAGAACGCGAATACCGTATCTCCTTGTTCATTATTTAACAGGAAGTAGATGGCTTTCTGAAATTGTTATCTTTACGCAAAAAGATGCTGTTAAATGCTGATTACCCGAAAAGTTATTGAGGATGAGTTTTTGAGAGCCGATAAAGGTTTAGAACATTGTTGGGCATTACTGACAGACCTTAAAGCATTTGCGCTTAATACTGAAAATTTTATCGAGCGTTTCATCACCTTTCAGGATACTTTGGCCTCGATGATTTTCCGTCTCCAAACTATCCGGGATCAGATTATAGTCGAAGAGAAATCTATCGTAACTGATAAGTCAAAGTATAAACCCGATTGGTTCGTTAACCGGTTACGCTTGTTGGCAAGGTATAAGAAAGGCATTGATTTAGTAGTTTGTATGGCCAAAGCCCAGGGAGATGCATACGCTTACTTTTTTTATCAGAACGACCTTGCCCTACTTTCTGAACATTACGGACATGAACGTGTAATTAACCATACTGCGGGAATTGGAGAGCGGGGTGAACTGGAGTTTTTGAAAAAGGTAAAACAAATCGAAGGAAACTTTACTCTGTTTCACGGCATCACCAATATCCTCCGTTATGGAGATTTTAGTTTTATCGATCTGAAAAACTTGAAAGTGGTCCACATCGGCGAATTAAAAACCTCGCAGATTGACCATGAAACTTTAGATCTTAATCTGCATTTGATCAAACGAAAGGATGCCGAAGTTGTGCCGCCAAAATTGCCACTCACAAATCCTGAAATGGAAAAAACACGACGCGGCAGGCAGTTAGTAGGCATTGCCAATTTTATGATCAGGGGCAGGAATTCGACTGATCCATCCACCAATTTAACTAACAAATCGTATGCTGATGACGTAAATATCCTGGTCAAAAACACCAAACTGGATGCTATTAATTTGGCGCAGACCAGTCCGGGAACAGCATTCTGTTGTTTAAAATTCAGAAGGGCATCTTTGTACACCAGGATTTTCAAAAGGGAGTATCAGGATTTAACTGCTATGTCCGGTGGTAAGCTAGCGGAAACTGCTGTTAGCATGGTAAAAAGGGGGTCTGCGAACAACGGCATCGTCATCGGACAGTTGTTGTACAATCCTGATTTTTCAGACAAAAATACGCCCGGTACGGTTCCTATATTCTGGAACCCAATGGATAACGCCGTGTTAAAAAGAATTTACTTTGTTGATTGCGTTATTATTTCGCTTTTTAACCCGGCTCATCTAATAGATGAGATTGCTGAAATGGGCTTCACTGTTGAAAGCAAATATGTACCAAAAGCAAAAGAACCGAAGAATCCAAGAAAAGTAATACAGCGTTTTGACCTTTTTATTTCTTACATTATGAACTACCTGCTCACTGAAAACTTTGTGACAGATGCCGTAAAAGAAGCGGTTGAATATGCCAAAGAAAAACCTTTATCGCAGGTTTCCCTCCGGCTTCAACAGCATGTCGATATCTTAAAATAAAGTTAGCACCAGACTAACTTCACTGGAGGCAATAGCTTTCAACCGAAACAATAATTATTATCATCTATGCGGAAGATAGAAGATCTATTAGGACAGATCCTGATGATCTAGAATCGTAGCAATTTTACTGTACACCAGTTAGATGCTGCCAGAACCGACGTTCAGGGTATTGTAATGATAACGTTGTGAACCAGTTTACCGGCCGCAATACTACCGGTGGTGCTGCTAAGGGTGGACAAGATTATCGAAGTGTACAAGGTTAAAAGTTTTACTGATTTTAAGGCGGAACTGTTACATGCAGGGCACTTTCTTGTCGCCAAGGACTTTGCTGACGGGGCATTTTTTGCTTTTTTGCAAAAGCACGGTGCCATTATCGCAGGTAAGACTGACGATGGCTTTGTGATCCAGAAACCAGACACGACGAATAATCTTGAAGTTTTTTATCAATCATTGGACGGTCAGGAATTATTAAGTTATTGAAAAGCGGGCTGATCGTAGCGGAAATCATGTTTAAGCTTGATGAGTTGTTTGTTGCGAATTGGAGAAGTAAATTTGATTTGAATGCGGGTAATTATATAGCTTTAACCTTTCAACAAAACCTTATACAATAATATCATGAGTGAACATCCTACCTGGCTTAAAGTAATGCAAAACGGTTCTTTGGGCGAAACCAGGACGAAAGCGCTATTAATTGATAGATTTTGGATACTTGAACGATCTGTCGATATACAGGGAGCCGATTTTATTATTCAGCGACGTGTGACGCAACAGAATCTATTAGACACCCGTCCGCCAAGGTTAGGGGTGGTTCAGGCTAAGTTTTTTGAATCGGAGGCGACTTCCCAATATGTTCATAAAGAGTACGTGGTTGATCTTGACTGTCAGCCCCGTGACGAGTTCTTTCTCATAGCTCATACAGGTATCGAAGAAAATAGTAAGATTTACTTTCTAACGGCAAAAATGATCGTAGAGAACTTTAGTATCGCCGATACTGATGGTGCAGAAAAATATCGTTTACCGGGCAAAATAGTACTTAATGACCCCAAGTATTTGCTGGGTTCAAGAAAATACGCATTAGACAGAATAGAAAATCAACTGAAGTTAGCCGACTTTACAAAAAACCGAATGTTTATCTCATGGCAGCTTCCAAAATCTGTTAATGATTTTTCCGCTATACAACCGGATTTCGCTGAACCCCTTGATAATTGGTGGGGCGATATTCCTGATGAATTCAAAAAACTTAAGGAGACCTCATACAAAGCAATGAATGACATTGAAGAAGTCTATGAGAAACTGAAGTTGGTAACCGAGGAAACTGATCCGATTAAAGCTTTGGAAATTATGGATGACCTTAGATCCGACCTCAGAGATGGCAACAATAAATGGAGTATTTCACTACCCGATTTATACGACCCTGAATTTGAATCGGTTTGCCATGAACATATAGAAAGAGTAAATAAACTTAGAGAACGTGGATTATTGGATACCTTTATCAATTTAAGAGGCAAGATTAGAGATAGCGCCGGGGATTTTTTAAGCAAAAATCTGCCTATTGATAGTAATACTGTCCATTCAATGGTAATAAATTTTTCTATTAAAGATTTTACTATTTTTAATATCGAACACAAGCTGACACCCATTGAAATTTATCATAACATTCCTCATAAGATTAATCAGTTTGGGCATATTGATTTAGGCTCGATTAAATATTCTGGTCTAACAGATATCAGTGAAGGTAATTTTGAGTATTACTGGCTGGCTGGGCGAATTCACATTGACAAGAAAGAGAATATTGATTTCGAGCATTTTTATCGTACCAAAGTGTTTAGCGTGTATTATGAATGTATTGAGAAAATGTATTATGAATGGGACTACTAAATAATTGCAACCAGTGATGATTTATGATATAAATCAAATCTAAGCACATATTTAACTTGATATAATTTATCAGACTTTAATTTTTTTGGCCTATGACACAAAAGCAAATTTCTAAACGACACCACTATCTTCCACGATTTTTGCTTAAAGGATTTGCGATGGATGATGACCGTCTGCATGTATATGATAAAACTACTGGCATGTTCTGGAAAGAACCGGCATCGCCAAAACAAATCTTTTGGCGCGAGGATCAAAATACTTTTCAGATCGGAGATGTTAAGACCGACTTTTTAGAAGGTATCTATAGTAGGATAGATGATGAAACTGCGCCATTCCACGCTTTACTTGTAAAAAAGCCCGGGCCGATCTCCCTTACTTTAGAAGAAGTTGTGCAGCTTTTACGCTTTGTTACGATAAGCTATTATCGGGTTCCGCTAAATGACCAGTTCATTAAAGATTATGTAAGCTCCCATTCCCCGCAAAAGTTGGGGTTCAAGATTATCAATAAGGATAGTCCCGATGAAGCCGTACCGGCTGATATTTATGAAAAGATTATGGGTGAGCCTGCTTTTGTTGAAAGCTACCGCATATCTAAGGCACTATTAGAGTTACTTGCTTATGCGGAGAACCTGGTGGTTGATGATTGGTCTGTTGCGGCACCGACTGCCTTAAATGGTATTGGATTGATCGGTGATAATCCTGTAATTCTTAAACAGGGGTTTGCCGGCTATATTGTACTCCACGAATTGATTATGCCTATATCTAAACATCATATAATTTATCATGTTAAAGGCAAAAAACCGGTTCAGTTATCGCCGGAGCATAAATTAAAGGTTGATCTGTGTCAAATCTTGCAAGCACAGCAATATGTCTGCGGCTCAAACCGGGAATATATGCAAACACTCATAAACTATCTTGCCATCCCGGAAAACAATCTGACTATTGAGCGGGTAACAAATGACCTTTTTAATGATTTTAAATAATAAGATATGGCTGAAATTATAAACTTCGATACTGTCGCCGCATTCTTTAAAGAAAACCAGCCATATTTCCAGGCGCAATATTATCAGCACTTTTATGTAATAAAAGTAATGGAAGCTATTGAAAATCAAGAAGTAAGTGTTTTGGACGCTTTCAATGTTGTAAGTGGTGTTAAAAAAATCATATTTCTTTCGACAGATAAATCTGGCATTTATATTTACGGAGACGCTATTGATGATGATGCTATAAATTCACTCTATGAGAGAGCAACTTATAAACACTACACCAACTTTCATTTTGCAGGTAGCAAACCTATCCTCGATAGGTTATTTGATTTAAAAGAGTTGCCATCTTCAATAGATAAAAGTCGAATCATTTACGTAGCAAACAATATACTGCATCTTAAACGGAAACATCTCGGTAAAGCTGTAAATTCAATTTATGCTGATTTCGAGACGTTGACCCAAATGAGTTATGCTTATAGTATAGAGGAATGGGGCGAACGCGAAGGGCGAGGTATCGACTATGTACAAGAAATGGTCGCACAGTGCATTGAGCAACAAATTCTGATACAATACAATGTTAGTTCGGGAATAGCTGCGATAGCCCAAGTACTGAATTCGGAGAATAAAATGCCTATTGTTGGCAGTCTTTACACATTACCAGAGAAACGTGGGAAAGGAATCGCGACCATGTTGGTACATGCTATTACCAGTAAACTTTTGAAATCGGGTTTTACCACCTGCGGTATTATTTCAGATGCAACCAATCCAATAACCAACAAAATGTTTAGCAATATCGGCTTTCAAGCTGTTTCTGAGCACTTATCAGTTATTTGTACTGACTTTGGAAAACGCATTTAAATTTTGAATTCAATCCCTCACATCCTATTTAATCTGCAAATAATTTCGTTCTACGATCGCTGCCATAACCGAACATAGCATCCCATTTTCAACGCTTAAGCAACCAAAAGCGGAAACAACGGAAGCTGTCAAGGGTGAGAGCCTGCCTTAAAAAACAAATTAAGGGCACTCATTTATATACCCTTTACTGCTTTCGTTGTGCAGGCTATCTTTGCCTCCTGCGGTGAGAATATGATAAAATTTATTAAACAGGTCGTCGCAGGTATGCCGAGGTACGAGAGCATTCCTGCGCTATTCGGCGAGGCTGGTGACGAAATGGAACCCGGCGCGATAGCGCGTGGTGCAATGTAGCAACCTGCCGCAGCGGTTATAGCAGTCCTTTATTGTTTGCTGTAATGCTTTAAACTAATGTTTAGCTGCGTGAATTTGCTTAGAAGTATTTATCAAGCCTGGATTAGTGTAAGTATCAGCAGTAGGTATCAACTTATAATGCCTATTAAAAGCTTCCTGTCTAACTTTGAAATAATCAGCCAGTTTCCTAATAACTTCTTTAGATAGTCCTTTTTTATAATTTAAGATATCAGATACATAACCTTTACTAATGCCCAGTATTTCAACTAAATGCTGCGGTTTCAAATGATGATCCTGCATAAAGGAGCGCAGCAAGGTAATAGGATCACTTTCATTAAACGTGTTATTTTCTTCATCGAATTTCTCGATCAATAACGTTAGCAAATCAACTTCATCCTGTATTGCATTGTTAATAGCACCAGAGAGCAAGCTTTCCAATTGATTACAATAGTCCTCATATTGGTTCTTGTCTTTTATGACGGTATATTTTAAAACTGTTGTTTCCATCTTCAATAAAGATTAATTGTAAACTGTTCACCTTGTTTGCAAACTTTATCATATTCCGCGTGAGTTCCCATCCAGCAAACAAAAAGATGCACCTGCTTTATTCCGAACACATATTTGCAGATCATCCGGTAATTATTGCCGCCAATATCAAATACCACTCTGTTGCTGCTTTTCCCTAACAGATCAGCAGTGTTATAAGTAAATTTCATATCGCCGGGCTGTTGCCAGTCGGCAAGCTTTAACTTTTCAGTCCAGTCTTCCAAAGAAGATTTACTACGAGGTTGAAGCTTCGCAAACTCTTCAAGCGTTTGTTTTTTAATCAGATGAATTTTCATCTTATGCAAATTTAAATAAAAGTTCACAAAAAGAGAACTTTTAAAATGAAATATTTATTTTTTTCTGTTATGGATTATTGGTTGGCTCTTTTCCAAGCTTCATCCATTCGTTTTTTTACTAACTTACTATCTGCATGGTTATTCATATAATTCCATGCTTTGACATATTTGTCAGCCTGTTGATTGTATTCTTTCACTCTCCAAACATCCAATCCCTTTTGTGCCAGTGCAAACAAGAAGACTAATCCCATTAACAGTATTCCCCAAGGAATAAGGCGACCGAATACAATTTTATAGTATTGGCCCTGGTTGGTTTCAGGAAATAACAGGAAACGATATTGCTTTACAGGCTGCTTTGATAAATTCAATTGTTGAATCTGTTCGGATAGCTTGTTAAGCTGTACGTTACCACTGTTTTGCTTAAGTTCATTAAGTTGCCCACTTATATCACACAACTCCTTTTTATAGTCAGGTATCCTAATTTCAGGAATTTTAACTTCTTTCTTCTCATAACCGTTAATGGTTACGATCACTTGTTGCAATACTTCCTCTATTGCTTCAAGCTTTTCAAGTGTATCATTCATATCCTTCTTCCTTTCTTAAGTTTACGTTTTGTTCTTAATAACTCAAATGGTGTTGAGGTGTCCTGTTCGTGGTCGGGTTCCAACAGTTCTCCTAATAAAGATCCTCCGTGAGTATCACTAAATGAGTTTCGGTTAGGAAGTGTTGTGTCGTTTACTGACGCAATCTGTTGCCGCTGCCCATGTTGTTTATTAAACTCAATAAGCTGATTTAATTTGCCGTAGCTTAAACTCCGGTCTATTTCAGAACCTTTGAATTTAGCAATGTCCTTACTGAAGCTGATTCCTTGCACAGTGTCAGTTCCGCTTAAATACTTATAGTGAGTTTGTATTCCTTGCTTAAGAAGTGCTGCTTCCAATTGCTGCCAGTTTTGCGCAACTTTAGCTACCGCTTTGATGGCATCATACATTTCATATTTGATTTGATCCGAACCTTTCAGGCGTTGCCTGTTTACCTGGGCTTTACCTTCCGCTAAATGATAACCATATTTCAAGGTAATCTCCTTGCAAACCTTCGCATTAACTACTCTCTGGTAACGGTCAGTGATGGTCTGCCCATTATTACCCACGCGATTGTAAACCAAGTGTAAATGCGGATGCTGCCTGTCTGTATGCTGCATTATTAGATATTGCGTATCTCTAATTTTCATTTTGTGCATATACTCCTTTGCCCGCTCAACCATGATCGCATCATTAAGCTTCGCTTTATCTTTGGCACTCCAACTTAAAACGATATGACCAACAGCTTGCCCCAAGTTTGGATTGAGCTTTCGCTGAAAATTAAAGTCGCTGGTAATATCCTTAACGCTCGTTGTACGTACACCGCTTGCATCTAATATGCTTGCTTCTTCTCGTTGCAAATTGTAGGCTATGCAACCGGCAAAGCTTCTACCTGTAATCACTTTCCCTATCATCGCCAATTATTTTTTTAAACAACTCATTTATTTCAGCCATTAGAAACCTGCAATTTCTTTGAACGCTGAGCAACCCGTTTAAGTGAGCCAGGTGTGTAAGCTGATTAAGGTTATTTGCCATACCCGCCAGTAATCGCATATGTCTCGCTTCTTCCGTTGTTAAACGCGATATAACTTTCCCCTTCTGTGCGGACTTCCTGAAAAAATCACTGATTGATGTTCCGGCGTTTTTGGCTTTCGTGGCAATAGTAAATTGCTCCAAATCCGTTAACCGTATCATATAAATATGGCACCGTTTTATTTTCTTTTGGGGTCTGCCGCCTTTACTGCGGATTGCTTTTTCTGCTTTAACTTTCTGCTCTTCCATCATTGCCTCTTTTAAATTCCTTTCGATTTCTCCTTCTGCAACCAACGGGCGCGGAAGGCAAGTTTGCCGTTTAGCCGCTAAGGCGAAACGAGTTTTTGTATAGCAAAAACACAAACTTGCTCTTTACTATCGGTTATGCCTGTTTCAGGCGTTCTCTTAAGATTTTCATATCAGTACTAACCTTCTTTTTCTTGACCTTAGAATAGATCTGCGTTGTTCGTATGCTCGAATGTCCAAGCATTTTAGACACACTTTCCATTGGTACACCATTCTCCAAAGTCACGGTAGTCGCAAACGTATGCCTTGCGATGTGATAGGTTAAAGCGAAATTCAGATTCGCCATTTTGCTGATAACTTTAAGGTAGCGATTGGTAGCCTGGTTTGAATAGATAGGAAAGACAGTACCAGTGTAAGAAGCCATTGGATGACCTCTATATTTTTTGATGAGTTCGATCGCCTCCGGCAATAATAAAACATAAAATTTTTTGCCAGAAAAATTGGCCGTTTTCTGCCTCACCATTTCGATCCATTTTTCTCCTTCTATATCGGTCACTAAGTGTTCGCTACTCAAGTTGCATACATCGGCAAAAGCCAAACCTGTATAACAGCTAAAAACAAAAGTGTCTCTTACTATCTCTTGCCCATGAATATCGAAATCCAAAGCTTTGATAGTTTCCAATTCCTCCAATTCTAAACACTGCCTATCCTTGTGGATCATGTGACGCTCGAAACGAAGGAAGGGGTCTTTAACTATCCAATCGTTTTTAAGTGCGATATTGATCATCTTGCGTAGCCTCTCAATGTGCTTCATGACCGTATTGTTGGTACAAGGGCGCTGACCTTTATCCGGTTCACGCTGGCGTAAGTAGATCTCAAAATCAATGATGAATTTGTAATCCAGTTGAGAAAGGTAAATGTCCGTACGCTTTTTTCGCTTAACCAAAAACTCTTTAACATATCGCTCGGTGCTATAGTAGTTTTTCATCGTGCCTGGCTCCAGTAGTTTTTTGACCTCAGTATTATGATAGTTCATTAGAAAAAGCAAAGTAGTTTGCTCTTCCTCGCCACCGCTTTCCAGAAAAGTTTTGATGCTATCAGCAGTCAGGACTTCTTTATTGTAACGCAGGTTGTCATAAGCTGAATTAATCTCCGTGCGCGTCTGCCGCACCTTTTCCTGTACCTCTTTTAATTCCTTATCGGCTCCAATTACTTTTTGAAATTTATGATCCCAGGATACCAACCTGAGCCGTCGTTTCAAAGAAATGTCGACGAACTTCTTGTTAATGGTGATTCGCACATACAAGGGGGCAATCCCTTTGCTTGCTTTATCCTTTTTTAAAAAAAAAAGGATACTGAATGAATTTGTTGCTTTCATACGCGGTTTTACTTATTTGATATTATCCCCGTCGACGCGAATACATTTTGCGACAAACGGATTAAAACACGAAATCAGTTACAAGCAACCACGGGTTGCGAGTAAAAACGCATTGAACAATTTTACAAATTAAAAAGAGGGTGCGATATAGGGCATGTAGAAGTTTGTATTAATATGGATTACTTTGAACTATAATTTTGCAAAATCCATAAAAAAACCCTCTAAATCATACAATTTAGAGGGTTTTGATACTACTTGGTATCGCTTGTTGTCGGGATGGCAGGATTCGAACCTGCGGCCTCCACATCCCAAATGTGGCGCGATACCGGGCTACGCTACATCCCGATTGGGATTGCAAAGGTAGGATTTAAAAATACGTTTGCAAATGTTTTTTTAAAAGATTTTCGACTTTTTATCCGGCCGCCTCTAAATCAAACAAATACGTCTTTTGGACACATGTATACACCAATTTTAAACAATCAATTGTGCAACAATCATATGACATATAAGCAACATTTATATGACAATACGATATTGATTAAACTTCGCCGTAATTTCGCAGTCAACCGATCTTAAAATAGGAAAACATTATGAAAAGAACTGTTTTGGTATCATTTTTCGCTGTTTTGGCTGTTACTCAGTCATATGCGCAAGATCAATTAAAAAAAATACAGGAGGGCAGCATTTGGGCTGTGCCAGGTGCTAAAGTTGATGGCAATTTATCAGAATGGAAGGATAATTTCCAAGCTTACAATAAAGCAGTTAAATTGTACTATACCTTGGCCAATGACGATAAATATCTTTACCTGATAGCTAAATCTACCGACGCTACCAATATTGCTAAAATACAAGCCGGTGGTATTAATATTATCATTAACACGGCCGACAAAAAGAGTGACAAAAACGCTTTTAATGTAACCTATCCGGTAGTTAACAGGGGTGGCGGCCGCGGCGGACGTCGCGGCGGTTTCGGCGGCTTTGGCCGGAATTCAGATCTTACAGACTCTGCTAAAAAAGCCATGACGGCCGAGGCCCATAAACAATTCATTGATGCTGCAAAAGAGATCAAGGTATTAGGTTTCAAAGATATTACCGATACGTTGATTTCGATTTATAACGAGTACAGCATCAAGTCAATGGTAGGCTTTGATGATCAAGATGCTATTACCTGCGAAATTGCTATCCCGCTTAAAGCGTTAGGGCTATCGATCGATCAGCCTAAAGAATTTGCCTATCACATCGTACTCAACGGCTTGCCTTTACCAAATGGCGGAGGTTTTGGTGGCGGCGGCGGCAGAGGCGGACGTGGCGGCGGCGGTCGTGGAGGACGCGGCGGCGGAGTAGATATCAACTTCCAGGACATGCTTACACCTACAGATTTTTGGGGTAAATACACGTTAGCCAAACAATAATTAACCCATAAACCAACCAGTAATACTTTATAATTTACTATGAAGAAACTTTTAGTTTTGATTGCATTTATACTATCAATATATGGCAAACTATTAGCCCAAAATAAACCCCTGCCCCCGCCCCTGCCTACACGTGAGGTTAGTGGTATTGTAAAGGATGAAAAGGGCGAAACAATTCCGGGGGCGTTGGTAACCTTAAAATCCGAAAAAGATACGATAAAAACTGCCACCAATGAGGACGGCATATTTGTTTTTAAGGATGTAAAGCGCGCTACATTTAATTTAACAATATCAAGTATCGGCTCTACTACTTTTGTAAAAAAATATCTGAATAGCGACGTCGCAAAAAAGATTGTATTAGATCCGGTTACTCTAAAAGATGCAAATAACAAAATTAATGAAGTAACGATAAACGGGACGCCCAGCGTAACTTATAAAACCGATACAGTGGAATATCGTGCCGCCGACTACAAGGTTCGCGCAAACTCTACGGTTGATGAATTACTAAAGAAAATGGAGGGCATGGAAGTGGGCACTGACGGTTCCTTGATACACCAGGGCGAAAACGTGGTGAGAGCAAAGCTTAACGGTAAAGAATTTGCCGGTGGCAGCGTAGCTCAAGCAATAAAAAACCTTCCGGCCGACATTGTTGAAAAAATACAGATTGTTGATGACTATGGTGACCAGGCTGCCCGCACCGGAATAAAAACAGGCTTGCCTGAAAAAATCCTCAACATTACCACCAAACCTGACAGATCAGTAGGTTTAACCGGACGCACCACAGATCAGGCAGGTAATAATGGACGTTACGATGCCCAGGTTTCGGTTCAACGTATTGATGCCAACCAGGTAATAAGTCTGATTGGCAACTTAAAAAGTACGGTAGATGGTATTGGTGGCGGTAACCCCGGTACTACTCAAAGCGGGTCGCCTTCATTTAGTTATCGCGACCAGTGGAGCAAAAAGATACAGGTAAATACCAGTTATTCTTACTGGTTTAATAATAACAATTCGACCAACAGGCAGTATGGTAACTATATTACCAGCCAGGGCCCACAATATTTTGATCAAAGCGGAAGTAACGAGAACCGGAGTAATGGTCATAATGCCCACTTCCAAATGGATATACAGGCGGATAGTTTAAACTTTATTCAGCTAAACCCGTCTTTTTCGACATCAAACTCGTCTAACTCAAACAATTACAGGCACAATGAAACTGACGATTATACCGATACCACAGGCGCTTCACGGTTTCAACACATATTGAGTAATGGGGTAAACAGTAACTCTAATAATAATAATAATTATGCTATTAATGGCTTGTATGTACACTTGTTTAAAAAGCCAAAAAGAAATATATCAGTAACCTTTAATGCATCGCGTTCTGAGTCAATGTCAGACGGAAGGTCAAATAAATCCTATCGTTACTTTAAAGACAGTACCCTGTTGGTGCCGGATACAGCATTGGATTCTACGATAAATGTCTTAGTCACCCGCAGGAATAAAAGAACGTCCTACTCAACTACAGCAACTTATACCGAACCTCTAGGTGAATTCTCGTTATTGGAATTCAGAGGCGACTTCTCTCGATCTACCAATGACGCACACTCGACGCAAGCAGAAGTAAATTCAAACGGAGTATTGGTCGACCGCCCCGATTTGAGTAACATTTACAACTTTGCAATAACTCAATCGCGTTATACTGCTAATTACCGGTTTGATGGCAAGAAGGTCAATATGTCAATAGGTGCTACCGCTATAAATTATAAATTGGACGGCGCCAAGGTTGATAACAATACTTTCCAAAAAGCCACGAGCAGCCGAACAAACTTCAAGGTGATACCGGCATTCCGTTTTTCATATGCATGGTCTCGTACACAACGTATACAGTTAAATTATAATGGAGCCAACATAGATCCGGATTTTAGTCAAATACAACCGTTCACAGATCGTACTAGTCCGTTGAATATTATTGTGGGTAATCCAAATCTTAATCCGGGTTTTAACCATGCTATTAATGGTAGTTATAATAATTATATAGCAAACTCCCGTTTTAATATATCGTTAAACGGTTATGCTAACTTTTATACCAATAAAATAACCACCAATACATTAACACGCACAACTATTACTGTCAATGGTGCTGATACCAGCAGAAAAAATTATCGTGAGGTACATTATATTAATCTTAACGGATCAAAATCATTTGGCACCGGCTACGGCATATCTAAGCAGCTTGATGACCGCAGATATAATTTATCTTTGAACGGTAGTATTAATTACGATTATTCTACCGCTATGGACAATGGTGTTCTTTACCATACTACAACCTGGAGATTTGATGATCGGGTAGGCCCAAGAATAAATCCGAACGACAATATTGAAGTAAACCCATATGTAGGTTATACATTGACCCGTGGATTTAGTTCGCTGCCCAAATCAAGATCAAGTTTATATCAAACCACCAGGCTGGCAATAGACGGAAAAATGTATTTCCTTAAAACGCATCAGATTCATTACAGCGCTTCTAAAAACTTTGTATCTGGTATACAAAATAGCACTAATCCATTTGTGGTGAATGTAGGCTATCAAAAAGAGTTTCTTGAGAAAAGAAACCTGGTGCTTACTTTCGATGTTTTTGATATTCTGCATCAAAATAATTTCATCCAGCAAACTATTCCGCCGGGTGGAGGTCAGATAAACACCATATCAAACACAAATAGCCGTTATTTCCTGGTGGGCTTACGTCTTAATCTTCAAAAATGGGGCGGCAGACCACAGCACAACGGCAAGAATATGCAACGCCGTGGCGATGGTAGCTTTATTTACAACTAACCATTATTGTTAACGTTACAAAAAGAAGAAGGCCTGTCGGATATCCGGCAGGCCTTCTTCTTTTATTGATCTGGTGATTATTTTTTAACAGAGAACTTGTAGTATGATGATGTTTTATAAGTCTGACCAGGTTTTAAAATTGTGGTTGGAAACGATGGCTCGTTAGGTGAATCAGGGAAGTGCTGAGTTTCCATAGCAAATGCAGTTCTGAAATCGTCTTTGCTTCCACCTTTAAAGGTATTTTTACTTTGCATAAAGTTACCGCTATAAAACTGTAAGCCCGGCTCTTGGGTGTACACATCCATAACAATGCCGCTTTTGTCGCCAACTACAGTTGCCGCATGTGCAAATTTGCCAGGAGTAGTTCCTGAAAGCACGAAGTTATGGTCATAACCTTTGCCGTCTTTCAACTGCTCGTTTTTATCGTTAATGCGGGCACCAATAGTAGTTGGTTTATTAAAATCAAACGGGGTACCTGCTACCGGCTCTAATTTACCGGTTGGTATCAAAGTAGAATCAACGGGAGTATATTTGGCCGCATTAATCTGCACAATATGATTTAAGATAGTGCCACTCCCCTCGCCATTCAGGTTAAAGAATGCGTGGTTAGTAAGGTTACAAACAGTAGTTTTATCGGTTGTAGCCTCATAATCCATATGCAGCTCGTTTTGATCATTCAGGCTGTAAGTAACTGTAACATTCAGGTTGCCCGGAAAACCGCCTTCCATGTCCTTTGACAGATAAGTGAACTGAATGGTATGGTCGTCAACTTGTTTAGCATTCCACACTACGTCCTGGAAACCCGCTTTGCCACCATGCAGCGTGTTTGGGCCATTATTAATGGTCAGGTTAACCTGTTTACCATCGAGCTTAAATTTACCTTTGGCAATACGGTTTCCGTACCGGCCGATGGTAGCGCCGAAATAAGGTTCAGTTGATTTTTTGTACTCATCAACAGTTTTAAACCCGGTAACCACATCTATAGTTTTCCCTTTACTATCCGGAACAAACAAGCTGACTATGCGGCCGCCATAATTGGTAAATATCGCCTTTACATTATTCTTATTTTTTATGACATAAAAAGATGTGGCTTTTTTGGCTGTATCCATTTGTGCCAGTGAGTCTGTTTTAGCGCTGTCTGCTGATGATTTTGTTGACGACGAATTACATGCCGCCGCTACAAGCACAACAGGCAAGAGGCCCGCAATAAATTGTAATTTCATGTTGGTAAGTTAAGTTGTTAATAATTGATTATCTTTTTATTTGTTTCTTCAACCAGGATGTAAGTTCTTTTGCGGCTATGTCATTTTTGTAGACACCGGGCAGCCGGCCGTTCACGTACTCATTGTACAACCAGGGATCGCCTACGGCAAATACCGTTCCTTTTCCATATTTAAGAGTTACTGCAATATTCCATTGGCCATCGGCCGATTTAATTGCACTTTTAGCATTGGCGGTAGCAATACCAATACTGCAAACATCTTTCAAGAACGTTTTAGGCGCCGATGGGAAAATAGCTTTATCAACGGGCAAACCTATACCATCGGCAAAATGCTTGTCGTCTAGTACGTGGTTTTGCAGATCATTGTTAAAATGCAAACCAAATTTACCGGCGAGGATATTAAAATGTGTAAGTTCGACATTGGCACTGTCATTAGCCATTAAAACTAAAACACCGCCTGCTTTTACCCATTGGGTAATCTGGTCAGCGTCTTGCTCTTGTATATAATTTGGATTGACAGTCTCCTTTTTTGTGTCCGGGTCAACGATTATATAAATAGATGAATTTATAAGGTTACTGACAGTCGGTGCGCTGCCTAAAGTATCTAAAGCAAAACCATAAGTTTTAAAAATATCAGCCCAAATACTAAAGCCTGAATCTTTTTCATCATCCCATAAATAATGAAATCTTGCGGTACCTTTACTGATTTTATGCGTTTCATGGTTAAAATAGCTATCGAGTGTTACGGTTTGTGCAAACGTTGCCGGAACAATTGCAAACAAACTCAACAGTATAAAAACCATTAATCTGTACATGGTTAATCAGTTAAGTTGACCGGTTTCATTTTTGGCGCCAGGAAATGCATAACTACCCAAGCCAACAGGTAAGCACCACCACAGGTAGCAAAAATAATATTGTAGCCTACCAGAATATGGCCTGCATCTTTATTAGTTTGTAAAATGTATCCGATAAAATCAGGGAAGAAAAAGCCTCCGAGCGCACCGGCCATACTGCCTATACCAACAACTGAACTTATTGCCTTTTTAGGGAACATATCAGAAGCTGTTGTAAATATATTGGCGCTCCAGGCTTGATGTGCAGCCACCGCAAGGCTAATCAACGCTACCGCTTGCCATATATCAGTGGCATATTTGGCTACAACTATTGGTACTACACATATAGCAAATAACAACATAGAAGTTTTACGAGCTTTAAATACCGGCCAGCCCTTTTTTATAAACCATGATGATAAATATCCGCCACCAACACTACCAACGGTAGAGGCCGAATACACGATAACCAACGGCCAGCTTGGTTTGGTTAAGTCCAGGTTAAAGGTACTTTGAAAATATGACGGCAGCCAAAACAAAAAGAACCACCAAACCGGATCTGTCAGCATTTTTCCGAAAATAAATACCCAGGTTTGTTTAAATTTTAACAATTTGCTCCAGCTAACTTGCTTTTTGTCAGCAGATGACACTACAACCTCATCAATATCGCTATGAATAAATTCAAACTCTTCCGCAGATAGCTTCTTTTGTTTGGATGGTATCTCATAAAATATTATCCAGAAAACCAGCCAGATAAAGCCAATTGCACCAGTAACAATAAATGCCATTTGCCAACCATAAATACCTAATATAAACGGAACCAATATAGGTGCAACCACCGCACCAATATTAGCGCCAGAGTTAAATATCCCGGTAGCTGTGGCACGTTCTTTTTTAGGAAACCACTCGGCAACCACCTTTATAGCTGTTGGAAAATTACCTGATTCGCCCAAACCTAAAGCCCCTCTAACCACACCAAAACCCAATGTTGTCCTCACCAACGCATGTGCCATTGCTGCCACACTCCAAATGATAATAGAAACAATGTAGCCCAATTTGGTACCAATTTTATCAACCAGGCGGCCAAACACAAGCAAACCTATTGCATAGCAGGCCTGAAAAGCTTTTACAATGTTTTTGTAATCTATTTCAGTCCAATGAAATTTATCAGCTAAGGTTGGTTTAAGCAAACCAATGATTTGCCGGTCAAGATAGTTAACAGTGGTAGCAAAAAATAGCAAGGCACAAATTATCCAGCGATAATTGCCCGGTGGAGTTGTCTTCATAATTGGTTATAAATGGTTTGGCTTAAGCCGGGTACAATATAAGATATATATTTTAGCGATGGCAACTAAACACCACTAAAAATCGAAAATCCACCGTCAACAGTAATCATGGAGCCGGTTACAAACTTCGATGCATCGCTTAGTAACCACACCAGGGCACCTATCAACTCATCCGGATCTCCAAAACGTTTAAAAGGAGTATTTCTAATTACGCGCTCTCCCCTATCGGTGTATCCGCCTTCAGGTTTGGTTAACAAGTTGCGATTTTGCTCGGTGAGGAAAAAGCCCGGTGCTAAAGCATTCATACGGATGGCGTCACCGTAGCGGTTAGCCAGCTCGACCGCATACCATTGATTATAGCAATCCATTGCTGCCTTGCCCATATTGTAACCCAGCACACGTGTAACCGCCCGTTTTGAATTCATAGACGATATATTCACAATACTCCCTCTGCCGGCAGTTTGAACAATAGCTTCGCCGAAGATCTGCGTAGGTATAACCGTCCCCCAAATATTAAGCTCCATTACTTTACGCATACCCGCCGTGTTCATTTCAAAAAGGTCCTGCTCAGGCAGTAAAACACCTTCGGGCATGTTACCACCTGCGGCATTTACTAAACCGTCAACACGACCATAGGCGGCAATTACTTTGTCTTTGGCGGCAATCAGTGCACCTTCGTCCAGTGCATCCGCAATCAGGGCGATAGCTTTGCCACCGCTGGCATTGATAGCAGCAGCGCGCTCGTCTGCAACCTGTTGATTTCGGCCTAATATACCTACTGTTCCGCCCGCAGCGGCAATGCCTTCAACAAATGCTTTGCCTAAAATGCCTGTTCCGCCGGTAACTACGATTACCTTATCTTTTAATGAGAAGTTGTTTTCCACGTTTATATTATTTTAAATCAGTAATGTTAAGTAAATCCATGTCAGTATAGTCCAGATTTTCGCCGGCCATGCCCCATATAAAACTATAATTTGCAGTGCCGCTGCCCGAGTGTATGCTCCAGGGAGGCGAAACTACGGCATCATAGTTTTTTAGAACAATATGGCGCGTTTCGTCCCCCTCGCCCATGTAATGAAACACGCGCTGTCCATCCAAAACGTCAAAATAAAAATATGCTTCCATCCGGCGGTCATGAGTATGGGCGGGCATTGTATTCCACACACTGCCCTCTGCTAAAATGGTTAGGCCCATAACCAACTGACAGCTTTGTATGCCTTCTGCATGAATATATTTATTGATAATTCGCTTATTAGCTGTTGATGAATCGCCGGCGTCAACCTTTACAGCATCTGCACCGCTCATTAACGCGGTTGGATAATTGGCATGCGCCGGACATGACAGCATATAAAACACCGCCGGCTTATTGCGATCCACACTTGCAAATACTACGTTTTGTGTGCCTTTACCGATATATAGGCAATCAAGCTTGTTAACCAGGTGACTTTTTCCATCTACAGTAACCTCACCATCGCCCGCTACATTGATGATGCCCATTTCGCGGCGCTGTAAAAAGTAGTCGGCTTTTAAATTGGAATAATTAGGTAGTTCGAGCTTTGTATCCACCGGATTAGCGCTACCTATAATCATCCGGTCATAATGCGTATAAATAAAATTGATCTGGTTAGATTGAACAATATCATCTAACAAAAACCGCTCACGGATTTTATCGGTTTGATAGGATTTAAAATCATCGGGATGTACGGCGTGGATAGATCTCAAGATTGTTAATTTTTGGTTACAATGGCAATTTTACAATTTATAGTTAAATAAAAAGCCTCATGCCGATATATTTTTACGCAAACGATGCAGGCACTGTGATTTTTAAACTAAGCATATTGATTTACGCTTAAATACTTGTAATATTGATTACAAAACCATTAAGCTAGCGTCAGCGTATATCAAACATATCATCATGAAAACAATCAATAAAATAGGTATTGGCATATTAGTAATTGTATGTTTTATCAGCACAACCGCCTCGGCACAAATGAGTAAAAACGCGGCCAAAGCCTGGGTTAAAAAAGGAGAATGGCGAAATGGCTTCAAACTAGAGCTCTATCCCGGACTTGACAATGCGGAGTTTGCCAAACAATATCGGGCTAACAAAAAGTATTGGGATGAGGCGTTTGGTTACATCACAAACACTAACCTGGATACGCTGTCAACAGGCAAACATGTAATTGATGGCGATAACGTTTTTGCAACGGTTACCAACGGGCCAACCAAAGAAATGGACAAAACCGGTTGGGAAGCGCATCATAATTATTTAGACCTGCATTTAGTTATAAGCGGGCGCGAAAAAGTTGGGGTGATGAATGCTAAAACAGCTGAGGTTACCAATCCATACGATGCTGCTAAAGATGTAGAGAACTTCAATTCCAACACAAAAGGCGACTGGTATGTTGAAGACCCAGGTACGTTGTATATCTTCTTTCCGCAAAACGCACATCGGCCAGGTGTACATGTTGATGGTTATGATAAAGTGAAAAAGATGGTAATTAAGGTAAAGATGGCAAAGTAAAGCTTGTCAGTTTATCATTCTTATCAAAGCACCAACTGCTCATGCAACCTTAACAAAGTTTGCTGCGGATTGTCTGATAAACCGGGGTGCACCTTTGACGCCTGTACCACGGTACTTCGCGTAGCAGTTAACCACCTGAAGCGTGATGCTTCATCCAATTGAGCAATGGGCCCCCCTTCGGCGCTTCCCTGGCATATCAATTCAAAAGCGCGAAGATTCGCCTTAATATTTTGCGCTTCGTCCTGATTGGTAAAACAGCAAATACGTTGCTCATTCACTGTAATAATAGCTTGCAGAAATTTAAGTTTTTTACAATACAACACTACTCCTACATTTATAAATTCTTCGCGCTCAACCCTGGGCACAACGCGAACTACGGCATATTCAAAAACGTGTTTCCCTGGCATTTTTTGCTTCATTTATAAAGTTTTCTGACGATGCTAAACGCAGCAGCAAGAACTGAATATATACCTCACGTCGCCCGGCCGCAGTCGCGGCATCTTCGTCTAACCATTCGTCAGGTATTAAAGCTGCAATATCGCGGATTAATTTTTCGTTGATGATAGCTTTAAACTTTGCGTCAACAGCATCCAGCTCAGTAGCCGACATCAACAAGACATGATCTTTTACCTGCACAAATGGCCGCACGGCCTGCTCTTTCCAATTATCCCATGAATGATGAAAGTATAATGCTGCGCCATGATCAATTAACCATAACTCACTATGCCACATCAACATATTGGTGTTGCGCGGAGTACGATCTACATTTGTTAACAAGCAATCAAGCCAAACAATTTGTGACGCAAGCGTATCGTTAATCGTGGTAACCGCCGGATCAAAAGTTATAGCGCCCGAAAGATAATGCAAAGCCAGATTTAGTCCGACACTGGCTTTCAGCAGGTCCTGTATCTCCTCGTCTGGTTCAGTGCGGCCAAAGGCTTCATCAAGGTTAGCAAATACTAATTCGGGCACTTTTAGTCCCATGGCGCGCGCCAACTCGCCCCCAATTAACTCGGCAATAAGTGCTTTTACACCCTGTCCTGCCCCTCGAAATTTCAGCACATATAGAAAATCATCGTCGGCTTCGGCAATAGCAGGTAATGACCCGCCTTCCCTTAATGGGGTGACATACCGGGTAACATTTACAGTTCTTAGTTCCATCTTCAGCCATTAAAACTACTTATTTATACCCAATTGGCAGAACATATTATAAAACCTTATGCATCGAAAAGGTTACAAAATGCGCCAAATTGATGGCCTGCAATACTTTGCATATCTTAAAAATAATTATTTAATTGCCTGCATGAAAACTAAACTAATTATACCTGCCTTAATGCTGATTTCGGCGTCCACTATGGCACAAAATAAAGACTGGCCCGGCATCAGACGTTATGAAAAAGCTAATAGCATATTGTCGGCACCTGCCAAAGGCGAAAAACGTGTCGTTTATATGGGCGACTCAATTACTGATTTCTGGATCAATAATGATTCAACTTTCTTCAAGAGCAACAACTATATCGACCGCGGCATAAGCGGACAAACTACCGGCCAGATGCTAGTAAGATTCCGCGAAGATGTGATCAATCTTAAACCGGCTGCCGTAGTTATTTTAGCGGGCATCAATGACATCGCCGAAAATAACGGGCCGGAAAAACTAGAAGATATATTTGGTAATATTGTGTCAATGGCAGAGTTGGCTCGCGCTAACAAGATCAAAGTGGTGATATCATCGGTATTGCCCGCTGCGGCCTTCCCGTGGAGACCATCAATCGACCCGAAGGAAAAAGTAAAAGCTTTGAACGATCTGTTGAAAGATTATGCAGCTAAAAATAACATTGTTTACCTGGATTACTTTACGCCAATGGCTGACGCCAACCGTGGATTACCGCCAGAATTAGCGAAAGATGGCATACACCCTACCCTTGCTGGTTATAAAATAATGGAACCCCTGGCTGTAAGGGCCATAGAACAGGCTCTAAAACAGAAATAAATATAAGTTGATCATTTATTAAAAGCGTGTGGCCAGCAATGGTTATACGCTTTTTTTTATAACGGTGGACAGTCAAATGTACCGTGTGGCTTAGCCTATAGCGTTCAATATGAGCAGCATACCTAATGCAGCCAGTATAATATAACTGTATTTGAAAAAACGATCGCCGTCCTGTATCATCGTGTTGGCCTTACGGCCAATTAGCACTGCCGGAACCACGGCCGGCAATGACCATAGATAATAGTTAAAAAGCGTTTGATTTAACAATCCGCTTATCCAGTAACCTATGACACCCGTTAGGCTGGCTACCAGGAAATAAGCCTGCAATGTAGCACGGAAATGCTGGGCAGACCAACGACGTTTAGCACCATATATTACCAACGGTGGTCCATTTAATCCGTATGCGCCGCCCAGTATACCTGACAATAAACCGCAGCCTAAAAGCCACCATTTACTATCGGTTTTTAGCTCTTTAAGTCGCGCTCCGCTCAGCAGGTAACCTGCAAATACAAGTATCACCAATCCTAACAATATCTTTACAGGTTGCTGGGCCGCGTGAGTTAGTAACCACAGACCTATAGGGATTCCGATCAAAGCATAAATAACCAGGTTAGCGGCGCTTTTGAAATGAATTTTTTGATGGTCTTGCGCCACTACAAAAACAGCGATCGTAACAGAAACCAATACCGATAGCGGCACAGCTATATTCAACGGCATAAGCAATGCAAGCAGCGGCACAGCTACCAGCGATTCACCAAAACCGAATGCCGAACGAAAGATAGCAGCAACAAAAACGATCAGCATTACCCAGGCGACCACAGCAGTAAAAATCATGGCTAAATATAGTTTTTTTGAGCTCACCATGATCAATTGCTTCACGCGATAAAGCTGATCCACTGTTTCACAAAAAAAGTGAAACACTTGAAACACTTGAAACACATTTTTGCTTTAAGAATCTGTTTATAAGCTACTTACAAAAAACGAGTGAAACACTTTGAAACAGTAGTAACACTTTAGATAAACACACTTAAATGTCTAAATAAAAGCTATTTACCTATTTTTTACTGACTAACTGACCCGCTGAGGTGAAACATCTAAAACAGCATACTTACGGCGCTAAATTCTTTACCTTGTTGGGTAGCGAATGTTACTTTATTGTTAAGAAACATCCAAATACTACCTATCTTGTATTACCAATTATAGAAACATGCTCATTGTTAATTTGTCCAGACAGGTTGCAAGCTATGCTAAAGTGGCTTTAATCATTTCGGTATTTGCCGGTTTTACGGCTTGCAAAAAAGATCGCAGTAAACCTGCAACGCCACCGCCGGTACTATCGTCAGCTAAAGCTTTCACATCATTTACGTTTAAAGCCAGCATTAACAATCCATTTTTAACGAACGATATTATTTGCGAAATTAAGGAGGATACCATTTTTGCAGCTGTATTTGCAAGTACTGATGTAAGATCATTGATACCACAGTTTTCTTTTGAAGGCGCTAAGGTGACGGTAAATGGCACGGAGCAGGAAAGTAATATAACATCGAATGATTTTACTACGCCGTTAACTTACGATGTTATAGCGCAGGATAAAAGCAAACGATCATATGTAGTAAAGCTGACAGACAACGGCATAGCCACTTTGTACCTGACTACAGATGGTGGAGCAACTATAAACAGTAAGAACAACTACGTTACCGGGACCGTAAGATTAGTTAGCAACTTTAAAGACATTGAATATAATGGCGCCACCCAGGTAAAAGGCCACGGTAACTCAACATGGTCTGATATGCCTAAAAAGCCCTACAAATTAAAGCTGGATAAAAAAGCAGCACTCCTGGGAATGCCGGCGGGCAAAAGCTGGATATTGCTGGCCAACTATGCCGACAAAAGCCTGATGCGAAACGAACTGGCTTTTAATTTAAGCAGAAGTTTTGGACGCGCATACACTCCTGCATCCAGGTATGTAGAGCTTTATCTTAACGGCGAATACCGGGGCAATTACCAGATCACACAAGAAGTAAAAGAAGGTACAGGATTGATTGATATTGAAGAGCAAACGCCCGTCACCACAACCCTTCCTGATCTTTCAGGAGGCTATTTGGTCGAGGAGGACTTATTTGCCAATACATCGCCCGTAAATTTTTACACTGCAAAACAAATGCCTTTTGCTGTTAAATATCCTGATGACAGCGATATTAATCAACAACAAAAAGATTATATCAAAAACCATTTCCAAAAACTGGAAGACGCCTTATTTGCAGATAATTTTGCCGACCCCGCAAACGGATACCGCAAATATTTTGATGTAAACACCTATGTCGATTATTATATCGTCAATGAAGTAATTGGCAATCCGGATATATTCAGAAGCACTTACCTGTTTAAAAAGCGCAACGACGACCACATCTACACCGGCCCGATATGGGATTTTGACAAAGCTGCCGACAATGATAATCGCCTGGGCGAACAAGTTAACGGGCTGATGTTAAACCTGGCCTTTAATCCTAAAACCTGGATAAAACGATTAATGGAGGATAGAGCTTTCAGGCAAAGAATAAGAAGCCGCTGGAATGAGATGAGGAGCATCATCCTGGCATTGCCAAACGCAATAGATCCGCTGGCAAAAAAACTTGCCGTATCACAAGTAAAAAACTTCACCAAATGGAATATCCTGACAAGGCAATCTTACCTGGAATTGCAGGTTAACGGATCATACGCCGGCGAGGTTCAGTATCTAAAAACATTCCTGACCAATCATATTGCCTGGTTAGACCAAAAATTTAACAGTGTTGATTACCAGTAATATCAATGCAGAGGGTGCAGGTATGTTGCTATACCGGCCTTATCTGCTTACGACGGCTTCACCGGGCTTCGCATTTAATCAGGATATTTTCCGGTTGGCTATTGCTGCCGGGATTATTACTCCTTTGTGCCACCCGCGCTCTCCGACTTCCTGAAATTCAATTCATTGCTGAGGCTTTCGTGAAAGGCGCGAATAAAAGCGTTTTTCAAAACACCTACAAAGGTAGTCCAGCCACTGGTTTGGGGGTCTTTAATATTGCCGTGGATAGGTATGACGGTGGCGATCTTTTTAGTTTTGGGATTGGTCACCGCTTTAGCGAATAATCCTACCACCGCTTTTTTAATAACACGCAATACGCCGCCCTTCTTTTTAATATCCTTTTTGACATTCAATACCTTTAAATCTTTAATAAAAGGCTTGACATAACCGTCCATTTGGCCATCCATGAGCGTAAACTTACTAAAGATATCTATCTGACCCCGCTCGACATCCATTTTTGCGTTACCTTCAAAAAACGAATTTAAGCTCAGTAAATTGGTGCCAGTCAAAGACATACCCATCGCCATATCCGGAATATTTTTCAGTGCATTAACATCCATTTCGGCTTTTAGATGCCCTCCACCGATAGACGTTCCTGTCAGCAAAACATGCGAAGGCAAGCGTTTAGCTTGCTTTTGTACATTGGCTAAATTCAACGCGGTTAATTGCATATGGTCAATATGCAGATCTGTTACAGGCTGCTTGCTGAGATCCAGGTAAGTAAACTTACCGTTGTTTACTTGCAGTCTGTTTATGGTTATTGGCATCAATGCCTTTACCGTCTTCGTCCAGCTATCTTTTGAGGGCTCTTTATTTATTTCTTCAGTAGCCAGGATATGTATTACGGGGCGATCAAGGATAATTTCGCTTACCAGGCGGCCATGAAACAGTGACCGCCATTCCACCGAGAGGTCGGCACGCCGAATGACCAGGAAAGGATACTTTGAAGGATCTGTCTTCTTTTTCAGCAATAAACCATTGATTACATAAGCTCCTCTGTACAGGCTGATATCTATATCGTCTACATGCCCTGTATAGCCTGGTAATTCATTAAGCTTTTTATTGACGTAATTGCGAACAATTCCGGGTAAAGCCAGCCGGATGACGATTAACGCCAAAAGCAGTAATACGATTATGAGATAACCGGCCTTAACTGTCCGGAAGAATCTGAATATTGGCTTTGAGTATCTCTGCATTGTATTTCTATACAGCATTATAACCCATATATAAGCCGTTTTGTTTAAGGTGCTTATTGCAAGAATTAACTATTGGGCATTTAATCTAAGCGGCTATTTCTTATTCTTGTTCCTGTTATTCTTTAATGGCATTCGGTATTGATAATGAGCATTCAATGCCTTTAATTTAAACGCAGCACATCTGTCATCTGCATTTTTACATACTGATGAAAATGAGTAGATTCGCCTTGCTGTTGACAAATCTAACCCTTAATTAGTGACATGAAAATTGTGACTGACGGGGCGAAGCCTTAACCATCAAAGAACACAATTATTAATTCAATCAAAGTAGAACATCTGTCTAAAGCCTACCAAATAGGCGATTTTGGTACGGGTACGATCTCTCGTGACCTGGAACGATATTGGGCGCGCTTACGTGGCAAAGAAGATCCTTTTTTAAAAGTTGGAGAACTTAATGACCGCACCGCGAGCGGCCAAAGCGATATAGTCTGGAGTTTAAAAGATATCAATTTCGAAATTGAGCAGGGTGATGCTGTGGGTATCATCGGCCGTAACGGGGCCGGTAAAAGTACTTTATTAAAAATTTTAAGCCGGGTAACCGCTCCTACTACCGGTTCGGTTAAAGTACGCGGGCGTATCGCCAGTTTGCTCGAAGTTGGCACCGGTTTTCATCCTGAGCTAACCGGAAGGGAAAACATTTTTCTGAACGGTGCAATATTGGGTATGCGCAAAGCCGAGATTAAGCGAAAGTTTGATGAAATAGTGGATTTTGCGGGGGTTGAACGTTATGTTGATACGCCGGTAAAACGATATTCGTCAGGAATGTATGTACGTTTAGCCTTTGCAGTAGCCGCGCATCTGGAGTCAGAGATTTTGATAGTGGATGAGGTGCTGGCGGTGGGCGATGCTGAGTTTCAAAAAAAATGCCTGGGAAAAATGGGCGATGTAAGTAAGGGCGAGGGCAGAACGGTTTTATTTGTGAGCCATAACATGGAGAGTGTACGAAGTATATGCAACAATGGCCTGCTATTAAATAACGGCGAAATAGCTTTTACCGGCACCGCGTATGACACTATCGCCAAATACTCGATAGTTGCCGAAGATACACGTAACTCAAGGATAACAAACTATGCGCTAAGCCCCAATGTACGGGTGGATGTTTTTGAGATAGACAACAGCGAGGTTACCACGGGCGAAGATTTGTCGTTCAAATTACAGATTACATGTAACGGACCCAATAATTTTCAATCGTTAGCCTTATTGATCTATGACGAATATGACCAAAAGGTAAGCTTTATTGATCTGCGTAACAACGCGCTGTTTGAATTAGGTACGGTTAAAACCAAACTGGACGTAAGCGGCACGCTGCTTTGCCTGCCCTATTTACCAGGGAAATACAGGATAGGATTGCATATACATTCTAACTTATTGCTTAAAGACTTTTTTAGCCTGCTTCATTTTGAAGTTTTACAAAAACCTATGCCTGGTGATATACTGCCATATCCTTTGCATGTACGCGGCCGTACAGAAATTGATTACAACTTTGTTATCAAATAAAAAAAGTGAATTACAAAGAGCAGTATAGCCATAAAGACAAAATGTATTATTTGCACCGGCGTACGGAGATCATTCCTTTTGTGCCTGCAGCTATAAAAATAGCCCTCGATGTAGGCTGCGCAACCGGAGGTTTTGGTGCTTTATTAAAAGAAAATTTTGGCTGCGAGGTATGGGGCGTTGAGCCGGATGCCGGATCGGCTGATGAAGCATCAAAAAATATTGATGTTGTTATCAATGATCTGTTTACCGCAAACCTGCCTCAACTGGCCGGTAAAAAATTTGACGCTATATTTTTTAACGATGTTTTAGAGCATTTGCAAGACCCGGACAAAGCATTGCTTGCCTGCAAACACCTGTTGAATTTAAATGGTGTTATTATTGCATCTATACCTAATATACGCTGGTATCCTGTGATACTGTCCTTGCTTAGATATAAAGATTTCAAGTATGAAAACGCGGGCGTAATGGACAGGACACACCTGCGTTTTTTTACCAAAAAAAGTATGATAAGGATGTTTGAAGAAAACGGATATAAGGTAATTGCCGCCGAGGGTATCAATCCAAGTAATTTTAAATATTATAAGATTCTGAACTTTCTGTTGCTGAATACACAAAGCGATATGAACTATCCGCAGTTTGTTATCGTAGCCAAACATCCTTGATAGTGCCCGCTAAGATCGATATCATTATACTTAGCTATGCTAAAGATCATAACTTAAAAGCGTTAACCACACAAACGGTTAAAACCCTGTTAGAATCAGAAAACCCCGATGAAGTTGAGTTTAATGTGCTCGTGATCGAATCTAACAAAGCACTGCAGCCATACCAGTTTGCAAATACGACAACCATTTATCCGTCAGAAGAATTTGGTTTTAACAGATATCTTAATATCGGCATAAAACATACCAGCAACCCTTATATATGTTTATGCAACAACGACCTGATATTTCATGAAGGCTGGGCAACGGAAATTTTAAAAGCTATGGCGACTGATCCGGATATAGTTAGTGCGACACCTTTTTGCCCAAATTTCCATAAGGGTGCCGGTTTTGATGCCAGCGGACCAGTTACAGAGGGATATTTTGGCACCTTTGTGGGATGGTGTTTTTTTGTTAAAAGAAAAATCTTTAATACTATAGGTTTGTTGGACGAAAGATTCAATTTTTGGTACGCCGACGCCGATTATTGTCACTTATTAGAAAAGCATCATATTAAAAACTGCCTGATACCTTCGTCAAAAGTTACACATCTGGGCAGCGAATCGTTAAAAACCACAGCAGAAAAAGAGCAGCAGCGCCTAACGCAGTTACCGCGGTTTTATTACAGCTACAAATGGCAACATCATTCGTGGTTAAAATATAAAATACAATCTGCTTTATTTAAACTTAAACTACTCATTGGTTTATGAGCTTGAAAACCCGGTTATATAAATCATTCCCTTCTATTCCGAAAACCAACCTGGCCATAGGGCAATGGCTCTATCAGTTAAATGTAAAACGAAACAAAGCCAATGTTATAGAGGCGCTAAGCAATCAAACAGACATCTACGGCAATATTGGTTGCGGTGGTGCAGGCATAGCAACCGGTTGGGTAAATATCGATTTTGGTATCTACGAAAACGTCAGTTACGCCTTTGACTGCAAAAAGCACCTGCCATTTGCCAACAACTCGGCCAAAGGCCTATATACCGAGCATTTTTTTGAGCACCTGGATTATTTTACAGAAGTGCCTTATTTTTTGACAAGCTGCTACCGTTCCCTTCAAAAAGGGGGCATACTGCGTATTGTGGTGCCTGACGCAGAAAAGTACCTGCGTGGCTACTGTACCAACGGCTGGGATGCGTTAAAAAAAACACGCCCGTTAGACGACAACCTGACCGACCAGTTAATGGGAATAACCTATGAAACCAAAATGCAACTGGTGAATGAGGTTTTCAGGCAAGGTGGCGATCATAAATATGCCTGGGATTATGAAACACTTAAACTCAGTTTGCTTAAGGCAGGGTTTAGCATCACCCATAAAATGAGTTACATGCAATCTAATGATCCGGCTTTGCAGATAGATCAGTTAGTACGCGAGCCTGAAAGCTTGTATGTTGAAGCCATTAAATGACGGCCCGTCAGTATACGATGCAAGGTAAGTTCTCTGAAGATTATTCTGTCATCACGTTTGCCACTAATAAACTGACGTATGCCTGGTTTGCGCTAAATTGTGCACAATCTGTAGTTATACACAATGACATTAAGGTTTTCGTTGTTTCCAACCTCGATTTCGCTATTCCTGCCGGGTTTAAAAATAACATCTTTATCATCCCTGTAAAACCAGAACATATACCGCTGGGTATAGAAATAAAACTGCATGTAGATGAATACATACAAACTCAGCATACGTTGTTTATTGATTCGGACTGTATTTGCTTTGGCCACCTGAATGATATTTTTGACGCAGCAAAAGGCCAGGACGTAACCGTGGCCGGCAACATTGTACCTGCCGAAAACTGGTGCGGTGCCAAACAGGCCAAAACCATAAACGAACAATTTAACCTTGATAAACTAATACGCTATAACGGAGGGCTGTATTACATTAAAAGATCGGCAATAAGTACGGCTATCTATCAAAAGGCCCGCGAAATAGGGCAGCAGTATGATAGTTTGGGTTTTCATAGAATTAATAATAAAGGGATAAACGAGGAAGGCCCGATGTCCATAGCGATGATGCTGAACAACCAGCAGCCTATTGCTGATAACGGACGAACGATGACCGACATGCACACGGACCAAAGACCGCGTATTATTAACGTTTTAACGGGAGAACGGCTGATGCGCAACCCTGAATACCCCTCGCCTAACCACAGAAGCTGGTACCCGGCACAATACTCGCCGCTGATACTGCATTTTGGCGGCGCCAATTTAAAAGCGTATCCTTACCGGTCGCAAAGCCTGCTTTTAAAGCTCAGCACAATAGGTGCACCTGTATGGCTTGCAACCGCATTAGTAGATACATTTATTCACGGCCCTTATAAAACTTACCATTGGCTACGTGGCTTGCTAAGAAAATTAAAAACCAGTTTGTAAAACTGCAAAAAAAGGCAAATGCCTTTAAAGTTAAAAAGCTTAAGGCAACACTGAAGCATTGTGGTAACGGCACGTCCATCCAATTGCCTGTACGGCTTGAAGGCCCTGAGTATATTTCTGTAGGCAGTAATGTATCTATTAATGCCTTTGTCCATATGTGGGGTCACGGCGGAATAAGCATTGGGAATGATTGTTTGATCGCATCACACGTATCTATCAACAGCGTCACACATGATACATCTGCAAAATTTTACAGGCATACTATAATAGAAAAAATGGTTGTTATAGGCAATAACGTATGGATAGGCAGCCACGCCGTCATACTACCCGGAATTACAATTGGCGATAATGCCGTTATCGGTGCCGGTGCGGTGGTTACAAAAGATATTCCGGCTAATGTAATAGTAGCGGGTGTGCCCGCCAAAGTTATCAGAGGATAAATGGGTATTACCTTATCTTACATCATATCCACCAAAAACAGGCTACCTTTTCTTAAGGTTCTGCTTGGTAATTTACTTCCGCTGGTTACCGCCGATGAAGAAATAGTTGTGGTTGACGGCAACAGCACCGATGGCTCAAAAGAATATCTGCGACAACTATATGAAGAACAAAAAATCCAGCAATACATCTCAGAACCCGATAAAAACCAGGCACACGGTTGGAACAAAGCCATTCTGATGGCAAAAGGTACTATCATCAAAAAACTTATTGACGACGATGTACACCATATAGAGAGCATACGCAAGTGCAGAGATTTCATGCTGGACAACCCGCAAATTGATGTGTGTATTTCAGATCACTTACAAAGCCATTTAACACAGCCAGCCCAGATAAGTATTACCGGCAGGCTGCCTAATTACCAGGATTGGCTGGCCGGAAGAATACGATCATTTACATTTAGTGATGTTACGCTGCTATTGCGTAAAGCATCGGTTAGCTATCTGGGGTTATATGATACCCAATTTAGAATGATGGACTGGGAATATGCCTTACGCGTAAGTTACCTTAAAGCCAAAATTGCCTACTATACCGGCTATAATTCGCTTTCAGTGTCAACACCAGGCAATGTAACGTCTGGCGCAAGTGAGGCGTTATTAAGATATGAAGGCACTATTGGCAGGGTTAAATATGAATATCCGGGTGACAATGCGGATATCAGCCGGTTTTCGCGCCTCAAAGTTTGGGTAGGCAAGACCTGGGATCGCCTAAAAAACAAGCGGAGGCCAACTCCTGAAGTAACGCTTCCGGATGAGGCGGAACTGCAAAAAATTTACGCTGTCTATTATCAAACGCTTGATGAATACAACAAAACCGGCTCATTTAATTTCATAAAATAGCATGCCTAAAATTATCAGGATAAAATTCCAGAATGGCATAAACAAACAAGTTGCAGTGCGGGACATCCTGAATGAACTTACAGATGAATTTATTTTTGAGGAAAGCGACCAGCCGGATTTTATCCTGTTTGGCCCCTATGGTAATGATGCCCCCCCGCCGGGCAATTACGTAAGGATAGGCTATTATTGCGAAAATATACAGCCCGATATGCAAGCCTGCGAATGGGCCTTCGGCATTCCACGCGAAGAACTTATTAACAACACCCGGTATAAACGGATTCAATGGCATGGTTTGGATCCGCAGACTTTAGTGAAACCAGCTGGTATGAACGCAGATGAGATATTAAAACAAAAAAAATATTTCTGCAATTTTTTATACTCGCAGCGTATACCGTATCGTGAGGAGTTTTTTAGGCAATTATCTAAATACAAAAAAATAGATGCGCCCGGCAGATCTATGAATAACATGCCGGATATTGATAACGCGTATAGCGGCGACATATGGCAGCGAAAAAGGCAATTTCTGAGCAATTATAAGTTCACTATTGCTTTTGAAAACTACGTTTACCCCGGCTATCAAACAGAAAAACTATATGATGCTATGCAGTCCAACAGCTTACCTATATATTGCGGCGACCCAAACATTGGCGAAATATTCAATACAAACAGCTTCATTAACGCAGCCGATCATATCAAAACCAATAATTCTGCCATTGTAAACTGGCTGCAGGAAAAAAGCCAGCCAAATTTTAAAGATATACTTCCATCCTATCATAAAGCGCCACAATATCGTATCAGGCGCAAGCTTAAAAGTATAGGACGCGAATTAAAAATGCGTCACCAGTTTAAACAACTTGATTTTAGCCCGTTGATAGATCGTATCATTGAATTGGACCAGAATGATAATAAATACATCGATGTTTTGCAGCAACCGTGGCTTATTAATAATACCCCTCCGGCTACCGCTTCTCTTAAAAGTCGCTGGGTCAGCATATTTAACCATAACATTTAAGTGCTTCCATGCCGCAGCCTTTAGTTTCTGTCATAATACCCACTTACAACTCGGAAAAGTATCTTGCCGAAGCAATAACTTCGGCACTAAGTCAAAGCTATCATAATATAGAAGTTATTGTAGTAGATGATGGTTCCACCGATAATTCATTGACAATTGCCAAAAGTTTTGAATCAAAAAAAGTGAAAGTTTTCAGTCAGCAAAATAAAGGGGCCGGCTGTGCGCGTAATAAAGGTTTATCGCAGGCAACCGGGAATTATATACAATACCTTGATAGCGATGATCGGCTTAGCCCCGATAAAATAGCTATGCAGCTTGCGGTCCTGGAAAAAAACGAAGGAAAAATCGCAGTTTGCAGTACTATACATTTTAATGGTGATTCGCTAACTCCTGCAAATATACCGTCGCCTTATGAAGATTCTTTTTTATATGACGACGATGACCCGGTTCATTTTTTAACAGATCTGTTAGGCGGCTATCGAGAACACGGATCGATGATTGCCATACATGCCTGGCTCATTCCCAAAGAAATTATCGATAAAGCCGGCCCCTGGAACGAGGAATTAACGATAGATGATGACGGCGAATATTTTTGCCGTATAATACTTGGCTCAAAGGGTATATTAAAAACCCCCGGAATTAGCTATTACCGCAAGTACCAGGATCCCGACAAAATAGTGGCCTATAAGCAAAATAAAGAAAAGCTATTTAAAAGCGCCCTTAAAGCCGTTTTACTAAAAAGAGACTATTTACGGAGCCGTACAAATAATCAGTATGCTCAAAGAGCGATACACCGGCAATTGATGCAACTTGCTGTATTATTTTATATAGACCAGCCCGCGTTGTACCAGCAAGTAGAAAAAGAACTAAAACATTACCCTGCTTATAAGTTTAAACCTGTGCTGGGCGGCAGGGCTATCAATTTTATATCAGGGCTATTTGGCTGGAAGGTGTCTAAAATCTTGCAATACTACTATGCTAAAATGTTAAGGAAATAATTTAAACAGGTAATGATAGCCATAGTTTCATCAACCATAAAACCAATAACAAGCCCTGCGCGGTCAACAAGCTTTTATACTTACGAGGAAAGACTGGCGCAAACTAAGTTCACGCTGCTGCGCTTGCGCGATTGTGGTTTTACAAAAATCTTTTTTGTCGATAATTCGCCTTTTCTTGATAAGTCACAGTTACAAAACATGCTGGCAGACTTTCCGGAGGTTGAGGTACATCATTTGCTGCAATACCAGTTTCAAAATAAAGGTATAAATGAGTTATTGCTGTTACTTTATTTAATTGAGTATTTGCCGCCCAATGAACAGATTTTTAAAATAAGTGGCCGCTACTACCCAACAGACGAATTTAAGAAGCCGGACTTCGCAGATTTTGCGGTAAAAAAATATTACCATGCGCGAAAAAACAATAGCATATCTACCCGCGGATATTGGGTAAAAGATGCCGAAACGCTACACCGTTTCTTGATAGATTGTTTGTATGAGCATTTTGCCTATTCTGAAAGAATTGTGGGATTAAGAAGTTTGGCCAGGATACTATTCCGTAAAAAAGATAAAACCACGCCACACTTTAGCATATCTATCGAATTTGCAGCAGAACACGTGTTAAGATCAGGCGGGTATCATGCAACATTCATAGATAAACTTGGCATTGAAGGTTTGATTGCAGGTGCTGAACGTTTTGAAAAGATCACTGAATAATTTCCCTTGCCTTTTCAATCTGTATTAACGTTACAACGGCTTAAGGTACATTTGAATATCGAACATAATCCGCAAGCTTAATTTATAGAATCAATTAGATGCGTATATCATTGTTTTATAATCCTTTCGTAATCATTGATCGATTGGCAATCGCGATTAACAGAAGAAGAAGAAAGAATAAATTAAAAGGCACTCCCGCAGGAAAACTTGATTTAGGGTACCTGGATAGTCTTGAATTATTAGAGATAATTAAAAATGAGAACAAAGACATCAAGACCATTTTTGATGTCGGTGCTAATATTGGTACCTGGACAATTTTAGCGAAGTCGTTTTTCCCGGAGGCTGCAGTGTATGCATTTGAGCCATTAGATAAGCATATTCAAAAGTTTCATGAACTAACTAAGTCACTAAAAAGTATCAGCATTCAAAAGTACTGCCTGGGAAACGAAGACACCAGCACCACTATCAATGTCTCAAGTTTTTCTGATTCATCAAGCCTATTAGACGCAACTCCGCTTGAGTATCAATTATTTGGCATAAAAAAGGAGACTGAAGAAGAAGTACAGGTTAAACGTATTGATCTGTTAATAGATAAAAATATATTACCCATACCCGATTTAATTAAGCTGGATATTCAGGGCTTTGAGTTAGAGGCATTGAAAGGTATGGGCGGGTATCTTAATGACGTTAACTATTTGATTATTGAGGTATCCTTTAAAGAGTACTATTTCGGGCAACCTCTTTTCCTGGATATTGCTAACTACCTGGCAACTTATAAGTTTAATATTCACGCATTTAGCCAGTCAACTCCGGTTGGGAGGGAACTTTGGCAAATTGATGTCTTGTTTAAGCGCAATTAATGAAAATATTCCTCTCCTTTCTTCAATCAACCATCCAACATCCTGTACCGGCCTATGATTTCTGGCAATACTATGTAAAAAATGGCATTGAAGAAGCCGGTTATGAATGGACAGAATGCCCGGATGCAGACTGGGCGTTAGGGTTAGTACCTCAAACGCCGGAAAAGCGTAGTGAATGGAAAGAAAGGGTTTGGAGCCAAACCATAAGTTGGTTAAGATCAAACCCTGTCGACCTGTTTTTAAGTTACCTGTACCCGGAACAAATTGAGACAAGTGCTATAAATGAAATAAAGCGTATGGGCATTCCGTGTGTTAATTTTTATTGTGATAACATACGCCAATTTGGTGAGGCACCAAAAGAATTTTCAGTATTTGATTTAAATTGGGTACCCGAATTTAAAGCAATCAAACTGTATCAAAAAGCAGGTTATCGGTATATCAATCTTCCGATGCCTATGTGGATTGAACCTAATAAAAGAATGGTACATGCCGAAGCAAATAATCAAATTACTTTTATAGGGTCGAAGGATATACAGCGCACGCTGTTTTTTGAAAAAGTGGTAAAACAGTGCCCCTCTATAAATTTATATATTTATGGGAATGGGTGGAAAGATGTACCCCAATATACTGGGAGAACAGAAAGCGGATTTAATAAAATAGGCTATCAATTTAGTTTTATCAAACAGCATGGGCTAATACCTTATCTGCGGAAGATAAAGCAACGCAACTTAAATACAGATATCAGTGAAGCATTGCGTTTCAAGGTAAATAACATAACTGACTTTGAAAATTATAACAAACTAACTGCAGAAAGCATGGTCACTGTTGGCATAAACCGATACCCGTCATATCGTTACCCCCTATTTAAACCTGATACTTATTCCAGATTGCGAGATATTGAAGCACCAATGCTGGGCGCATGCTATTTAACAGAGTATACCGAAGGCCTGGAGTATTTATACGATATTGGGAAAGAAATAGAAACTTATACATCGACAGAAGATTTTATTGAAAAAGTCAGCATGTTAACTGCCAATACCAATCTACGACAAAGATTGAAAGTAAACGGCCAAAAACGTGCGGTGAGCACGCATAATATCCAAAACTCCATATCTCAAATAATACAACGGCTTATTTAATTGCGTACCATTCATCTGTATTTCCGTACCCCCCCTTTGGGATATAAATTTTTCCCTGGTGACCGATATATTATCTCCGCTTTACGAAAACTGATCAGAGGTAAAAAAGTATCAGGCATAGAAAAAGTATTTATTAATCTCTGTAAAGGGCTTGATCAGCTAAAAGTTGATTACGATATCAATCTACCCTTTAAAAAAATAAGGCCCAACGAGCCAGTGGTAGCATTAGGCGTAGGCAAATACGCTTTGCAAGGCTACGATCAACACAACCCGGTAATTGTAGGTATAGGATTGATAACACATCCAGCCGAATGGCCTGACCTATTTAAAGAATATCCTGTGGCTATCTATCTACAACATTCGGAATGGGCAAAAAAAATTTACGCTGCCTACTATGGCGAAGAACATTGCGGCATTTGGCCTGCCGGCATCGACACTCAAAGATGGACCCCCTCGCCCGCTGTTACTAAGAAATTCGATGTGCTGATCTACAACAAGATCATGTGGAACAAAGAAGAAAACAGTGTCCATTTAAGGCAACCCATTATCGAAAAGCTGAATAATATGGGCATCTCATACCATGAGATAACTTACGGCCAATATAACGAGAACGAATATTATAATTTATTACAGCAATGCCGCGCTATGATATTTTTATGCGAACACGAAAGCCAGGGCTTTGCATGCTGCGAAGCTTTATCTATGAACGTTCCGGTATTTGCCTGGGACCAGGCCTATTGGCTTGATCCGAATAGATTTAAATGGAATGATCCGGTTGTACCCGCGACATCCATTCCTTTCTTTGACGAGAGATGCGGTATGTCTTTTAAAGATATCAAGCAATTTAACCATCAATTTGATACCTTCTGGAATAATACGATCAATGAAAAGTATCATCCCCGTCAATACGTTTTAGAGAACCTCACCTTAAAAAAAAGCGCTGAACGTATGTTAGAAATCATCAGGTCTGTTTATAAATGAGAATATTACTTATAATGGATCCCGGCATACCTGTGCCGCCAGAATTATATGGCGGGCATGAACGTTTGGTGCATCTTTTTGCTGAAGAGTATACCCGTTTGGGCCACCAGGTTACCCTGCTTGCCGGGCCCGATTCCAGATGCAGCGGCGACGTAGTAACCTTTGGTACCAATGACTTACAGCGATCGAATATTAAAAAGTACAAGGAGGTTTTTTTTGTATGGAAGTACTTAAGCAAGACCTACAATAATTTTGATTTGATACACAATTTTGGGCGCCTGATTTATTTATTGCCGGTTCTTAATAAGCCGGTAAAGAAAATCATGACCTATGGTAGGCCGGTGAGTCATACCGGTATTAAATTAGCAAATGCACTTCCGAATAAAAACCTCATTTTTACCGCATGTAGTGATAGCTGCGTTTCCACAGGGAATGTTGCTGGTAATTGGAAAACTGTTTACAACGCAATTGATTTCTCTGCTTACCAGATCAATGAAATTATGGCGTCTGATGCACCTCTGATATTTTTGGGCCGCCTGGATAAAGTAAAAGGAGTGCATACAGCTATTAAAGCCGCAAAAAATACAGAAAATAAATTATTAATAGCAGGTAACATTTCGCATACTTCTGATAATTATACTTATTTCAAAAACGAAATAGAACCTCAAATAGATGGCGTTCAGGTTGAATATGTGGGTCCGCTGAATGACGCAGAAAAAAACAGATACCTGGGGCAGGCAAAAGCGCTTCTGTTTCCTATTGAATGGGATGAGCCATTTGGTATAGTGATGATTGAGGCGATGGCTTGCGGTACTCCTGTTATAGGTTTTCGCCGTGGTTCGGTTCCGGAGGTTATCACTGAGGGGGTCAATGGCTTTATTGTACAAAACGCTGAAGAGATGTCTGAAAAAATATCACTCCTTGGCACCATAGACCGCAACCACTGCCGTGAAGTTGCACTGAACAGGTTTGATGTTAAAATAATCGCACAACAATATCTCAAAGTTTTTAATGACTAAAAAGATAGTATTGATCTCTTCGGGTCAGCCGGCATTAAACCCACGATTGGTTAAAGAAGCCGATAGTTTGTCAGCAGCCGGTTATGATGTTACTGTTCTGTATGCTTATTGGAATGACTGGGGCACCGTATTAGATGATGAACTGCTAAGTCAGAAAAAATGGAAAGCCATACGGGTTGGCGGAACTGCTAACGACCAATCGGTGAGGTATTTCGTTAGCCGCGCAATCCATAAATTAGCTAATAGCTTAATGCGCTTAAGCGGATCTGTATTGCTTGCCGAGAGAGCTATCGGCCGCAGCTGCACCTTTTTGACTACGGAAGCACAAAAACATAGCGCTGATTTATATATCGCGCATAATTTAGCTGCCTTGCCTGCTGCTGTGAAAGCGGCAAAAAGACATCAATCAAAATGTGGTTTTGATGCCGAGGATATGCACCGGTATGAGGTTAGTAATGATGAAAGTTCACGGCATTTTAGACTTGCCCGGTATATAGAAGATCTTTATTTACCACAGGTTGACCAATTCACTACAAGCAGCCCTTTGATAACAGCAGCTTATCAGAAACTATATCCCCATAAAAAGGCAATAATTTTACGTAACGTATTTCCCAAAACAAATACCAGCATCATTAAACACACCGGCTGTATAAAACTGTTCTGGTTCTCGCAAACCATAGGTCCGGATAGAGGGATTGAAGATATCATGGATGCTTTAGAAACTTTAAATTCATCTCAGATTGAACTACATCTGCTTGGTAACCGACCTGCACATAGTCAGGATTTTATTGACCGCTTAAACACAAGTAGTTTAAACATAAATTTCCACGCCCCTATCCCGCCGGATGAAATAATCAGTTTTGCGTCGCAATTTGATATAGGGTTAGCTTTAGAAACCGGTTTGCCACATAACCGCGATATTTGTTTAACCAATAAAATTTTTACCTACATTCAATCGGGCCTCGCGGTAATAGCAAGCGACACCCAAGCGCAAGCCGATTTATTGCAGCAATATCCGGATTGTGGCTTACTTTATAAGAAAGGCAATTCCGGATCGTTAGCGGATTGCCTTAAACAATACGCCGACAACCCTGAATATTTAAATAGTACACGGCGCAATAACTTTGATCTGGGACAATCTACATTAAATTGGGAAAATGAAAGTCGGCTGCTTTTAAAGCTGGTACAACAAACTTTGAATTGAAACGCGTTCTGATCATTTCCCCTTATTTCCCCCCTACTAACGCCGCCGATATGCAGCGTGTGCGAATGAGCCTGGCTTATTACAAAGCGTATAATTGGGAGGCAGAAGTAGTAACTGTGGATGAGCGTTATTCTGACCTGTCAAAAGACGAGTTGTTATACCAAAGTTTGCCCGGGGACATTAAAATACATCGTGTTAAAGCGTTGAATAAAGCATGGACATCAAAATTAGGTTTGGGAAGCCTGGCGCTTCGGTCGTTGTGGTTTTATAAACAAGCGGTTAATAATCTTCTAAAAAACGCCAGCTTCGATCTGATCTACTTTTCGACTACGCAGTTTCCTGTATGCATATTAGGCGCTTACTGGAAAAAGAAATTTGGCCTACCTTATGTGATTGATATACAAGACCCCTGGCATTCAGATTACTACCGCGACAAGCCTAAACATCAGCAACCGCGAAAATATTGGTTGTCATATCACCTAAATAAATACCTGGAGCCTTTAGCAATGAGGAAGGTAAATGGTTTAATCAGCGTGTCACAAAAATATATTGAGGACGTAAAACAACGGTACCCGGAGCTAAAAGGTATACCCGCTGCTACAATCACCTTCGGCGCTTTTGCACCTGATCTGCAAATTGCCCAAACAAATCAGTCCAAATTTAAGCAGATGCTTGATAGTCAATTCATCAATCTGGTTTATATAGGCCGTGGAGGTTTGGATATGCATAGAGCGATATCAAGATTGTTCACCATTTTTAAAAGCGGATTAGACAAGGAACCTGCGATCTTTAAAAAACTAAAGCTTCATTTTATCGGAACAAGTTACGCGCCGGCCGGTTCAGGGAACCCCACTGTCGCCCCATTGGCGCAGGATATGGGGTTGGAAAGTTATGTGAGCGAAGTTACCGACAGAATAGGTTATTATCATACGCTCGCTACGCTTCAGCAGGCTGATGGTTTGTTTATTCCAGGATCTGATGATCCAAAATATACAGGATCGAAGCTATATCCTTATCTGTTAACCCACAAGCCGTTGCTTGCTATCCTTAATCCGGAAAGCCCGGCTGTAACTGTTTTAAGCGAATTTGGTGTTGGAGAGGTGTATGACTACGAACCTTCCTTAAAAGCCCGCCAAGCTATTTACCTGTTTTTGAAAAACCTTGCAGAAAAAAACCTTCCTCCTATCCTTATAAATACTGAAGCCGAAAAACGATATGCTGCAGCACAAATGACCCGCAGCCAATGCGAACTTTTCGATAAAAGCATTTATGAAAAAAATTAAGATTACGCTGGGCTTTATATTAGCTCACCCACTGGCTAAACGCCATATTTTTAAAGCTTTGTGGCGCCTGGTCACCTGGCAGATACAATCTGCTTATAATCCTTCCAGGTTCTTTATTAAATCTTTTATACCGCCGGTTAGATTTTACGTTAGTAAAGGCTTAACGGGAATAACCGGCAATATCTACGCAGGCTTACATGAATTTAATGAAATGGCCTTTTTATTGCATTTTTTGCGGGACGAAGATACCTTCATTGACGTAGGCGCCAATGTAGGGGCTTACACCATCCTTGCGTCCGGGGTTTGCGGTGCAACAAGCATAGCTTTAGAACCGGTTAATTCTACCTTCGATATTTTATTAAAAAACGTCGAACTCAATCAATTAAATGGTAATGTAACTGCTGTCAATGCCGCTGCCGGCTCAGAAATGGGAGTCACAAGGTTTACTTCGGCAAACGATACTACTAACCATGTAGTTGCAGAAAACGAAACAATAACCTCCGAAAACATTGAGGTAAAACTTTTAACCATCGATTCACTTATCCAAAAAAACATCCCGCAACTTGCAAAAATTGATGTGGAAGGGTTTGAATCGGAAGTATTGAAAGGCATGGTAAATACACTCGATGCCGACGATTTAAAAGCCATCATTATCGAATTAAATGGCAGCGGAAACCGTTATGGATTTAATGAAGCTGATATTCATCAAAACCTGCTAAACAAAAGATTTCGGCCTCATTTATATGATCCATTTAAAAGGACACTCACTGAAACCGAAACTTTTAGTACGCACAATACCATTTACTGCCGCGATATGGAGTTTGTCTATCATCGTATACAAACAGCGGCAAAAATTTCGGTTTTAGGCGAAATGATATAAGCCGCTGTTTATCCATATGCTTTTTAACGCAGTCGCTTTAGCTTAATTTGCATTATAGCATTACCACCTGCCCGGTCTTTACCGATTCATCACAGGCAAATGCTATTCGTAAACTATTGATAGCATCCTGTGTCGGATCGTTAAGGTCGAGGTCTTCCCTTATGGCTTTTAGGAAAAACCGTTGCTCGCGGTTGCATAGTTCCTGGTGGTCTGGCTCATCATGCAGGTCAATATATTCGTCGGGTTTAATAAACTCATCATCTTTATTAATGTCGGCATGATGCACCTTGATCGACTCGGTTTTAGTATGAGAGTCCACCGAATCGGACTGCCCGGCTTTTGAAGCATTCCTGGCAACTATAGACACCGCTCCTTTAGGTCCGAATACATCTTTAATAAAAAATGCAGTTTCGCTGACCATTGGCCCCCAGCCTGCTTCATACCAGCCAACCGACCCATCTTCAAACCTGATCTGTAACTGACCGTAATTGTAATTCCAATCAGGCACCTCGTCGGTTAGTCTTGCACCTATAGCGTTTACCTGTATTGGCTTTGAACGCGTCATCTGGCACATTATATCGATATAATGTACAGCACAATCTACAATAGGGCTCAGGCTCTTCATCAGGTTACGATGCACTGTCCACATATAACCATGGCTTTGCTGATTCAGGTTCATGCGCATAACCAGGGGTTTACCCATTTGACGGGCAACCTCTATAAACTTTCCCCATGAAGGATGGTAGCGCAGAATATAACCAACAACTAGCTTTTTACCGGCCTTCTTTGCCGCTTCGGCTACGCGGACAGCGCCTTCGACGGTATCGGCAAGCGGCTTTTCGATGAAAACATGGCAGCCATTTTCAAATGCTTTAATAGCAAATTCTTCGTGCGTGTCAGGGTAGGTTGAAATGCAAACGGCATCGGGCCTGGTGGCTTCCAGGGCTTCTTTATAATCGGTAAACAAAGTATAGCCGCCTCCTAATTTTTCGTTAAGCACCACCTTACTATTGCCGGTAGATACCAATCCACATATTTCAAATCCATCAAGGTTATGGTAAGCTGTGGCGTGCGACGCGCCCATATTACCACAGCCAACCACCAATACTTTTATATTTTTATCAGACATGTTCTTTCTTATTCGCGCAATATCGTTTATTTTTCTTTGCTCAGATCTTTTACACGGATGTTTCTAAAATATACCACATCGCCATGTCCAAGAAAACCTATATGACCGCTATCACGCTGCAAGCCAGGATGCGGTTTGCCATCGGCAGCGCCATTTTTACGGGCTTCGGTAATATCCGCATCGTTTATAACAGTTCCGTTTAATATCACTTTAATTTTCGGCCCTTTTACAATTACTTCTTCATAGTTCCATTCGCCCACAGGTTTGAGAAAGCCACGTTTGGCAGGAATAGTTCCATAAACCGATCCGTGATATTGATAAACATGTAAGTTTTTATATTGCGGCGCTTCATTATCTAATATTTGTAGTTCCATTCCCGTGTAAGCAGCATCGCCCTCTAAAGGCGCCCTGATACCCAAACCGTTATTAGCGCCCGGAGTCAGCTTAAATTCAAACCTGAAAACGAAATCACTAAATTCTTCTTTGGTGTATAAATTACCGCCGTTACCCTTACCCGGCCTTGGATGAATAACCAAATTACCATCGTCCGTTGTGTAATCCACCGTATTACCAATCCAGTTAAACATGTTAGTACCATCAAACAAAACTTTAAAGCCATCTTTTTTCTCTTCGTCACTTAACACAAAAGGGTTTACCTGCGGCAGTTCTTTGATATATAAATCGCGATAAGCTACCGGCGAACCATGCGCCTGTAATTCTATCTGTTCTATGGGGAATATTGGTTGTTTGCGGTCCCAATAATTTTCCAGTATTACGTTATCAGTAACCAACTGGCCGTTCAAATAAACGGTAACGCGGTCGCCTTTCATAATGATATGGAAGGTATTCCACTCATCCAATTTATTGTCGGCAACTTTAAGCGGCTTACTTTCATTAACCTGGTTATTATACAAACCTCCAGAGCCTACCTGCGCACCTGCACTATGGCGGGTTGTATCCCATATCTGCACCTGAGGTGATCCGCGCAGATAAATACCGGCATCGCCTTGGCCTTTATGATCATCAATGATCTTCCAGTCGACATACATTTCAAAGTCACCGTACTTTTTTACGGTGCATAAGTTCTGGAAACCTTTGCCCTCAAACAATAGTTCGCCATTCACCGGCTTCCAATCAACTTTAGCTTCAGCGTCTGCTTTTTCTTGTGCTGCTGCTAAAGTTTTAGCGTCCATTTTAGCGCGTTTTATCGGGTCGGCTACCAAGCCTTTCCAGCCGGCAAGGTCCGTACCGTTAAACATTGACACAAAGCCTTCGCCCGGTTTCATGGCTGTAATGTATTTGTCTATCGCATCTTTTTGACGATTATTAACCAAAGGCTTTGCTTTATTTAACAGGTCTTTGATCATATCGCCGTTGTATTCGCCAGCCAATGTAACCTTGACCAACGAGTTGGCTGCTATCTGTTTTAAGTCGGCATCTTCAAGATATTTGCCCGCAAATACGATCGAATTAAAACATTTAGCCTGCTCGACGCTGCCTAATATTCTTTTCTTCTGATCAACGTCCTGAGTAACGGCCATCGCTTCGCGAAGCAATAACAGGTGTTGCTCTGGTGTATAAGTATTTTGGTCTACAACATTCAGATAGCCGGTTACGGCCATACCGGAAAGCTCCGCATCCTTAGTTTCATGTGCTATTTTGATAAGTTGATGTGTAATCCCACTATTAGCCCATACAGAGAAAGCATTTACCGCCGCTTTTTTTGTATTTATATTACCTGAGTTATAAGCGTCTGTAACAACCTTTAATGCTTTATCATTACCAAGCCGGGCCAGTATCTTGTAATAAGCGGCCTTTTTAATTTCGGAGGCATTGGCCATGTGTTGTAAAACAGCATCGGTTTGTTGCGGCTTGTCATCTGCTGTGGTAACAACAGCAATTATAGCGTCCTGAACGGCATCTTGCTCATCGTCGTTTGTTTCATTAAGCAGCGTAAACAGCTTAGGTAAATTTTGTTTTGACGACACCCTTCTTAATGCCGAAAAGGCTGCTTGCCGGCTATGAGCATTGGCACTTTTTAATTGCGCAAAAACCGTATTAAACTGATCGCTGGCTGCTCTTGTATCTAATATACTGATCAAGGCAACCTGCGCGCTTTGTTTTGCAGAAGGAACAGCCGCCGCAACCTGTTGGGTTACTGTTAGCCCTTTCATATGATTGATAGCTTCGACTATATTATCGATGTCGTCGGATTCGCTGTTGTTCATCAGTTTGATCAAAGCGCCGAGGACTTGTTCCTGACCGATATTAACTGCTGCATTAACAGCAGCGAGCCTAACTTGCGGACTTTTACTTTTGCCTTGAGCAAGGACGGCAGGCAATGCTGTTTTGGCCGAGGTTTGGCCGAGCATGTAAAGTATATCAACCTTAACATCGTCGTTGGCTACAGCAAGTTTTTTTGTCCAAAGCGAAACCGTTTTGGCATTTACATAGGGTAATGCAAACCTAAGCGCTGCCGCGCGGTATTGGGGGTTTGCATCTGTGGCAGCAGTAAGTAACAACGTTTGTTTATTAGCGCTGGCATCCGCTAATATTTTCAGGGCTTGTATGCGCACGTTAACCAGGTCGTCGCCTTTTGTCTTAGCTATCAGGCTATTCGCTATTTTTTGCGACTCAAGCTTATTTCCGTCCTTAAGCAATTGCTCTGTATAAATAAGATATGATTTGGTGGCGTTGGTATTTTCATATTTATAGCCACTTTTTGCAGCGGCAGTTGCCAGTACTGTTGCTGACGATGGATCTGCTATCAGTGCCAGCGCATAATAGGATACTTTGGCTAACGGACCATCGGCGGTTTTAGCCAAAGCATTAATCTGCTTAGTTGCAGCTTTATAACGAATGTTACCTAACGCCTCAATCACAGAAAGTTTTGCAGCACCATCGGCTTTTGGTAAAGCAGCTAACAAGGCAGTTTTTGACGCGGGGCTATTGATCTTTACCAAAGCCCGGGAAGCAGCATCGGCCAGGTCATTGTCTGTCAGATATTCCTTAAGGGTAGGCACGGCATCATCCCGCCCAACCAAATCAAACTGGCTGATGATAAATTGCTTATTTTGTTTATCAGTAAGCTTCTGTAAGGCTTTAATATAAGCATCGACGCTCATTTTTCGAAGATTTTCACTGCCGGTTTGTGTTACGTAAGCTGTAAAGCCGCCAACTGTATACTCAATAGCGGCATTGTTACCTTTGCCGGGAGCGGTAAGGCCACTAATCAGCGTTACGTAACCGTCTTCGCCTAAATCAGCAACGCTGCTGATATTTTTCTTCAGTGCAGCTGCATTGTTAGCGGGCATTTGAGCAAGTACCGCCGCTATTTTTGCGTCCTGTGCCCAAACCACGCTTTGCAGTGAGGCTAGTATTAAAAAAAAGTATAATTTTTTCATCAATATAATATTTGATAGTGTGAGGATCGGTAGATTAAATACTAAATGGTGCGCGCATAGATGGGTTTATCATCCGGTTTGCTGCATCATCGCCTATAAACTCCATCTTAACCGGGTCAAATTTTAACGAACGGTTCAGCTTTAATGCAATTAATCCCATATTAACAATTGTGCACGAACGAAAAGCATTTTCTTCATTTAAAGTGAATTTCTGCCTTGTTTTAACGCTCTCCACAAAACTGGTCATTTGTGGTGCAGGATCCGGGAAGGCGGCAAGCTTACGGTCCAGGTCAGGGATATCCGATTTAAAACCCTGATATAATTTACCTTTGGGCCCTTCAATATAGGGCACATTGGTGTCTTTACCCTCGCCATCAAGAATGATCTGACAGCCATCGGCGTAGGTATAAGTTATTCTTCGCCAGGTTCCAACAGCGTCGGTATGTTGCTGAGGCGCATCAACTTCAACCGAAATAGGATTGGTATCATCTTTACCCAGAAAATATTGGACAGGGTCTAAATAGTGCTGGCCCATGTCGCTCAAACCGCCGCCATCATAATCCCAATACCCGCGAAAAGTCTGGTGAACGCGGTGCGGATGGTAAGGCTTATATTGCGCAGGACCAAGCCAGGTATCATAATCCAGTTCGGGGGGTACGGGTTGAGGCACCAAATTGTCCTGGCCTACCCAATAAAATTTCCAGTCGTAACCGGTATGCTTACCAACCGTAACTTTTAGCGGCCAGCCAAGCATCCCGCTGTCCACCAATTTTTTGATCGGTTTAACGGGCGTACCCATTCCATAAAAAACATCTTTATATCTGAACCAGGTGTTTATTCTAAACATCCGGCCATTAGCCTGAATAGCCTCTTTTACCCGCTTGCCTTCGCCAATAGTATGGGTCATAGGCTTTTCGCACCAAACATCCTTACCAGCATTAGCGGCATCAACAGAAATAATACCATGCCAGTGAGGCGGGGTTGCAATATGTACAATATCAACTTCAGGTAATTGGATCAATTCGCGATAATCCGAAAAAGTTTTAACGCCGTTACCCACCATTGCGGCGACATCGGCAAGGTGTTTTTTATCGACATCACAGATGGCAACTACTGGGGTATCTTCATAGGAAATATGATTACGCCCCATACCACCCACACCGACAATGGCTTTTGTTAGTTTATCACTCGGCGCCAAATGTCCGGTGCCACCCAACACATACCTGGGCACAATGGTAAAGGCCGCCACCCCTACTGCTGATTTCTTGATAAAATCTCTTCGTGAGTTTTGGGTTTGTTTTTTTGGTAGGCTCATATTTATTGGTTTAAGGGTTTGAATTTAGCTAGGTTTTAGCAACATTCCAATATGATGCAAAAGTATTTATACTATATTTACAACGACAGTCAATAAAATCATAACCAAATTACCTATAAACCATGACGACGACTACCCGGATCAAACTCTCTACCATGATGTTTCTTGAATTTTTTATATGGGGTATATGGTTTGTAACCATGGGGACTTACCTGGTCAAAAATTTACATGCTACCGGAGTACAAAATGCAACCGCTTATGCGACACAGGCATTAGGCGCCATCATTGCGCCAACTTTTATTGGCTTAATAGCAGATAAATACTTCTCGGCGCAAAAGGTATTAGCGGTCTTGCATATTATAGGGGCTATACTGATGTACTGTGCAAGCAAGGCCACTGATTTTAGCAATTTTTATATCTTTTTGCTGCTTTACATGCTGATTTATATGCCAACGTTGGCCTTAGTAAATACTGTTTCATTTAAACAAATGCTTAATCCAAATAAGGAGTTTCCGTTGGTACGGGTATTCGGAACCATTGGCTGGATCATTGCCGGGCTGCTTATTGGCTGGCTCGGATGGGAACAAAGCGGATCGCTTGTATTAACTTTCACCACGGCTGCAGTCGCCTCACTTATCCTTGGTCTGTTGGCATTTTCGTTACCCGACACCCCACCAGCCAAACGCGGTCAAAAAATATCGCTGGGCGATGTGTTTGGACTCGAAGCGCTTGGTTTATTAAAGAAACGATCTTTCCTGGTTTTCTTTTTGGCGTCATTAAGTATCTGCATTCCGTTGGCATTTTATTACAACTTTACCAATCCGTTTTTGAATGAAATAGGCGTTAAAAAAGCCGCGGCTATTCAATCAATAGCACAATTTTCGGAATTGGCTTTTATGATTGCCATGCCTTTTCTTTTAATAAAATTCGGCATAAAAAAAATACTGGCAATGGGTATGCTCGGGTGGGGCGTGCGCTATATACTATTTGCATTTGGCAACGCAGAGGCCGGCTACTGGATGTTACTGGGAGGCATTATAGTTCATGGCATATGTTATGATTTCTTTTTTGTCGCCGGGCAAATTTATACCGATAACCTGGCTGGCGAACATTATAAAAATGCCGCTCAATCTTTAATTACCCTGGCCACTTATGGTGTAGGTATGTTTATTGGTTATACGGTGTCTGGCCCTATAGTTGATCATTATCAAACATCGGCCTCCATACATAATTGGCAAAACATCTGGCTTATACCAGCAGGCATAGCGGTTGTAGTGCTGATATTATTTTTGCTGCTTTTTAAGGACAAAGCTCCTGCTAATAATAGTGGTACCGATAGTATTGCCCCGATCTCTGCTTAAGTTAACTGTTAAATCAAATAACGTAAGAGGACACATCGCTATTAATAAAGGATGCCTCTTTTACTTTCAGATAGCGTACTTGCCGACCAAACTTTGAGGAATAACTATTTGTTTTCCAACCAGCAAACCTTACTGCGATGAAGACACAAATAATGGTATTATAATTATGCCGCGGTGGCGAGCAATTTTTTTCCTCTTCCAGTTAAAACTATTGAACATTCATGACTAAGAATGTAAATGCCACAAAAGTGTATCGTAAATAACCTGCCTAATCCGGAATTATTACGGTAATCACATCTAATAACTACCCAATCGATATAAGATCAAAAACCCCGCTTATAGATCATGAGTTTACTAAGAAAAAACTTATCGACTATGAGAAATGATAAAAAAGGAATTTGGGTTTGGCTGGTAACTTTTTTTATGGTGATGGCACTGGTAGCCGCAAGCTGCTGGTATTTTGCCAGAGGATAAATACGTAAGCACTGCGTAAATTACCTGAATTGATAAAATCAAAATCATAGCTTAATTCTCGCTGTTATCCTTGGAAAACAATGAAATAATATCTGCCTATGTTAGCGATGAATTACCGCGGCCCTTATCGGGTACGCACTGTACAAAAGCCAATGCCGGAGATACTGCATCCCGAAGATGCAATTGTCCGCGTAACGCGTAGCTGTATCTGCGGATCAGATCTGCATTTATATCACGGCCTGGTGCCTGATACCCGCGTAGGATCAACCTTTGGCCATGAGTTTACCGGAATTGTCGAGGAAGTAGGGCCCATGGTGCAAAATCTGAAAGTAGGCGACCACGTGTTAGTACCGTTCAATATCGCTTGCGGAAAATGTAACTTCTGTAAGCAAGGCTTGTTTGGTAATTGCCACGAGTCAAACCCGATGGCTACAGCTGTCGGCGGCATTTTCGGCTACTCACACACAGCCGGTGGTTACGACGGCGGACAAGCCGAATATGTACGGGTGCCGTATGCAGATGTCGGCCCAACTGTTATTCCGCCTGATATGGATCCGGATGATGCCGTATTACTAACCGACGTCGTACCAACCGGTTATCAGGCTGCCGAAATGGGTGGCATCAAAGAGGGTGATACGGTGGTAATATTTGGTGCCGGGCCAATAGGCATTATGGCGGCCCGCTGCGCCTGGTTCTTCGGACCTTCGAGGGTAATTATCATTGATCATATTGATTATCGCCTGGAGTTTGCTAAAAACTATGCAAAATGCGAGGCATATAATTTCAAGTCGATGGAAGACCCAGTGTTGTTCATGAAAAAAACTACCGATTGGTATGGTGCTGATGTCTGCATAGACTGCGTAGGCTGCGAGGCCGAGGGTAATACCTTACAAACTTTTAGCGGCCGGGTAGCGTTGATGCAAGCCGGCGCAGTAACCGCGCTGCAGTGGGCCATCAACTCGGTTAAGAAAGGTGGTATCGTATCTATTGTGGGTGTTTACGGGCCGCCATTTAACCTGCTGGCTATTGGCAATGTAATGAACAAAGGTATCACCATCCGTACTAACCAGGCCTCAGTAAAACGATTGTTGCCTAAATTGATTGACCACGTACAATCGGGCCGGTTAAAGCCCAGCGAATTGATTACACATCGGATCCCGATGGAAGAGATTTCTGACGCTTATCGTATGTTCTCATCTAAACTTGATAATTGTATTAAAACTGTTTTAATCCCGCCATCTGCCAAAGCTTAATTATGGAACCTATTAACGACGATTATAAAAATATTCCCGGCTGGGGCATGGATGCCGACCCGGAGAACGAACCAACATATCCTATTAAAAATTACACAGGAGATGACCATAACCGCATCAACTATGAGCGCTCGCCACAACAGCTTCAAACCGTAGAGATATTAAAGTCAATCGAGCGTCCGAGCTTAAGCGTAGTATTCGGCACCACGGTACCGCCATCCGGGTTAAGTGGAATGATACGCCGCTACGCATTTAAGCACAGTGAGGATCGTTATCGCCACTGGTTGCCGCTCATTATGGCAGACAGGATCAACGTATGCGAGGGGGTAATTAGCGATGTTCTTCACGGACACTTTCCTAACATGATCAAAGAACGCGGCTGGGCTGTCGAGTGGAAATATAACCGCGCCCGTTTCGTTAAAAAAATCGGCATAGCAACCTTAATTGCCGCAGGGGTAGCTGCACTGGTATGCAAAACAGTAAATGATCGATAGCTTAATTATAATTCCGCAGGTTCTTTCAGGGCCTGCGGATCTAAGGGCTGACGCGGAGATGCCTCGCACCATTCCTGATCACTCATAATTGATCGGGCTACCCATATACTTAAACATTGAACAGCGGCTACACCAAACAGCGCATAACGCAGTGCCGCCTGCTCGCTTACCTTGCGAGAGACAATAATAAATAACAAACAGCCGATCAGACGTCCGATATATATTCCAACTTCATGGTTAAATATATAGGCAAACTGATTTCGTTTCTCTTTTGTAGCGACACATTCAATCACGCCCAATTGAATAGGAAAATAAGCCAAATCGAGTAAAGGCCGCGCAAACACCAGGCATCCCACAAAAATTATAGCGCCAAGAGCGCTATACAACGTCATATTTACTATAGAGCCTATTAAAAACAATACTAAACCGGCGGCAAATATTTTGACCCTGTGTTCCGGTGCGCTTTTTCGTCCCAGAAAATACAACATAACAGCTGACAAAAGCGCTCCTGATGACTGAATCGACCCTATAGAACCTTCCTCGCCAACCAACCGCATAATCAGCATAACCGGCGCGGCGATGATAAACCCTTGCGCCACCCCTTTTAGCGCAGCCAGCCCCAGCATTTTATTCCACAAACGATGAAATTTAAAATAAATAAAACGTGCATTTACAGGATTTTTAAAGCCGCCGCGATGGACAATAACCGAAGCCACCACGGTTAACAAAATAACCAAACCGGTAAGGACATGGTATGCATAACGGACATGTCCACCTAGCCAACCAAGCTTTTGAGTGGCAGCAATAAAATAACCCGCTAACAGCGGCATAATAATAGAAGCGATGGTAAAAAAGAAGGTCTCGAGCCCGTAATAGTAATTACGGTTTTTGTCGTTCGTACTGGTTAACGCCAAAAACACCCGGTTAGCCCAGAAAAATCCATAAGAAAGCCCCATGATAAAGCCGATTAATGCTATACCGCCAAAGTGTAACTGCGGCAACAGCATCATAACGCCCATATCCAAGCCACTGATGATCATGCCTAAGGCGTATAAAGTAGTTATATGGAAGCGTTTGAGCAAATAACCGTTCATTATAAACGTAACCGGTATACCGGTGCCCTGCGCCAATTGGTATACCATTACTAAACTAATATCATTTGATTTACGGATAATGTAGGCTCCTAAAAACAATTCTATTACCGGGATTACCAGGGCATAAACTAAATTTGTGAGCAACAGCACGCGCATTTGCCGCGGTTGCTCACAAAAAAAATGATATTCATCGCGTACTTTACTCATATAGTAAGCGCAACAAATACGGCGTGGCTTTGTTCTTTTTTACGCGCAGTCTCAAAGGCTTTATTGATGTCGTCCAGCGAAAAGCTGTGAGTGATCATTTTACGGGCATTTAATTTGCCTTTAGCCAACAAATCAAGCGTCATCTGCATTTCAGGATAAATACCCCAGTAAGAGTAACTGGCACTCGGTATAATTTTAATTTCGGCCATTTGGATATGTGACCAATCCAGTGGTATATCTTTTTGTTCTTTTTCAAACCCGCCTACAATAACCACTTTACCGCCAATACGGCAACTATTTACTGCCTGTGGCAAAGTCATCGGCATGGCAACTCCGCCTGCACATTCAAAAACAATATCGGCGCCACGGCCATTGGTAAAGGCTTTTACGCGCTCAACAACATCTTCTTCGTCCGGGTTTACTACTTCGTCGGCCCCCAACTCTTTCGCCAATTGCAATGCCGAATCTTCTTTATCAGTTATTAATACATCAGCGCCACAAATTTTAGCCAATTGTAGCTCACCTAGCCCAATACAACCCGCACCGATTACTACCACTTTATCATTTAGTTTAATATTGCTTAATTGAATAGCGTGTAACCCTACAGAAAATGTGTCAAGTAGCGTCGCTTCTTCAAAACTTACATTATCAGGCAGCTTATAAAATTTGTAGCAAGGGCCTGCTACATATTGAGCAAATGCCTGTGATAAAGTTTTCATGCGCACCGGGTAAAGGTTAGGGCATAAATTATATTGCTGAATATTACACCAATCGCAGGTGCCGTCGCCTAACACTGTTTCAATCACAACACGGTCGCCCGGTTTTACATTTTTCACTTCGGGCCCCACCTCAACTACTTCGCCAGCTAACTCATGTCCCATTATCTTACATTCCAATTCGGGTTCCGGCTTTTTCCAGTGGCGTAGGTCTGTACCACAAATACCTGCTACCCTTACACGGGCAACAACCCAATTGGGTTCAGCCACTTTTGGTATAGATACCTGTTCTATTTCAAATTCACCGTCTTTAGTTTTTAAAGCGGCTTTCATTTCATTTTGATATTCGTTGCTTTCGTTCATATTAATACGCTTTAACTGCTAAAAATTAAATAACCTGCAAGTGTGGTCTTAATTGGATAGCTACCACATCACAGCGCAAAGGCTGCTCTACGGCATAAATTACCGCTGCAGCAATATCATCTGCCTCCAGCATTTCCAATCGTTCTTTTTGTTGATTTTTTTCTTCCTGGCTGGCTTCCTGCATTTCGGTATCAACGGCACCTGGTTCTATTAAAGTAACTTTTATGCCTAGTTCATTAACTTCTTTACGTAAACTTTCTGAAAAACCACGTATGGCGGATTTAGTGGCTACATAAATTGAACTGTTTTTTTCTTTAGTGTGCGCGCTCATTGAACCGATATTGATAATATGGCCAGATTGTGCATCTTGCATTCTGCTAACAGCTGCCTGTGCGCAGGCCAAATATGCCGTTAAATTGGTTTGTATTACCTTGTTCAATTCGCTATAATCTCCATCCATTACAGCACCGGCACCTAAGGCGGCATTGTTAACCAGGATATCTATTTTACCAAATTTACTGTCGGCTTCTTCAAATACACGGTTTATGCCATCTTCATTTGAAAGGTCGGCTAATACACCACCAAGTCGGTCTTTAAAAGCAGTGTCTGCATTTTGCAAAGTTTCGTTTAAGTGATCAGAATCGTGACCAACGGCTAATACCCAGGCGCCCGCCGCCGCCATCTGATAGGTTATTGCGCGTCCTATACCCGTCGAAGCCCCTGTTACGATAATTGATTTCCCTGTGAAGTCTATTCTATTCATGGTTCGATGTTTTTGTATTGAACAATGTTTTCAGGCGCTCGTTTCGTAGTAATGAAAAATGCGTAAAAACCGCAACAAAAAATTATCAATTGGGTAGTTAATACTCAAACTATGTTTTAGTTAATGGTGTTTAATTAAAAAAGCCATTATGGAAACACAGGGAATAAACCCTAAAAACCGCTATCCTGAACCACCCTATCCGGCGCAGCGGCAAGCAGTACCGGGTACGATAAGCGAGATGGATCCGGTGCCCGATCATGGTGAAAAAACCTATCAGGGTTCGGGCAGGCTCAAAGGGAAAAAAGCCATTATTACCGGTGGAGATTCTGGGATAGGACGTGCCGTGGCTATTGCTTTTGCACGCGAAGGGGCCGATGTACTTATTGCTTATTTAAATGAGGACAGCGACGCAGACGACACTGCCAGATATATTACGGATGCCGGACAAGAAGCAGTGCTGGTAAGGGGCGATATCAGCGATGAAGCGCATTGTCGGCAAATAATTGAAAGGGCTGTAGCCGAATTTGGTCAGATTGATATATTGGTAAACAATGCGGCTTTTCAAATGAGCCATGAAAGCCTGCAGGAAATATCAGCCGAAGAGTGGGATAAAACATTTAAGACCAATATTTATGCGATGTTTTACCTATGCAAAGCCGCCGAACAACATCTTAAGCCTGGCAGCGCTATTATAAATACAACCTCGGTAAACGCATACCAGCCTAAACCCAAGCTTGTGCCTTATGCAGCAACTAAAGGTGCAATACAAAACTTTACTGCCAGCATGGCGCAATTGTGGGCTGAAAAAGGAATAAGAGTTAATTGCGTAGCTCCGGGCCCGGTTTGGACGCCATTAATTCCATCGACTATGCCAGAAGAAGAAGTGAAGAATTTTGGTAAAACCACACCACTGGGGCGTACCGGACAACCAGCCGAACTGGCGCCCGCTTATGTGCTGTTAGCATCAAACGAATCAAGTTTCATGACCGGCGCTACTATTCAAGTGACCGGCGGAACACCAACTATTTAAGGAATTATCATGAAAAAGCAACCAGATAAAAATAACAAAGATAAGCTGACACAGGCTGATCTTAAAAATGGCATTAAAACTTTTGAGGCGCAATCAAAACCGCATGCTGCGCTGGAAACCCCGGAAGGTAAAAACAACGGAGCAAAACCATCGGCTTATAAAAATCAACGGAGCAACCATCCTTGAGTAGCATGGTTTAAATATTGCGGGAGAGCAATGGCACGTTTACGTGTTATTTACCGGTTTCCATGTGACGTATATCACCGAATTAATAGCGCCATTAGCTGTTTACCGAACACGATACTACAAATTTATGTAATCAATTTGTAGCAACAGATCGACATTTAGGTGGGCTACTTAGGCAGCTATTATTTATCGTGTTCATATATCTTGGGCAACTCAATATAAAAGGTACTGCCTACCCCTTCCTGACTTTCCATCCACGCTCTGCCCCCGTGCAGTTCAACTAATAAACGTATAATAGACAAACCTATGCCCGCTCCGGGCTCGCCTTTAAGTCCGAGACGGTGCGCGCGTGTACGTCGTTCAAACAGATATGGCTGTAGCTCCGCAGGAATACCAATGCCATTGTCACCAACCGATATCTGGATAACATCGTTCATATCTTCGAGCCGCACTTCTATAAGGCTACCTGCTGGGGTAAATTTAATAGCGTTAGCAATTAAATTATTAATTGACTGTGCGATCTTTAAAGAATCTAATGTAGCATAAATCCGCTCGGCGTTGGCAGTAAATCTAAATTGCCTTTCGAGAACATTTTCGCTGTTCTGATATTGCCTTACAATATCTGTCACTGCGTTAACAAGTTCTGACCGCTCTTTTCTTAAACTAATTTCAGGCGATTCCAGAAACTCTTTTTGCATTAAGTCACTGATCAACGAAATATTCTGATCGCAGAGATCCTGTATTATCTTGATGTGGCTCATAAGCACATTGTTATTTGCCACGGTAGGATCATTTCTTATTGCCGAGGCCATAAGATTTATAATAGCTACCGGCTCCTTAAGATCATGTGCGATAACTGCCAGCATGGCGTTTTTCCGCGCATTTATCTTTTCTGCATAAAACATATTGTTTTTGACACCGGTGACATCTGATATATAACCAATTACCAATGAATTATCGGCACCGGTTATATAGGCATTAAGCTCAATGTATTTAAGTCTTTCATTTACCAATACCCTGAATTCAGTTTTTATTTGCCGGCTGGCTAGCAGCGCGCCAAACCGTTCATTGAGGTAGGCAAGATCATCGGGGTGTACAGCTTGCCTCAATACCTGTGGTTGTTGCTCAACTTCGTCGGGAGACAATCCTAATATATTATTGAAAGCGTTTCCACAATAAACCACACATTTTGTTGCGAGATTATAAACAAAGTAACCTTGTTCAGCCACTTCGCCCAGTTGCTTTAGGAGATCGTCATTTACTACTTCCATGATATAGTTTAATAACCAACCGTGGTTAATGCTGTTTGTTTTATTCCTGCAAATAATTAAAACTATTATTCTATGTGATAGTTAAACGTGTAAGTAGTACTTCTCAATCTTATCATATTATCTGAGCTCCGTATAAATACTATAAATGTGAAAGAGAAATACGGGTTTCGCCAATTTACAGGATTTATTTTCTGTCTATCATTAATTTCACTGCCCAAATCTAGCACACATGCTAATAGATAACCATCGATTTGTATTGGCTTTTAAAATATCACTTTAACAATGATCAATATTATATTAGCGGAAGATCATCATATTGTTCGTTTAGGACTTCGCCACATACTTATGCAGGAGCCGGAATTTCAAATAGTAGGCGAAGCCAGTAACGGCCAGCAGGTTATTGATTTACTGGAAAGTAATGTCAACGCTGATGTACTTTTAACTGATATCAGCATGCCTCAAATAAGCGGTTTAGAACTAGCTGACATAGTAAACACACGATTTCCCCAGATCAATACGCTTTTGCTGACGATGCAGGAAGAAGAGGAATATATGTTTAAGGCCTTTCGTTTAGGTGTTAAAAGTTATATGCTTAAAAGCACTGATGCAGATGAATTGATATTTGCTATTAAGCAAGTTGCCCGTAAGCGCCGGTATCTGTGTTCGAGCGTAGCGGACCGGCTTATTAAACGTTTGGTGCTTGATAACATGCCTGTGTCTTTGCCATCACCAAACATAGATTTTTCCGTCCGTGAAATTGAAGTACTGCAACTCATTGCAGAGGGCTATACTAATGAAGAAATAGCTGAAAAGCTATTTACAAGCCGTCGCACAGTTGAAGGCTACCGCCAATCGTTGATCAACAAAACCGGAACCCGCAATACCGCTACATTAATTCGCTTTGTGATGCGGCATCGTATCATAGAGTAAGGATACTATATTCATTTAACATATTGATATTATGCTAATGCTGAGGATACCGTGCAAGAGATTGACCGGGACCCCGCCAAGATGCGCAGTGAAGAAATCAAAAACAGTACACCAACCGAAGAAATAAATTGGAGTACCTATTCAAGCTAAAAGCTGTTTTCATCAAAGTGTTGTTTTGTAAAGGCCGTCTGCATTAGACGGCTTTTTTCATTCCGTTACTTACAAATGTTCAAAATTAAACGCTGCTGGTACTGTTAAAATCTAGCTATTATTTGACGGCTCACAGTTTTTTTTATAAATTGAGCGGGTAGTATGTTTAGGATAAAATCAAATATTGTTTTTAAGCTCAGTGTGGTGCCGGTATTAGTTATTTACCTGTGTTGCAACATACTAAACATTGTTATACTCGGCAGTTTCAGAACTATGCTAAATAACCGTGAAAACCAAGCAGTTAGCGTCCATAATTCTAATGTTGACATAAACAGTGATGCTGGCAAAACCTTAATTAGAATTGACCGTTCAATAGTAAATAACAATACATCCATGTTCAAGCGCGTAGAATTTGCCATGTTATTTATTTTTACGGGAATGGATTTGCTGATACAAAAAGCCAATATTGTTACCCGGCAAATTGCTTTGCCTGCTACAAGGCAGCATACTTTTCTCGCCTTACGCTGTATCCGAATCTGAAGCTTAAGTATTTAATTCCCGCTATTATTTTATCGAGGCAGTACAATTACACTTATCATTAAGTGCATTTTACATCGGCTTATTAATCATACATTTACATAACATCACTTTGTGGTGTAGTTCAGACATTTAACAATCATGTTAATAAAAATAAAAAACCGCAAAAGCGGTAACACCTTAAAAGTTCAGGCAACAGAAGAACTGATAAACGGGCTAAAGATCTGGCGCATTGTGTTTCCGAAAAATGAAACCATTTTTATTGCCCGTCTTAACGGTCAGTGGAAATCAATTGGAAAACTTATACTTAGCTATGATCTGTTGAACGAGATCGGTGTGAAACTGAACCTGATAGCAATTATAAACAGATTGCGCTTAAGGCATCTTGGAGAATAACTACAGTTATGTAGTAACGCGGCTTCCCGAAATAACAATAGTACCTGCCAGATATTATTTTTCTATTTCGCTGATTCTTAGACTTGTTGTATGAACAAGTTGGTCAAGTTCACTTGCGGTCTGTTCAAGTAGGCGCAGATAATTATCCTGTTCTTCGGCTGTAGTCGCAGATTTAAGTAACTCAACCAGTGCAATCACTGAACAGAGCGGCCGACGCAATTCATGAGAGTTTAGCCATGCGATTTCCTGTAATGCCGAGTGCTGACGAATAATCTTTTCTTCGCGTTGCTTTTTTTCGGTAATAACATTTTCAACTGAGATAAAAAATTGGAAGACGCCGGCTTCATCGTAAATTGGCGAAATATTCAACTGCGACCAATACCATTCGCCCGTTTTTTTATAATTGACTAACTCACAGCTAAAAAATTCCTTTTTTTGAACTGCCTGCCCTAGCCGCTGCATGGTCTCTACATTTGTCAACGGACCGTGCAGTACAGTTTCCGGGCCGAGGCCTACAACTTCTGGCAAAGTATATCCGGTAAACTCACAAAAAGCTTTATTTACCCATTTTATTAGTCCGTCCTCGCCTACAATAATCACCAAATTATGAATCTTATTAATAATTTCAGCCCGCAACCGGCTTTCCTGGCGTAATTCTTTTTCTTTAATATAAGCGCTCTCGAGATCTTCTTTACTGCGCACCAGTTCAGTTATATCAGTAGCCATCACCAATCTGCACGATTCGCCTTTAAAATAAATGGGATAAGAAACTATATTGACCGGAAAAACCTGACCAGATTTTCGTACGTGGAGCCAGGTACCCAGATCATTATAACCATCTTGGCTTTTTATTGCAACCTGTTCTAACCGGGGTAAATCTTCAGCAGGACGGATATCCCGGATAGTTAGCTTTAACCATTCATCGCGGGTATATCCGTATTGTTGTAATGCTGCTTCATTTACAGATATAAATTGCTGCGTATCCTGCCTGTATATCCACATTGGGTTCGGATGTGCTTCAAAAAGCTGTCGGTATTGCATTTCAGACGCCTGTAATACCTGCTGCTGCCGCCATACCTGCCGGATGACAAGGATTACGGTGACCACTATCCAGAAAATATCGTTCATTGCCCGGATTATCCCTGGAAATATCTTTCCATTATGCTCAAACCAGGCAGCACAAAAATCATCGCCAATGGCTGTAGCGATCAATCCTCCGGCAACAATTAATAATAAATAAAAATAGGATTTGCGGAACATACTTTCTTTTTACGAAAAATTTTGACCTAAGTTAGCAAATAGCATTAAAGTTGTAAACACACAATTGGCTCATGACTTATCAGGCTGGGCAACAATACATCAGCAAGCACCGTTATACCAAAGTAACTTTAACACCCATTGCTTCCAGCCTTTCTACTATATGTTCCGGCAGATTTTTATCGGTTATTATTTGGTCAACTTCATCAAGCCCGCATATTTTGCCGAAGCCCCGTTTGCCAAATTTGGTCGAGTCGGCAATCACAATGGTTTTTTGCGACACGGCCATCATCTGCCGGTTCAGGTGGGCTTCCATAGCACTGGTTGTGGTCAAACCAAACTCAAGGTCAATACCATCAGCTCCTAAAAAAAACTTACTGCAAAAAAAATCGGCCAAAATGCTCTCGGCATACGGGCCCATAACTGACGATGAACTTTTTCTTAATATTCCTCCTAATTGCAGCACCTCTATATTTGAATGATGAATTAACTCAAGCGCCACATTAAGCGCCGACGTGATCACTGTTAAGTTGCCTACGGGCTGGATGCTTTTGGCTAAAGCAAGCACTGTTGTACCCGATGCTATCAGGATAGAATCATCCGGCTGGATATAGCTCGCAGCGGCTAATCCTATTTTCAATTTTTCTGCGGATTGCAGTTTTTCTTTTTCATTTACCGGCCTGTCGGTGGCGTACGGATTATTTTGAGTAGCGCCGCCATGGGTGCGAAAAAGGCAATTTTTATCCTCCAAAAGTTTCAAATCCTTTCGAATTGTTACAGATGATACTTCCAATTCATTACAAAGGTCCAATACGGCAACACTCCCTTTTTGCTGTATCTGGTTTAAAATATGTTGATGCCTCTCAGTTAAACTTCTCATATAAGATAATTCTATGGTGCAATTTAGCAGGTTTTTAATATAAAGCAGCAATTAGTTATGATGTTAATAACTTAATTCCTGAAAATATTTTAGGTTTCGAATTATTTCATATACTTGTTTCATATTTCGTTTATTGCAAATTCGAAAGTAATTTATTAAAAAATGAAATGATAAGAAACAAAATAGGTTTTAAAAGAGAAGAATATTTGCAGGAGCTGGATAAAACCGAACTATGGGACATCATCATTATAGGCGGCGGCGCGACGGGTTTAGGCGCGGCAGTGGATGCGGCATCAAGAGGCTATAAAACAATACTGCTTGAACAAAACGATTTTGCCAAAGGCACTTCAAGCCGCAGTACAAAACTGGTTCATGGCGGCGTGCGCTATTTGGCGCAAGGCAATATCGGATTAGTTTATGAGGCTCTGCACGAACGCGGTCTGCTGCTTAAAAATGCTCCGCACCTGGTAAAAAAGCAATCGTTTATTATACCATGCTATAGCTGGCTTGATAAAATAAAATACTTTGTCGGCCTAAAAATGTACGATTGGCTGGCCGGTAAATATAGTTTTGGCAGGTCAAGATCGCTTACGCGTGATGAACTAATCGGCGCTGTTACCGAAATTCAAGCTAAGGGCTTGGAAGGCGGCATTAAATACTGGGATGGTCAATTCGACGACGCGCGCCTGGCGATAAACCTCGCCCAAACTGCAGCAAAGCAAGGTGGTATTTTATTGAATTACATAAAAGTAACCAACTTGATAAAAACCGACAAGGGGAGAATAAGCGGAGTAATTGTACGTGATATTGAAAGCGATAAAATTTATAACCTCTATGCCAAAGTAGTTATAAACGCAACCGGCGTTTTTGTTGATCAAATACTACAGATGGACCGCGCGTTCCAAAAACCATTGGTTAAGCCGAGCCAGGGCGTGCACGTAGTATTGGATAGGTCCTTCCTTAGCGGAGATAGCGCCATCATGATCCCGAAAACACCAGATGGCCGGGTATTATTTGCCGTGCCGTGGCATCAGCATGTGTTGGTGGGTACTACCGATACGCCATTGGAAACCTATAGCCTTGAACCTGTCGCATTAGACAAAGAGATAACGTTTATTCTGCAAACTGCAGGGCAATATCTTGTTAAAGCACCCACCCGCGCCAACGTACTATCTGTCTTTGCAGGCCTGCGCCCTTTAGCTGCGCCTGATAAGGACACCGGTGCCACTAAAGAAATTTCAAGAAGCCATAAGCTCATTGTAAATGATTCAGGCCTGATCACTATTACAGGTGGTAAATGGACCACCTATCGCAAAATGGCCGAGGACACAATTGATAAAGCAATTCAAATAGGAAGATTACCCGCCAAACCCTGTATTACTGGCGATCTGAAAATTCACGGCTATACAAATGATAACACAACTACTCATTTATCCGGTTACGGAAGTGACGCTTTATTAATAACCACACTCATTAAAGCTGAACCCAAGTTGGGCGAACTATTAGATGAGAGCCAACCTTACCTAAAAGCTGAAGTTATATGGGCAGTCAGATATGAAATGGCGCGTACAGTTGAGGATGTATTGGCAAGACGATTAAGATTATTGTTTTTAGATGCGCAAGCGGCAATAAATTTAGCACCTGCTGTGGCTAAACTTATTGCTACCGAATTAAACTATGAGCTGATTTGGGAAGAAGCTCAGATTAATAGTTTTAATCAGTTGGCAAGTAAATACCTGGCACAACCAATTACTGAGAATAAAAAATATATTTGTTAAACCAATAATAACAAACCTAAAAGTAAACAATGGAGAAGTATATCTTGTCGTTAGACCAGGGCACCACTAGTTCGCGGGCTATTATTTTTAATAAGGCCGGCGGCATTGTAGCAGTCGCTCAAAAAGAGTTTACACAAATTTATCCGCAACCTGGTTGGGTGGAGCATGATGCACGGGAAATTTGGTCTACCCAGGCTTCTGTAGCTGCCGAAGTGGTAATAAAGGCCAATCTTAAGTCGACAGATATAGCTGCCATAGGTATAACCAACCAGCGTGAAACAACTGTAGTATGGGACAGAACGACGGGCGAACCGGTACATCATGCCATTGTTTGGCAAGATCGCCGTACGGCGGCTGTTTGCGATGGACTACGGGCCAAAGGCGTCGACAAGATCATCCAGGAAAAAACAGGGCTTGTTTTGGACGCCTATTTCTCGGCAACCAAAGTGCAATGGATATTAGATAACGTACCGGGCGCAAGAGAGAAAGCAGAAGCGGGTAAATTGGCCTTTGGTACTATTGATTCATGGCTGATCTGGAACATGACCTCGGGCAACGTACACGTTACTGATGTGAGTAATGCCTCTCGGACTATGTTGTATAATATTAACACTTTGCAATGGGATGCAGAGTTGTTGAAGATATTTACCGTTCCGGCAAGTATGCTGCCGCAAGTAAAATCCAGCAGCGAGGTTTACGGTGAAACTGCAGGCAATGTATTGGCCGCTAAAATTCCTATCGCCGGCATTGCCGGCGATCAGCAGGCGGCATTGTTTGGGCAAATGTGCACTAAAACCGGTATGGTTAAAAACACTTATGGTACGGGATGTTTTATGCTGATGAATATCGGCGACAAACCTATTATCTCTAAAAATAATCTCGTTACAACTATTGCCTGGAAAATTGGCGATAAGATACAATATGCTCTTGAGGGCAGTATATTCATTGCCGGCGCGGTTGTACAATGGCTGCGCGATGAGTTGAAAATTATCAGCACATCTGCCGAAGTTGAGAAACTGGCCGAAAAAGTACCCGATAGCGGTGGCGTATATTTAGTACCTGCCTTTGCAGGTTTGGGTGCACCGCATTGGAACCAGTATGCCCGCGGTACCATATTCGGTATAACACGCGGCACCAATAACGCACATATAGCCCGCGCAGCGTTAGAAAGCATTGCATACCAGACCCTGGAAGTTTTGAAGGCCATGGAGGCTGATTCAGGCGCCCAGATACAACAATTACGTGTTGATGGTGGCGCTACCGCAAATAACATGCTTATGCAGTTTCAGGCAGATATTTTAAAAACCCCTGTCGTACGCCCCGAAGTTACTGAGGTAACTGCAATAGGCGCTGCTTATCTTGCCGGCCTGGCCATTGGCTATTGGAGCAATACTGATGAGATACAAAAGCAATGGCAAATTAACCAAACCTTTAACCCAAATACGTCATTGAATAGCGATGAGGCGGTGAAAGGCTGGAATAAAGCTGTAGCTGCTGTTAAAGTATGGACTGAATTATAAATATAAACCAACAATTAACCTAAATAATTAAGAGATGTCAGAATTTACCGCCGAATTGATCGGCACAATGTTCCTTATCCTGTTAGGAAACGGAGTGGTAGCAAACGTAATTTTAACCGGCACCAAAGGCCATAACAGCGGATGGATAGTAATAACTACCGGCTGGGCCCTGGGTGTATTTGCCGGAGTTGTTATAGCGGGCCCCTATAGCGGTGCGCATTTAAACCCAGCGGTTACCATTGCATTGGCCATTGCCGGACAGTTTGCCTGGGCCAAAGTACCTATGTTTATAGCCGCACAATTTGCCGGCGCAATGCTGGGCGCCTTTTTAGTCTTTCTCATGTATAGAGATCATTTTTTTACCACCAAAGACCAGGGCACTAAAGCAGCAGTGTTTTGCACGTCGCCCGCCATAGCCAATCCCTTGTCGAATATCATAAGCGAGATCATTGGCACTTTTGTGCTATTGTTTGTGATATTTTATTTCACTAAAGGCGAATTGGGCGCTGATAAAACACCTATTGGCCTCGGTTCGTTAGGTGCGCTGCCTGTAGCCTTATTGGTTTGGGCTATTGGTTTATCTTTAGGCGGAACAACCGGCTATGCCATTAACCCCGCGCGTGACCTGGGCCCGCGCATTATGCATGCCATTTTACCTATCCCCGAAAAAGGAAGCAGCGGTTGGCATTACGCATGGATACCTGTCGTGGGACCGATTATTGGGTCGGCGGTAGCGGCAGGATTGTATTTATTTTTAAAATAAATACAATCCTGATGAATAAAAATTTTAACCGCGCCATATGTGGCACTGTATGTTTAATGGGGACGTTAGCGCTTTCATGCAACTCATTAAAACCTGCATCCTACAAGAAAAGCTACCCAACGTTCTTTAAAGTAGGCCACCGTGGTACAAGAGGGCTCATGCCGGAAAATACTATTCCTGCTATGGAGAAGGGTATAGAAGTTGGCGCAAATATGGTAGAAATGGACGTGCATATCACCAAAGACGGGCAAGTGATCGTGTATCACGATGAATCGTTTGATCCCACCTATACCTTAATGCCCAATGGCAGCGATATCCCTGTAAAAGAAAGGACCAGGTATACATTTTACCAAATGAATTATGCCGATATAAAGCCCTTTATCATTGGTACAAAAGCTTATCCTGCTTATCCGCAGCAACAAAGTTTAAAAACCTATACTCCGCTATTGGGCGAACTGATTGACAGTGTTGACGCTTATACACAGGCCAAAGGTTTACCAGGCGTTTATTACCTGGTGGAGATCAAATCGGCTGAAAAAACCGATGGGTTTGATCAGCCTGCGCCAGCGGAGTATATGAAGAAAGTGATGAATGTACTAAAGCCGAAGAAATTAGGAAAGCGCCTCATTATACAATCGTTTGATATGCGTCCGTTACAGGTGTTACACAGTGAATATCCGGAAATAGCACTTGGCTACTTAACCTCTGACAAAACTTTGAGTGTAGCAGGCGATATAAGCAAACTAGGTTTCGCGCCTATGTTTTATAATCCGTACGGTAAATTAATTACCGCCGAAATGGTTAAACAATGCCACGAAAAAGGGATGTTAATTGCACCATGGACTATTAATACGGTTGCCGAAATGAGGCATTTTAAAAGTATAGGTGTTGACGGTATTATAACAGATTACCCCAATCTTTTTAAAGAATTACAATAAAAACAAAGTCCTTACACAACGATCTCAATTAAAGAAAAGCTCATCCATAAAAATAGATACCGGTTTTTGAGGCGGAAACCATGAAGGCGGCCTCATTACCGGTTTTATCCTGATCTGGATATAAGTAAGTGGCTGCACGGCTGTTATTTTGCATTCTATTACTTTTTTGGTATCTGCATCTTGCTGTTTAGCAGGCGGCGCCGGCTTCACTCGTCCGACTACTTTAAACTTATTTTTAACCGAAACATCCAAAACTGTTACTTCTGCAGGGACAAGTATTTGTTGGCTAACGACACGCAGGCTATTTAAACCTATTGTATGCAGATTAATTGGTTTTGTAAAGGTGAGATTAATGACCAGATCCTTTTGCGCCGCCACCCACTTACCATCTCGAAAGTTGAATGACCCAAGTGTTTTGTCAATTAGTAATTTCGGATCTGCGCCAGCAGGGCCATTTTCGAAACTTACGCTATCTGGGGTGTAGCTACTTTTATTGTATGACGCGGTTACGATATCACTACCATACCAACCCATTTTATAAGCGCGAACCTTTATTATAGCGTCGCTGTTTATAATGATTCCTGGCTTATAAACCGGCGATTTGATACTATCCGGATCACTTCCATCCGTAGTATAACGCAGCACTACGTCTTTGATAGGATGGTTAATGAGCAGCTCAAATGGTTTTGAAAATACCGCCTCTGTGTTTTTAAATTGAGGCACATTGAGTTTTATGGGTTTTCCGTCGTCTTTAAACCCTTCATCAAAAGCTACATTTTTATTTAGTTTTCTTAGTTGTTGTATCTCCTGATTGGTTATACCTGTGTTCCAGATAAATAATTCAGCGAGACTTTTCATGGTTACAACCTGTCTAACATCCCGGAAGTTAAGCCTGGTGCCAACCAGTGACAACGATCTCAAATGTTTAAGCTGTGTAAGATATTTTAACCCGCTACCGGTAAGGGCTGTAAAATTAAGATCAAGATTACGGAGATTCTCAAACCGGGCTATGGTTTTTAACTCCTGATCCTTAACCGGCATTTTATTTAAATTCAGTGATACCAACTGCTTTTTTATAGGGCTCAAGTCTTCCAACACCTTTGGGGTGTAAATATTTTTGTTATAGATATTTACAGCTAATGCCGGCGATTCTTTGGCCAATGCATGAACAACCCGGTAATTATTATTTAAACCAGCTATCGTCTTTTCGTCAGCCGCTGTAAAATCATAAGTATCTCCGGCTGATGTGGCGGGAGCTAACACTGTGGAGGCAAGCAGACGTAGTGAATCGGCAGCCGGTAATGAAAGTACTTTTTGCTTAAAATTGGGTTTTTCTTTTATCCAAAGATAAAGTAGGTTGAGTTCGTCGTCGGTAAGCTGGGTTTTACCGGCAGGTGGCATATGTTTATCATCATTAAGGGGTAAGTGTATACGCTGCAGGATCAGGCTCATTTGAGGATCGCCGGGGATAAATAATTTACCGGTTTTGCCCCCTTTTAAAATAGAAGCCGAGTCCGTTAACATCAATCCTCCTTTTAACTTGTCTTCATTATGGCAATTCGCGCATTTGTTTTCAAAAATGGGCTGGATAACATCCTTATAAACCAACGCTTTATCAATTGGTATGGGAGCGGCCTTGCTCATAACCGGAGCAAGTATAAAATTTTCGCCATGGGTAATGTACGCACCATAATGCCCTGCCAACACTAGGGCAATAAACGTTATTATAGCGCCTGTTTTTGCCAATGAGGCTTTGTACCACTGCGAATTGCGGCACCAATAAATAGCAGAACTTAGTAAAACAACGCCTGAACCAGCCCATTTATGCCATTGCAACGTATTACCCGAATATCCCGGCTCTTTAGAAAGGAAAAGACCCATAATAGCTGTTATTGCTGCTAATAAACTGCCGATAAGCAGCAGCGCTGTCGTGAAATTTTGATAAAGAATCTCCTCCTTGAACGCCGCTCGGAAACGGAAAAACTCGAACAACATCGCCATTATTAGCAGCACAATTGGAAAGTGCAGTAGCAATGGGTGCATGCGGCCAACCGGTTGCAGCCAGTGCGGTACAACAACGTGATCACCAAATACCAATAAAAAGATCAGGAATGTGTTGAGTACAAACAATAAAGCTTCCCCAAAACCTTGATGACTTTGTTTAATCATTAGCCGGCCAGTAGATTAAACACGGGTAAATTTATAGGGATAAACTTTGCCGGATGCCCATTGCGCTACATATAGATTATCATCGCTATCCACACAAACATCATGCGGATGCACGAATATCTTTTCAGCCTGGCTCATAGGCTGCAATACACCGCTCTTATAAACCGGTTCGGTACCGCCAATATTAGAAACTACCTTATTGTGTTTATCCAATATAGTTGTAAATCCGGTGCCCGGGTGCTGCATATCGATCGACATCAGCACGGCGGCATATAAATGCTGATCTTTAATCACCGGCCTGCAAACACAAGCACCCGGTAGTACTATGATGTCCTGTAATTTACCATCCAAACCGAAGCGTTTAAAACAATGGCGGGTGCGGTCAGTAACCAAAAGCGACGGTCTCTTTTGACGGCGGTCAATCACAATGCCGTGCGCATTGTCAAAATGTTCATCGCCATCGCCGCGGCCGCCAAAATAGTTTAATAACTTGCCGTTTCGGTCGTAATGGGTAATGTATTGTGCGCCATAACCGTCGGCAATAAAAATATCACCATTAGTGTCAACAATAGTTTCGGTAGGAACGAATTCTTTAGCGTCTTTATAAACACCGGTTTCAACCGGCACATCAATAGTCATTAATATCCGGCCATCCAGTGTAGTTTTATAAACCTGGTGTTTAACAATATCGGTGATAAATAAAAATTCAGTGCCATTTTCATTAACCAAAGTCAGGCCGTGACCTCCGGGGAAATCATGTCCCCAAAAATCAAGCAGCTTCCCGGCGGTATCATAAATCAGAATGTTATTCTTCGTTTCATCAGTCAGCATGATGATACGGCCTTTTGAGTCCTGAACCATTTCGTGGCAATTGTTTACGGGGTGGTTTTGCGGATCGAGTTTTCCCCATTTATTGTCCATACGGTATTTCATCCCGTTGTGGCCGTATATAGGGCCGTCGTTTTTTGCCAGCAGATCTTTCGCAATAAAAAAGCTTGCGGTAAAAACGGTGCTTTGTTGTATAAATTTCCTTCTTTCCATTATTGAATGATCATTAGCTTAGTATTCCGCGCACTACCTTACCTCCCACGTCGGTAAGCCTGTAACGGCGGCCCTGGCTTTTAAAAGTAAGCTTTTCGTGGTCAATGCCTAACTGATTAAGTACAGTAGCATGAAAATCATTTACATGCACGCCATTTTTAACGATATTATAGCCAAAATCATCAGTTTCGCCATAAACCATACCGGGCTTGATACCGCCGCCTGCCATCCAAATACTAAAACAGCGTGGATGGTGATCGCGACCATAGTTTTTTGCGTCCAGTTTACCCTGACTATAATTAGTTCGCCCGAATTCGCCACCCCAAATCACCAATGTTTCATCAAGCAATCCGCGTTGTTTCAGGTCAGTAACCAAAGCCGCCGATGCCTGGTCGACATCTTTTGCCTGTCCGGCCATTTCATTAGGTAAATTTCCATGCTGATCCCAACCCTGATGATACAGTTGTACAAAGCGTACCCCATTTTCTGATAGTTTACGCGCCAACAGGCAATTAGCTGCATAAGTACCAGGAACCACACAATCAGGCCCGTACATTTTGATTGTAGCATCCGATTCTTTAGAAACATCCATAATATCAGGCACCTCGGTTTGCATGCGGTAGGCCATTTCATATTGCTGCACTTTGGCGTTAATTTCCGGGTCGCCAAATTGTTTATATGACAGGTCATTAAGTGAAGCGACTTTATCGAGCATTTTGCGACGCTCCTCACGGCTCAAGCCGTCGGGGTCTTTTAAATAAAGCACCGGATCTTCACTGGTGCTGAATTGTATGCCCTGATAAATTGAATCTAAAAAACCGTTACTCCAAAGTTTTGAATAAACACCCTGGCCGTTACCCTTGCCCTTTGATAGCAGTACAGTAAAAGCAGGAAGATTCTTATTTTCACTACCTAAGCCATAGCTTATCCATGAACCCATACTAGGGCGGTTACCTTGCTGCGCGCCGGTTTGGAAGAAGGTTAATGCCGGATCATGGTTAATAGCCTCGGTGTACATCGTTTTAATGATACAAAGATCATCGGCTATTTTTGCAGTGTAAGGAAAAAGATCACTTATCCAGGCACGCGCTTGCCCGTATTGTTTAAAATCATAATACGACCCAACTAAAGGAAATGAGGCCTGCTTAGCGGTCATCCCGGTCAGTATTTGATTGCCCCGCACGGATGGCGGCAGCTCCTGCCCCATCATTTCACGCAGCTTCGGCTTATAATCGAAAGATTCCAGTTGCGACGGGGCGCCATTTTGAAAAAGATAAATTACCCGTTTGGCCTTAGGCGCAAAATTGGGCATACCCGGTATAAAATCGCTACCACTATCATTGCCGCTAAATAGATCAGGGATAAGCAATGAACCTAAAGCAACGCTCCCTAACCCCAGGCTCAGCTTTGATAAAAATTTGCGCCGGTTTAAATTCAGGTAATGTTCTAAAATATCTTTTTCCATACCTTTAAGTTTTCACAATAGTCTCTTCCAAATTATATACTGCGGCAATTACCTTCATCATTGTAGCCAGCCGAACCTTGTCAAGATTGTCCGGCATTGGGTATTCGCCAACATTTAACAGCTGGGCAGCTGTCCGGCTATCGGTTGTTTTAAGCTCGTCCTGGTAATAACCCGTCAATATAGCCAGTTCTTTATCATTGGGCTTTCGGCAAACAATAAGCCTGAAAGCTTTGTAAATTTTATTTTTAACCGGGCTACTCTCCGTTAATAATCGTGCGGCCAATACCCGCGCTGCTTCCAGCACTGTTGGGTCATTCATCATCACGAGAGCCTGCAACGGTGTATTAGTGCGTAGCCGACGCACTTCGCACTGATCGCGGTTACTGGCATCAAATATGGCCATTGACGCGGGCGGTACTGTACGCTTAATTAGCGTATACATACCACGACGATAAAGATTAGGGCCATGTACCTGTTTGTAAGTTGCAAGTTGCCCCCTGCCCGAGCTTGCCATCTCCCATAAACCGGGTGGCTGATAAGGATTTACACTTGGGCCGCCAATAGTTTTAACCAATAACCCGCTACTGGCCAGTACTAGGTCACGTACCAGTTCGGCCGGCAAACGCGAGCGTGAGCTATACGAAAGCAATTCATTATTGGGATCCAGTTTCAGTTTTTCGGGCGAAATCACAGCCGACTGGCGATAGGTGGCCGACATAACCATTTGCTTAACCAATCGTTTAATATTCCAGCCATGATCTCTGAAGTCAGCCGAAAGCCAATCCAATAATGCCGCATTCTTTGGTAAGTCGCCTTGCATCCCAAAATCGCCGGAGCTTTTTACAATACCCTGTCCAAAAAACTCCTGCCATTGTTGATTAACAAATGCCCGTGCAGTAAGCGGGTTTTGTTTGTTAAACAACCACATAGCAAGCCCCAACCGGTTTTTAGGATAACTTGCCGGGAAAGGTAATATTGCTTTTGGAGTACCCGGCTGCACTTCTTCGCCAGGGGCATCATAGTTACCCCGCTTTAGTAAAAAGGTCTTCCGCACGGTGTCGCCCATTACAGAAACGATCAGTTTATTTGTATCCTGTTTATTTACGAATTTCAAGATACCCCGCACATCCTCATCAGTAATCTGCATCATAGGTTTTTTAGCGTATGTTTCAGGTCCACCAACTACAGAGGTAATGCCTTTCTCATTAACTGTATTAAAGAAGGCGAATAACTCATAGTATTCTTTTTGCGAAAAAGGGTCATACTTATGATCATGGCAATGCGCACACTCCATAGTAACCCCTATTAGGGCTTTGCCAAACGTATTGGTGCGATCTGTGACATAACTTACGCGGTATTCTTCATCTATCACACCACCTTCTTCTGTTATTTTATGATTGCGGTTAAAGCCACTGGCTAACAACTGCTCTTTACCCCCGTTGGGCACCAAGTCACCAGCCAACTGCCAGGTAACGAATTTATCATAAGGCAAATTTTCGTTAAAAGCATGGATCACCCAGTCGCGCCAGGGCCATTGGCTGCGGTAGTTATCATCCTGATAACCGTGCGAATCGGCATATCGGGCTTCGTCGAGCCAGTGCAAGGTCATTTTTTCTCCGTAAGCAGGGCTTTGTAATAGTTGATCTACTACCCTTTCATAAGCATCCGGGCGCCTATCGCCCAAAAAGCTGTCCATCAATTGCAAACCTGGCGGCAACCCTGTAAGATCAAGACAAACCCTTTTTAATAAACGCTCTTTATCCGCTTCAGCATTTGGGCTTATGTTTCTTTTTTCAAGCTTGCTTAATACAAAAAAGTCAATTTCATTTTTTGGCCAGCCCGAATCGGTCACTTTTGGCAACGGCAGCGCTTTAGGAGGGATAAATGCCCAGTGCTTTTCATATTTAGCCCCTTGCTTTATCCATTTTTTTATCAGGTCGGTTTCGTGACGGGTTAATCTTTTCAAATTTGACGCAGGCGGAGGCATCATCATTGCTGAATCATCAGACGTAACCCGTAAATACACTTCAGACATTGAAGGATCATTCGGTACTAAAGCGTGTGCATTGGGATTATCCTGTAAAGCCTTGAATGCCTCCTCGGGAATATCTAAGCGAAGGCCGGCTTGCCGCTTGTTGGCATCAGGGCCATGGCATTTAAAGCATTTATCCGAAAAAATTGGTCGTATATTATAATCGTAACTTATTGTATCGGGTATTTCTTCATCAGCCTGCTGGCTGCTGACGGGTTGATTGCACGCAATTACGCCGCCTAAAATAACACCGGCACAAATAAAGAATAAAAGATAGACACCTTTCTTCATAATTAATTCAGCAGCAGGAATAAATTGGTTTATTGGAATATCTAATATAACAGCAATTATTCATTAACAATGTTTTTTTTAGAAAAAACATCATCTTGCATTAGCGAAACTGCCTTTAGGGTAACAAACGCTTCTTAAAAATTTAACCCGCCTAATAACTTGAAATGCTACATTTAAGGCAGTAAAATCAACATTAATATCAATTTTTAATTTTTATTTAATAGCCTGAAAGTTTACATAGCGATAGTGATAAAATAATGTAACTTGTGTACTACTTTACCCCTGCCATGTCACCGAAACTTTATATTGCCCGTTGTCATTAGTCTATACATGAGAAATACCCAAGATCAGATTAAAAAATTAGAAGAAGAAGTACACCGGCTGAAGGTGCAAGCGGAACAATACACATTATTTCAGGCTGAAAAAGACCGGCTCGATAATGAATTTCAGCGCAGTCAGGAACGCTTTAGAACAATTTTTGAAGAATCTGCTGTCGGGAAAAAGATTATTGATGACCAACTTCACATTATTAAGGTCAATAAAGCGCTGCTTAACATACTTGGTTATACTGAAAACGAAATGTTAGGAAAGGTGATCACTGATTTTTCTCATCCCGATTTTGTTAAACCCTGGAAAGATTTGCAGCATCAACTTTGGACAACAAGTATGTCGTCCTTTAACTTTGATACTTGCCTGATCAAAAAAGACCGTTCGACAGTTTGGGTACATGTTACAACTATTCTGATTGAAGATACTGACGATACACTGGGCTATACAATTATAGAGGATATTTCGGAGAGGATAGAGATTGAACGATTAAAAGATTTAATTCGCGAACAGGAGCAGCGTCAGGAGATAGCTGAGACAATACTAAACACACAGGAAGAAGAACGAAGGCGCGTTGCCGAAAGTTTGCATAATGGTTTGGGCCAGTTGCTATATGGCGTAAAGCTGAGCCTGAACGATGTAAAGGTTAGATATTCAGAAAGCCAGCCGGGAAATGAACGAGCACTGCAGTACACACAGCAATTAATAACCGATTGCATACACGAATGCAGACGTATCTCGCATGACCTGATGCCTGCTATGCTTCAGGAACATGGGTTGAAGGAGGCGGTGGAGGATATTTGCCGGCAGTTAACCAACGGACTCAGTTTTGAGAGCAACATCCAGGGTTTGGACACGAGGATAGATAATGTCCTCGAAATTGCTATTTACCGGATGATTCAGGAACTTGCGATGAATATCGTCAAACATGCTGAAGCAAGTAGGGCCGCTATAGACATTGCAGCAGACGAAGCAGCTATTTATATCCAGGTTAGAGATAACGGAAAGGGATTTGATGAGGAAGGAGAGCAGCAGAAAAAAGGAATTGGTTTACAAACGGTCCGTTATAAAGTAAACTTACTAAGCGGCACATTAAATGTCTCGTCTGCGAAGGGAAAGGGCACCACTGTCGAAATCACTATTCCAAGACGTATAGCGTAAGCTATATCTCTGCTCTTGAAGCATGGGCTGCACGGAGTGCACTCAGAAGTTCATCAATATCACCGTCTTTTGATAAGCAGTCCTTCGCACCCGCCGCCAGCGCCCGCTGCTTCACGGCTATTTGTGGGTGCAATGTCAGTATAATAACGAATAACGCAGGGTTAAGTGCTGTAAGCTGTCGTGTGAGTTCCCATCCGTCCATGCCGCGCATATTAAGATCGGTCAGTACCATATTCGCCTGGATGCCGCTTTTTAGTAGGGCGAGTGTAGCGTCTCCGTCTGCGGCCGAGGCTAAGATTTCGATATCGTCCTGGCCGCCCAGTAACTGGCAGAGACCGTTCCTGACGACAGGATGATCATCCACTACGATAATTCTCATCATCAAAGATTGACATTCTTTATTGATATTGGTTTACTTCAAACAATTTTTTGCGGCTTATCTTATCATTTCGCGTATTTATAGCAGTGTCTACCGTATTTACCAATGCTGGTTATTGAATCAGGAAGTTGGTTATAAAGACAAATTAATGGACTCGGGCCATTATTAATGGTAAGAAACTTTACCAATATCGCTCCGTCTAAACTTTATGGTTGTACACGCCCCATGGCCTAATCCTTGACTATTGATCTCAAATGAACCGGCATGGCTTTCAATAATCGATTTACAATTATACAATCCAAGCCCTGTTCCATCTTTTTTGGTAGTAAAACCCCTTTCAAACAAACGGCTGCCTGTTCCTTTGTCAAATCCTCTACCATTGTCAACTATTTTTAACTCAATTAAATTATCCGTTCCCTTTAAAGACACCGAGATATTTTTGACGGGCGCATCAACCGCTATGGCTTCCAAACTATTCTTCAAAACATTCAGAATTACTTGCATTAATTTGGTATGATCGCCGCTTATTATGTAATCACCTTGCTTGATGTCAATTTTAAATTGGATGCCTTTTTTGTCGAATAACGCCAATAACATCGCTCTGCAATCGTCTAATATATTTACCAGGTTCACGGGCTTCCTTTGATGCTTGCCTCCATGGCCGGTAACTAATTGCCTTTGTATATTTAATATTTCCTGTATGTGGTTAATGATATTTAAAAGCTCACTGATTGAAGCACCAATTTCATTATTGTTTTCTGTTTGAGTATTAGCTATACCGTCTGCTACAGCAACCATCGCGTTTGCCTTATCAAGCCCTATGACAGATGCAATAGCCGCTTTTTGCGTTTGTATAAACAGACTCAAATTTTTTATTGACTCAATATTATTTTTGCTAAACGCCCTATTTATGCGATTTAGGTAAGAACCAAAACCAACCAGCGCATTACCGATATCGTGTAAAACTTCTGAAGCTATTTCAAATTTACCTTGCGCTAATGCTTTTTCAAGTTCCTGCTCTTTTTGGAGGTTAAGTTGCTCATTCAAGCGTTTCAAATCTGCAGCTTGTTTATTCAATTCACGCGATTGCTCAGAAAGCATGGCGGTAAGTTGTTCTAACTCTTCATTACGCTGCACTAAGTTTGCCATTATCTCTTCGCGTTCAAGCACCGCCCTCTTCATTTGCGTGATATCCCGGTTAATACCTAATAAACCCACCACTTTGCCTGAATTATCTTTAATTGGTACCTTAGTACTTAAGTTCCATCTTATTTCATTGGTTTCGTTGTTTATAAACTGTTCTTCGTGATTAATGAGCGAGCGTTCTGACTTCATTAATGACTGTTCGTCATTAAAAAACTGTGCAGCTTCTTGCGGATGACAATCAAAATCTGTTTTTCCTATTATATCCTGGGGCGATTTATAACCGGCATTAAGTGCAACCGGTGTATTGCAAAGTATAAAACGGCTTTCTGTATCCTTTAAATAAATTTGATCAGGTAAGTTTTCAATTACAAGGCTAAACAAGTCTTTTTGAGCAAATGGCAACTCTTCCTTAAGTCCATTTTCTATATTGCCTAAGTTTTCTGTCATATGCGGTAAAAGTTCTTTGCTTAATTCAGTGGTTTTCATTCTAATACTTATTATACTCAGACATCGGTCATACGGGCAAACTTATAATAAATAAAGCGCCGTTTTTATTCTCAACACTAATGTCTCCACCGTGCGAATTGATATATTGTTTAACGATAGCCAACCCCAAACCGGTGCCAGTGTTTTTTTGCTTGGTGACAAATGGCTCAAAAAGGGTTTTTATTATTTCGGTTGGTATACCAGGCCCATTATCCTGCACCCTTATGATTATTTCGGTATCCTTTATATCTACAGAGATATTGATGGCCGCATCTTTTATTTGATGATCGTGCAACGCATCTATAGCGTTATTAATTAAATTACTAAACGCCCGCCTTAGCTTGCTTTCGTCACCGTTTATAACGACGTTCTCAGGTATAGCAATAGTTATTTTGGTGGTAGCCATTCCTGCCCGGGTATCTGCCAGGCCAACAGCATCCTTAACGATTTTGTGCAAAAAAACCGGTATCTTTTTAATAGGCGTATTTTTTATAAAATCTAAAAAATCATCAAAAATTTCGGATGCTTGATCTGCAGACTGGTCTATTAAATCAATCAGGTCATTTTCATCGCCTTCCTCTCTCATCATACCGGTAATAACTTTAATGTTTTTAATCGGCGGGCGAAGATCATGCATAACCATACCAATTACCTGACCAACAGCTGACAGTTTTTCTCTTTGCAAAAGTTTCTCATTTAATTCTGCATTCCGGATAGCTTGAGCTGCGTTTTGTACAAAAAGCTTTAACAAATACATTTTTTCTGTTTTAAGCTTTTGCTGTTTTTTTAGTACTGCAAAAACAGTGTAATTGTCCATCCGTGCAAGAAAAAGTTCATCAACTTGCACGACTTCATCCTTTGCTAAATCTATGCCTTTAACACGCGCGATGAGCTCGTTGATATCTATTCTGCCATCAAGAGTTCCAATAGCAAGTATTTGCTCATAACTAAGATCGTTATGCAGCTTACCCATCAACGCCATATCAGTATCTACTGAGTTGGCGAGTTGGTCAAGTATATTTTTCAATAATGAATCCAGTTGATGTTTGCTTAATCCTATAGATGATATAGATTCCATCAAATTTTCCAAATTCCTTAATTTATTGTAATCAGTTACAGCTTTAGTAGCCAACTGAACAATTTCTTCAGGCGCGTACGGTTTACAATGGTAACCCACGTTTTGGCCGGCTTGTTCAACAATTTCGTCGATTGAACGGTCACTATATGCCGTTATGAAAATAATTTCAACTTTAATATCATACTTTCTTATTTCGATAGCTGTTTCCAGACCATTCCATCCCGGCATCCGCATATCTAAAAATATAACTGCGTAAGGCCGGCCCTCCTCTACCGCCTTCTTCACCAGCTTTACGCCGTCCATGCCATTAGAAGCCTTATCAACAGTAAATACCGGAATATTTGGTGTGCGGGCCGCCAATAATGGTTTAGGCGAATCAAAAAGAATATTCAGTGCATTGTCGATGTCTTCCTGCTTTTCTGATAACGAATGAGGCAACAGAATATCTGCAATGTTATCTCTTACCATTTCTTCATCATCTATTATTAAGACGGCAGTATTAACCTTATTCATATATGAGCTTTTTTTCAATAAAGATAAAAATATTTACCCCCTTTGTATCATCTTTGTTACAATAATATTATGCTTTGTTCAATTAATAACAACACCAAGAAATTCGTTTGGTCGATGGGGGTTTTTGTTGCCAAAGTTCTTCAGCATGAGGACGTGCCGATAAGGTTATAACTGAATCGTAGCTGAATTCTTCTTTATTGATACGACAAAGTTATAAAGCCTATCAATCGGCCGGAATACAAGGTTAATTTAGAATAATTAAATGAAATAAACACAGACGCTTAGAATATTTTGTTCGCAAGTACGGCATATTACCGCTGTGTTATTTCAAATTCTCAAATCTCCTTTTCACTTTCTTGTATGGTTTTGTCTATCCAGTAACCGCCGTTAAACGGGTCGCTAACGTAATGCAGTCTTACCTTGCCTTTTTTATCAATAACCACATTGGTAGGGTATAAATTGATATTGAACTCGTTGGCATAGTTGCGACCGTCGCCAACCAACTGGTAGCTAAAGGGATTTTTTTTAAGAAATTCTTTAACATCGTATTCATCATCCAGCGCGAAGCCAACAAAGATTACATTAGGATTGTTTTTATATTTTAGGGCCAGCCGGTTTAGTTCCGGTATTTCGGCACGACAAGGCGGGCAGCCTATAAACCAAAAGTTAAATACTATGGTTTTGCCTGCCCAGTCTTTAGCTTCTATTTTCTTACCGTTTACATCTCTAATTTTAAATGGTTTTATAACCTGCCCTGTTTTAAAAAACGGACTTTCGGCTGGCTTCGGCATTCGTTCGCTCCAGTACTGTTTTTGCTGCTCGGTATATTTAACCAAAAGAAACGGGGTATTGTCCTTTTCAGGATTAAGAGGTTTTAACCAATACTCGTTACTCTGCAGCATTTTTGCCCAAAGCATATAAGGGTATTTCATTCCCGACGAATCAATAACTACCGATGTTTGCGTTGGTTTTGGCGCAGTGGTTTGGGCTTGGCTACAAAACGCACTCAATAATAGCATTATGGCTGTAATTACTTTTTTCATCATTATATACCGTATATAATCCGAGATTTCAAAATCTATCTAAAAGTAACGGAAAATTATATCTGTTTGGACTATAAGAAAAATTAAGGCTCTCGGGATCCATTTTTTGTCCCCTGGATTTTATTATAATAAAAAAGGCTTTTAGTATTATACTAAAAGCCTTTTTTAAATTCGTGGCGGTGAGGGAGGGATTCGAACCCTCGGTACAGTTTCCCGTACGTCAGTTTAGCAAACTGATCCTTTCGGCCTCTCAGGCACCTCACCGTTTTAAAGAATATCCCTTTTTTCAGGGACTGCAAATATAGCAATTAGGTTAAGCCGGCAAAAAAAAATTAATAATCTATTCGCACATGATAAATGCTCATCAGCATGCGTTTAAAAATAGCTTTAATGGTTTCAATATCCTTTAAAGTTATATCGCAGTCTTTCAGTTGGTTCTGATCTAATTTGTATTTTACAATGCGATCAACTAACGCGCTGATTGACTTTTCATCGGGCTCTTTTAAGGATCGCGAAGCAGCTTCAACCGAGTCGGCCAGCATTAAAACACCGGTCTCTTTTGAAAAAGGAATGGGCCCGGGATACCTGAAAGTGTTTTCATTAATAATCTTTTCAGGAAAATTTTTCAGGAATGACTGATAAAAATAATCCACCCGGGTATTACCGTGGTGTGTACGGATAAAGTCGATTACGATTTCCGGAATATTGGCTTTTTGCGCCATCTCAATCCCTTTATACACATGGCGAATGATAATCTGGGCACTTTCCTCATATGTCACTTTATCGTGGGGGTTAAAGGCCGAATTTTGATTCTCTACGAAAAACAGCGGATTTTCCATCTTGCCAATATCATGATACAGGGCCCCTGCTCTTACCAATAAAGCGTTTCCACCAATAGCATAAATAGCGTTTTCGGCCAGGTTCGCTACTTGTAGCGAGTGTTGGAAAGTCCCGGGCGCAGAAAATGCCATCTCGCGCAGCAACGGTGCATTGGTATTTGTAAGTTCTATCAGCGTTATATCGGAGGTGATAGCAAACACTTTCTCAAATAAGTATATCAACGGATAAGCCAGCAACGTCAGCAGAACACTAACTATAAATGGTACGAAATTATACCAGTCGATGTCAACTAAACTGCCCTCCCTGATCAATGATATGCCCAGGAACGACACGAAATAAGTGAAAGTAATAATCAATGCTGAGATCAGGAACTGCTCGCGGCGCACCAGATTTTTAATGCTATATATAGATACCATGCCCGCCGTAATCTCAAAATAAGCGAATTCAAAACTATTGGGTACAAAAAACCCGGCTATTAGAACTACCAGCAGATGTATATTAAGTGCCAGACGTGTATCGAACAATATCCGGATAATAATGGGGACAATACAATAAGGTATGTAATACAAGTTTGGCAGCTGCAATTTAATAGCCATGGATAGCGTGAACAACATGGCTGTAATTACCAGCAAGATCAAACTTACTAACCGGTTATCGGCATAAATGTCCTTACGAAATAGATATAAGAAGATCATTAACAGCGCGATGGTTATCGCAACCAGAGCAAACTGTCCTGCCAGCACCAGTTTGGGGTCGCCATTGATACGCGAGTTGTCCTCAAATGCTTTCTTATATGATATGAGCTTCTGATAAACTTCATCATTCACTACCGAACCTTTAGCTATAATCACATCACCTTTTTGTACCATGCCACGAGTTAACGAGATGTTTTCCAAAACCTCAGTTTCCAACCTGGCGGTTAGTTTATCGTCATAAACAATATTACTTTGTATGCGATTTTGCAATAGGTCGAGCAGAAAGGTTTTATCGATGTCACTACGTTTACTGAGTGCCTGATTACAATAGGTTAAGGCGCTTTCTTTGGTAAAGAGATCGGCCGTGTTCTTTTCGGTAGCTATATTTCCCTGAAGAATAGTAAGCGAGTAAGATTGTGTCTGCTGATATTTTGAGTTGAGTGTAACTACACCTTTATCGTAAACCTGTTTCAACAGTGCCTGGCCTATCTGCACGTAGCCCGGCTTTTTGCGATCGTCTATTCCAGCATTGTGCCATTTAATTTCCAGATCATTCTTAAAACCATCTATCTGGCGTTGTTCCAGATTAGCATCCAACTGATAAAGCTGTGTGGTACTGGCCAAAGCATTCTTACGGTCATTCTGTATTTCGGCCTGGGTTTTTAATATAGCAAAGTTATACGGCGATATCAGATCTTTCTGATTCCAGATGCGACCCTTCTCAATTTCATAGCTAAACTTAGCCTGTTTGGGCAGCGAGTAAACTATCAAACAGGTACTCACCACCATCATTAAAAACTTGACGTTGCGAGCGTATTTGCGCAATAATGCCTTTTGACGAGAGGGTGATAGTGTTGCCATTTATTGAATTAAGCCTCCAAAAATAATACATTTTAAACTATCAGTCTTTTTTAATTGTTTTTATGAAATCTATTTTGATATCTTTGTGATATCATTTTAAAATCACAATCATCATGAATACAGAGAAAATCATCAATCCGCCATCGGGCTATTTAACCTTAGTTGCCTTTTTAATTTTGTTGGCAGCCACCGTTTTTTGCGGCGTATTCAAAATGCCTGGCATGGCTGTTATTTTAGGTTTAATAAATTTTGTATTAGTGCTACCGGGGCTTATCATCGTTAATCCTAACGAGGCCAAAGTACTTACCTTGTTTGGTAAATATGTAGGCACCGTAAAAGAAGATGGTTTTTTCTGGGTTAATCCCTTTACGGCAAAAAAGAAAGTATCGTTAAAGGCATATAACCTTAATGGCCAGCAACTCAAAGTAAATGACGCTGTGGGCAATCCTATTGAAATTGCTGCTGTCATAGTATGGCAAATTAAAAATACAGCAAGCGCCATCTTTGCGGTCGAGAATTATTTGCAATATGTAAATATCCAAAGCGAGGCTGCCGTACGCCATCTGGCCAATACTTTTCCTTATGATAATATTGAAGACGAAACTGCGAGTATTACCTTAAGAGGTGGTGCTGAACAGGTAAGCGTAATGTTAGAGAAAGAATTGAATGAACGGCTGGAACGTGCAGGTATCGAAGTTTTAGAGGCCCGTATATCTCACCTGGCCTATGCACCTGAAATTGCTCACACCATGCTGCAAAGACAACAGGCATCTGCTATTATTTCTGCCAGGCGCCTGATTGTCGAAGGCGCAGTCGGAATGGTTGAAATGGCCTTGAATAAGTTGTCAGAAAAAGATATTGTAGAGTTGGACGAAGAACGAAAAGCTGCCATGGTGAGCAATTTATTAGTAGTACTATGTGGCGACAGAAGCGTGAACCCTATTGTTAATACAGGTACTTTATATCATTAATTACAATGTTTAAGGAACTATGTATTAAAGACACGTCACACTTGTGGTTTGTAAGACGTGGTTTATTTAACCGTGAGTATGAACTCACAGACCACACTCATCTTTATGGAAAGTTAAGTTATCAATGGTTAAGTCGTCGCGAGGCCGTAGCGCAAACAGCTACTCATAAGTGGAGTTTTAATTTTTTGGCAATTTTTTCCAGAACCGTGACTATTACCGATGAAACCGGCATTATTATTGGCAAAGCCGAACGGGAATATTTTAGCCGAACTTATACTTTAAATTTAAAGAGTGGTTTCAGGGCGAGGTTTCACCGGCCATCCATTTTTTCGAGAGAACATATTTGGGAGTCTGAAGGATATGGCAAAATCGTAACACTGGAAAACAATTTTCCATTTGCATTAGATAACGATATTTATATTGAGCCGGGCCAGACGCCGGCGACAGTTATCCCTTTGTTAATATTTTTGGGCATGCACTTAGCTGTTTACAGACGGGGCCGTCGGGCTGCACGTTAATTTAAAAGATCATGAACGATTACCGCGACATCGATATGTTGAGAACCACAGAGCTTTACGTGGCCCGTAAAGGATGGTTTAAACCTGTATATATCCTAACTGATGGCCAGTTTAACTATGGCTCTATAACCTCGCCCGGCGTGTTTACCCGCATAAAGAATATTGAAACTGCCGAGACTAAATTCAGTATTAAACCAAAAGGTTTTTTCGGCAAAGCGGTTGATATAATAGATCGGAACAAAAGCGAAGTAATTGGCCATTACCGGAAAAATGGCTGGGAAACCCGCATTACCTTAGAAATGAATAATGGCTTGAACGCTATATTGAAAAAAGGCAAAGGTATCTTCTCCAGGAAAATGATCTGGACCGATGAACAATACGGCGATTACCTCGAGATTAAACATTGCGGCAGACTTACCAAACCATTTAAAATAAAAATAGAGCCTAATAGTATTAAAAGTATCAAAAGCAAGCTACCTCTGACACTGCTTACATTAATAGGTGTAAACTTTATGTTGATCAAAGAAGCGCAGGCCGCCAGCGCCGGTGTTTAAGTTATGGCCGAAAAGAAAGCATTTATATTAAGGGTTAACCCCGATATGTTGAAAGATATCGAGATCTGGGCAACTGACGAATTCAGAAGCACCAATGGACAGATAGAATATATCTTACAACAGGCTTTACTTGCCCGTAAAAAAGCGGCAAAAAAGAAAAAGGAGAGCTAATAAATTAGGTAGATTTGTATATCAAATCTACTTTTATGAAAGACGTAGTAATTGTATCGGCCACCCGTACGCCCATCGGCAGTTTTGGTGGGCACCTGGCTTCATTTAGTGCAACGCAATTGGGGGCCATCGTCATTCAGTCAGCAGTTCAAAAGTCGGGCTTAAAACCTGAACAGATACAGGAAATATTTATGGGTAATGTGTTGTCGGCTAATTTGGGACAGGCGCCAGCTACGCAGGCAGCAATATATGCAGGCTTACCTTATTTGCCGGCTACTACGGTTAACAAGGTTTGTGCATCGGGCATGAAAGCTATTATGTTAGGGGCTCAAAGTATCGCTGTTGGTCAAAATGATATTGTAGTTGCAGGCGGTATGGAGAGCATGAGTAACGTGCCCTATTATCTTTCAAAAGCCCGCACGGGTTATAAATTGGGTAACGATTTATTAATTGACGGCTTGGTTGAGGATGGCCTTTGGGATGTTTACAATAATTACCACATGGGCTCGGCAGCCGAACTTTGCGCCGCTGAATGTAACATCAGTCGCGAAGATCAGGATGCATATGCCATTGAATCTTATAAACGCGCTACCGCAGCACAAAATAATGGCAGATTTGTAGCTGAGATAACACCCGTCGAATTAAAAAACAGGCAAGGCGAGATTACTTTATTTACTGATGATGAAGAACCAGCAACAGTAAGGTTTGAAAAGATACCATCTCTAAAACCGGTCTTTAAAAAAGACGGTACCGTAACGGCCGCCAACGCATCAACATTAAATGACGGCGCCGCGGCTTTGGTACTGATGAACCGTGAGAAAGCCGACGAATTGGGTATTAAACCACTCGCCAAAATAGTAAACTATGCTGATGCGCAACAAGCACCGGAATGGTTTACCACCGCTCCATCTAAAGCTATTCCCCTGGCGCTGCACCGTGCAGGCCTGACAGGCAGTGATATAGACTTTTATGAGATAAACGAAGCCTTTTCTGTGGTATCTATTGCAAACAACCGCGAGTTAAATCTTGATCCGGCTAAAGTAAATGTTAATGGAGGTGCGGTATCCCTAGGGCATCCGTTGGGCGCTTCGGGGGCGCGTATCGTGGTTACCCTGATAAATGTACTCAATCAAAATCAAGGTAAATATGGCCTTGCCGGAATTTGTAACGGCGGCGGCGGAGCCAGCGCAATTGTTATCGAAAATTTACGTTAAGGATAAAATCGCATATATTTACGGCATTAGGTATTACATTTTGATGGTGATAAAAAGATCGGCCTTGGCATTTTTTTTGATAGTATTGACTACCAGGGCTTTTGCGCAACAGATAGACGCAGAAAGCCTGAAGCAGCTTAGTTTTTATCAAGACAGTTTAAAGCATTTAGGCCAAACATTTATTAATGACCAGAATGATCTGGCCAGAAAAAATGCCAACTATCAGTTTATTAAAATACTGGTTATGGCATTGAAAGTTCCCCACTCGTTTGATTTTCCTTTCGATTCTGTTAAAACTGTTACACTCGCCAAATCTCCGGACGACAAGTTCAGAATTTTTAGCTGGCATGTAGCTAACGACGATGGCAGTTACCGCTTTTACGGCGCAATACAAATAAATACTCCAGGCCCGTTGAAATTATACGGATTGGAAGATTACACGCCATTAATTAAAAATGCTGAAGACACCGTGAGCGACAACCGGACATGGTTTGGGGCCCAATATTATACCATTATCCCTGTAAGTGGAAGCCGTCCCTATTATGTAATGCTCGGCTGGAAAGGAAATAACGACAAATCGACCAAAAAAGTAATTGAAGCGCTGTCATTTCAAAACGATAAACCTGTGTTTGGCATGCAGGTGTTTAACGGTAATGGTAAAAGGCGGCAACGTGTTGTTTTTCAATACGCCAGACAGGCATCTATGCTGTTAAAATATATTCCCTCGCAGCATTTAATTGTATTTGATAACCTCGCCCCGCCTGATAAGAAGTCGAAAGACCAACCCGAAACCTATGGCCCGGACCTTTCCTATAACGGCTACAAACTAAAAGACGGCGAGTGGTTATATCAGGACAATCTGGACATGCGTAACGTACCTAATGAGCAGGACGAGAGTTATATAGACCCCAAATTGACCGAAAGGCCTAAAACCACGCAACCCATAAAAAAGAAGATGCAATAATTCTTGTAAGATCAATATTACCGATCCTGATATTCTTATTTAATAGAATAATAGTATTTTCGACCAAATTAAACTGATTTATGTCTCCAAAAACTTTAACAGCCGAAGCTGTTACTACGGAAGCAAAGTACCCCAGAAGCATTCCGTACATTATTGGAAATGAGGCAGCGGAGCGTTTTAGCTTTTATGGCATGCGCTCCATTCTGGCCACATTTTTAGTTGCGCAATTTTTTAATCCGACACTTAATCCTGCTTTGCAAACCGTAGCAGAAGCCAAGGCGAATGAAAGCACCCACTTCTTTGTGACGCTTGCTTACACATTACCTTTTGTAGGTGGTTTGGTTGCCGATTGGTTTACCGGAAAATACCGCATTATTCTTTATATTTCGATAGTTTATTGTTTGGGGCACTTGTGCCTGGCTATTTTTGACAATAATCTAAATGGTTTTATATTAGGCCTCGTTTTGATCGCCGTAGGTGCAGGAGGGATAAAATCCTGCGTGTCAGCAAATGTGGGCGACCAGTTTGATAAGTCTAACCAGGTATTGTTGTCAAAAGTTTATGGCTGGTTTTATTTTAGCATCAACGCGGGTTCCGTAATTTCAACTATATTAATTCCGTGGGTTTATGCTAACTGGGGCGCGAAATGGGCATTTGGCATACCGGGCCTGTTGATGGCCTTAGCCACCATTATTTTCTTTTTGGGACGTAAAAAATATGTGCGCGTTCCGCCGGGCGGTATTAACAAAAATAATTTTGTTTTTATCTCAATATATGCCTTGTTCAATTTAGGTAAAAAGCAAAAAGGGCAGTCGTGGTTAGATGTAGCCAAGGGCGAATACAATTCTGAAAAAGTGGAAGGCGTAAAAGCAGTATATCGTGTGATGGCTGTATTCATCTTCGCGCCGATATTTTGGGCCATGTGGGATCAAAACCTATCTGAGTGGGTGCTGCAAGCCCAGAAACTGGACCGCCACATTAATTTAGGATTTACCAGCTTTACCATATTGCCTGGCCAGGTACAAACAGCTAATCCTATTTTCCTTTTATCATTCATACCGCTGTTCACTTATTTTATATATCCGTTTTTTGATAAAATTGGTATCAAAGCTACTCCATTGCGTCGTTTAGGTGCAGGGCTGGCTTTAACCGCTTTATCGTTTGTCATTATAGCTTTTGTACAACAAAATGTTGACAATGGCGGGCATCCGTCAGTTTGGTGGCAGATATTTGCTTATGTGGTATTGTCAGCAGCCGAAGTGTTGGTATCAATAACCGGCCTGGAGTATGCCTACACACAGGCACCAAAATCAATGAAAAGCACAATGAGTGCTATTTGGTTGTTAACAGTGGCGGCAGGCAATTTATTTGATGCATTAATAAATGGTAATATATCAGAGGGCGGTTTTTTCGCGCGGTTTACAGGCGCAAGCTATTATTGGTTATTTGTTGGCATTTGCATAGCATTTTTAGTTGTTTATTTATTTGTCGCACCGCGTTTGAAGGAACGCAGTTATATCACAGAGCCCGAAAAAGAGGATATTATAGCACAAACGAATAATTTATAAATAACACAGAAGTTATAAAAGCAGGTAATAAATTTAACATTGCCTGCTCTTTTTTGTGTCAGAACATCTAATTTAGCAAACTATTTTATCAGAAAATACAGTATACGTGCCCGACAGCATAGTAATCATACCTACTTATAACGAAAAGGAAAATATTGAACGGATGATCCGTAAGGTGTTTGCTTTACCTTTTAATTTTCATATTCTGATCATTGATGACGGATCGCCTGATGGTACTCCGATTATTGTCAAGCATCTGCAAAATACCTACCCCGATAGCCTTTTTATGGTTGAACGCGAGGGCAAACAGGGCCTCGGAACAGCCTATATACACGGCTTTAAATGGGCTATTGAGCACAATTACGACTACATTTTTGAAATGGATGCAGATTTCTCTCATAATCCGGATGATCTGCTGCGTTTGCGTACAGCTTGCGTTGAAGGTTCGGATGTGGCCGTTGGATCTCGTTATATCAAAGGCGTAAACGTTGTTAACTGGCCAATGAGCCGTGTGCTGATGAGCTATTTCGCCTCTGTATATGTACGCTTTATCACCGGTGTAAACATACAGGATTTTACCGCTGGTTTTATGTGTTATAAACGTAGGGTACTTGAAACTATCGAACTTGATAAGATCAAATTTGTGGGCTACGCCTTCCAGATCGAAATGAAATACACGGCGGTAAAACATGGCTTTCAGGTTACCGAGGTTCCAATAATATTCACCGACCGCACAGCAGGCCAGTCAAAAATGTCGAAAGGTATTTTTAAAGAAGCAATACTTGGTGTACTCACTATGCGTTTTAACGCTATCTTCAGAAAATATCCAGAGGGGTAAAAACTGATTATTGAAAAAGTAAAGATTGGTTTTAGGTGTTTATAACTAATCTTCGATCTTTGTCCACTAATCTTTCAAAAATCTTATTTTTGATCAATGAATGAGCATCTCAACCCTGATGGTGAACGACTATCGCCGGCTGAGCGTGACATTGAACAAGTGTTACGTCCCCAGGCTTTTGAAGACTTTACCGGTCAGTACAAAATATTAGAAAACCTACGCATATTTGTTCAAGCGGCCCGCCAACGCGGCGAGGCACTTGACCATGTTTTGTTGCATGGCCCTCCCGGCCTGGGCAAAACTACCCTATCGCATATTATTGCTAATGAAATGGGCGCTGGCATCAAGATCACCTCAGGCCCGGTTTTAGATAAGCCGGGCGATTTAGCGGGTTTACTTACCAACCTGGAGACCGGCGATATTTTATTCATCGATGAGATTCATCGCTTAAGTCCACTGGTTGAGGAATACCTGTATTCAGCTATGGAAGATTTTAAGATCGATATTATGCTTGAGAGTGGCCCTAATGCCCGTTCTGTGCAAATATCGCTTAATCCGTTTACCCTCGTTGGTGCTACTACCCGTTCGGGACTACTCACTTCTCCCTTGCGTGCCCGCTTCGGCATCAATTCCAGATTGGAATACTATGATGCAAAGTTATTAACCACTATCGTGCTCCGGTCGGCCTCAATATTAAAAACTCCAATAAATGAAGAAGGGGCTTATGAAATTGCCCGCCGCAGCCGTGGTACTCCGCGTATCGCCAATGCCCTCTTACGTCGTACACGCGATTTTGCTCAGATAAAAGGTAATGGCAACATAGATACGGCCATTGCTCAGTATGCCTTAAATGCCCTGAATGTAGATGAGCACGGTTTGGACGAAATGGACAATAAAATTCTGGTAACTATTATTGATAAATTTAAAGGCGGACCGGTAGGTTTGAAAACAATTGCTACTGCAGTAGGCGAAGACGAGGGTACAATTGAGGAGGTTTATGAACCATTTCTTATACAGGAGGGTTTTTTGATGAGAACAGCCCGTGGTCGTGAGGCAACAGAAAGCGCATACCGGCATTTGGGTAAAATAAAACTGGGTGGAAATCCTTCCTTATTTTAAGTTTTTATTATTACTATTGCCGTCACAATTAATGTGTTACCACCTAAAATTATTAAAATCAAATACCATAGTTTTAAACTATAAATAACCTTTATGAAACGTATATTATTTTTAGCCTTAGTATTGGTAGGCAGTCGTTCAATGGCGCAACAGGTTACTACCGTAACCGACCCTGTTGATTGGGTGAACCCACTGATGGGTACTGATTCAAGGCCAGACCTGTCAAACGGAAACACCTACCCTTGTACTGCCTTACCGTGGGGCATGAACTTCTGGAGCCCGCAAACCGGCCCTAACGGCGATGGTTGGGCATATACTTATGATGCGCATAAGATTCAGGGATTTAAACAAACACATCAGCCGTCACCATGGATGAATGATTATGGTATGTTTTCTATTATGCCTATGACCAAGCACCTGCATGTTGAGCAAGCTGCACGTGCAAGTTGGTTCTCGCACAAGGCCGAGATCTCTAAACCATATTATTACAGCGTATACCTGGCTGATCATGATATTACTACTGAGATCACGCCAACAGAGCGTGCCGCGCAGTTTAAAATCACTTTCCCTAAATCTGATAGTTCATTTATTTTGGTAGATGCTTTTGCAAAAGGCTCATATGTAAAAGTAATACCCGCCGAGAATAAGATAGTAGGTTACTCAACTCAGGCTGCGGGGCCTAAATTAAAGAACTTTAAAAACTACTTTGTAATTTACATTGATAAACCATTCACTTTATCTCACACCTACAGCACTACTGAAGAGGCCCGTCAAGGCAATGGCAGAGGTAATAATCGTGTCGAAGTAGCTAAAATGGAACCATCATTAGAAACTAACGCGGAACACGCCTTAGCTGCTATCGGTTTTCAAACCAAAAGAGGCGAAGTGGTTCATCTGAAAGTAGCCTCATCGTTCATCAGTTTAGAACAAGCCGAACTGAACTTAAAACGCGAGATCGGCAATGACAGCTTTGAACAAACTGCAAAAAAAGGCCGCGATATTTGGAACAAGACGCTAAGTCGTTTATCAGTATCAGGCGGCACAATTGATCAAACCCGTACATTCTACTCATGCTTATACCGTATGCTGTTCTTCCCTAACAAAATGTACGAGATCGACGCAGCAAACAAACCAACGCATTGGAGCGCACAAAACGGCAAAATCATGCCCGGTTATAAATTTGCCGGCACAGGTTTCTGGGATACCTTCAGGGCGTTATATCCATTCCTGAACCTGGTTTACCCATCAATTGACAGAGAAATGCAGGCAGGTTTAGTTAATGATTACAAAGAAGGCGGATGGCTGCCTGAGTGGTCAAGCCCGGGTTATTCAGATTGTATGATCGGGAACAACTCTGCTTCTATTGTTGCTGATGCTTATCTGAAAGGTTTGCGCGGCTATGATATCAATACACTTTGGGAAGCTGTAAAACACGGTGCGAACAACGAAGGCCCTAATGCGACCGGCCGCCGCGGTGTTGAGTATTACAACACTTTGGGTTATGTACCTTATGATGTTAAAATCAACGAAAATGCAGCCCGTACTTTAGAGTACGCTTATGACGACTTTGCTATTTATCAATTAGGTAAAGCATTGGGCAAACCTGCATCAGAGATTGACATTTACAAAAAAAGAAGTCTGAACTACCGCAACCTGTATAACAAAAAAATAGGTTTAATGCAAGGCAGAAACAAAGACGGATCATGGGTTAAACCCTTCAACCCGTTGAAATGGGGCGACGCCTTTACAGAAGGTAACGCATGGCACTATAGCTGGGCTGCCTTGCACGATATCCAGGGCATGATTAACCTTGAAGGTGGCAAAAAACAATTCGTTAATAAACTGGATTCTATATTCATCATCCCACCTGTTTTTGATGATAGCTACTATGGTGGCGTTATCCATGAAATCCGTGAGATGCAGATCATGAACATGGGTCAATACGCTCATGGTAACCAGCCAATACAGCACATGCTTTACTTATATAACTTTGCCGGCGAGCCGTGGAAAACTCAGTTCCACGTACGCGATGCCATGGGCAAATTGTACAAAGCAACTCCTGATGGTTACTGCGGCGATGAAGACAACGGTCAAACCTCAGCATGGTATGTATTCTCTGCAATGGGCTTCTACCCGGTTTGTCCTACCAGCTCACAATATGTATTGGGCACGCCGTTATTTAAAACGATGACTGTAACGCTTGACAACGGTAAAAAGATTGTTATTAACGCGCCTAACAACAGCCCACAAAACAAATATGTACAAACGCTTACTGTTAACGGTAAACCATACGACTTTAACTACCTTACACATGCTACTTTATCAAAAGGTGCAGTATTGAATTATGTGATGTCTGATAAACCTAACATGCAAAGAGGCACAAAAGAATCAAGCTTCCCTTATTCACTTTCAAATGAAAAATAGCATCAGCGGCCTTTTAAAAAAGGTGATTTTGTTAGGTTTAATCGGTGCATTTACCATGCAGGCAAATGCGCAGGACAAACGTCTTCGATTAGGTATTTACGGCCTTAATCATGACCACATTCTGGGATTTTTTAACCAGATGAAAAGGGGCACAGCCAATGTTGTCGGCGTTTATGAGCCTAGCCGCCCGCTATGGGAAAAGTACAAAAAACGCTTCAAACTGCCCGATTCGCTTTATTTTGACGATGTACACAAAATGATCAAAGCGACTAAGCCAGAAGTGATGCTTGGCTATAATGCAGTTGGTAAACACGTAGACATTGTTGAGGTGTGCGCCCCTTTACATATACCGGTAATGGTTGAAAAACCTTTGGCTGCCACACTTGTGCAGGCAAAACGCATAGAGGCGTTAGCTAAAAAATACAATATCAAGGTACTGGTAAATTACGAAACTACCTGGTACCCATCGTTCCAATATATTCATGATGTGGTTGGACGGGATAGCATAGGTAAAATACGCCGGATGGTTATTCGTGACGGGCATAGCGGGCCAAAAGAGATTGGCTGCAGCCCGGAATTTCTGGCCTGGTTGACCGACCCCGTATTAAATGGAGCAGGCGCCCTTAACGATTTTGGCTGCTATGGTGCCGATCTGGCTACCTGGTTGATGCATGGACAACGCCCCATAGCGGTTACCGCAGTTGCTAAACACTATAAACCACAAGTATATCCCAAAGTTGAGGATGATGCTACCATCTTAGTTGAATACCCAACCGCCACTGCTTCTATTGAGGCATCATGGAACTGGGCGCTTAATATCAAAGACATGGAGGTTTGGGGCGAAACTGGTGTTATTCACGCATTCAACGGCAAGAGTGTTCAGTTTAGAACGCCGAAAGAGGAGACTAAATTCACTTTAGTGCATGAGGCAAAGCCTATCCCGGCACCGAATAATGACCCGCTGGTTTATTTGACCGCGGTTATAAGAGGCCAGATTTCTGGTGAAGGCGATCAGGCGTCGCTTGCTTATAATATGATAGCTATGGAGATACTGGATGCTGCGAAAAGATCTATCAACGAGGGCAAACGCATAGTTTTGCAACCTTAATAAAACAAAGTACAGGCTTACGGGGTTTACCATTCCGTAAGTCTTTTTTAATAATTTAATACCCTTCTATTAATGTCAAAACAATTTATTGCGCTGTTATCATTTTGCATATTATTTAACCTATCTGTTAACGCACAAAACAATGCGGCCATAATGGCCCGCAAGCAAGTACCGATTGTCTGCTATCACCAGATACGCGATTGGCGTCCAAAAGACTCTAAAAACGCCAAAGATTATATCGTACAGATTGCAGCTTTCAAAGAACACATCAAAATGCTGGCCGATAGCGGTTATCATACCATATTGCCAGATCAGTTATATGCTTACCTGACCAAAGGTGCCCCGCTGCCTAAAAAACCGATTATGCTGACTTTTGATGATACCGATGAAGACCAGTACACTATTGCGGCGCCTGAGTTAAAAAAATACGGTTTTAAGGCAGTTTATTTTGTGATGACTGTATCAATAGGCCGTCCGCATTATATGACTAAAGAACAGGTTAAGGCTTTGTCTGACGCAGGTAATATTATAGGCAGCCATACCTGGGATCACCACATGACCAGCAAATACAAGCATGATCCTAATCCTAAAAAAGATGATTGGGTGATACAACTGGACAAACCGACCAAAAAACTGGAGGAGATAACCGGTAAAAAGATCACTTACTTTGCATATCCATTCGGTATCTGGAATAAATCAGGCTTCCCTGAACTGCATAAACGCGGTTTCAAGATAGCCTTCCAATTAGCAGAAAAGCGAGATCCTAACGATCCGTTAATGACCGTTAGAAGAATTTTAGATAGCGGCTATTGGAGTGCTAAAACGCTAAGTAAAAATATTAGAGGCAGTTTCTAATTCAAATAAAAACAACAATGCCGCCTGAAATAACCGGGCGGCTTTATTGTTTACAGATTTTCCCCTTTAGGCCCTTTACCTTTATTTGAGGCATCTTCATCTTCGATTTCCTGAGCAGTTGGATCACCATTCTCTTCGGCAGGTGTGACTGTAGTGACACGTTGCTCATCGGGTTTATCCTGAACATTCGGTTGTTTACCTTTCTCCAGGTCATTGTTGCCGTCTTTATTAGTTACGGCAGTGTCCTCATTGGTGATCTGCTCGTCCTTTGGGTCTTGATATGTTGTATTTTCCATGATATTTAGATATTAATTGTTTGCTGATATCCATCTAACTGCTTCATCCAACTCACCCAGATTGAAACCTTTTGCCTTTCCGGGAATAAAATGCGTAAACATATCTGTAAACCATTCCACACCTTTTTGATCGGTTACTACGGCTATGCGTTTCCATTCTGTAAAATGTTTTAGTCCGGTAACTAAGTCGCTCCACCATGCCGCGAGACTAAAATTAGAGATATCTGTTTCCAGCACCAATAGATATTTAATATCGCCATTTGTTTTCGCCAGTTCGTCTAATCTTGGCAAAAGCACTGTGTCCATATCTTGCTTGGTTACCTCGCCTATAGCGTGGATCCCTAAAACGTCGGCTGGCAGATCATTGATATATTGAAGCATATTAGTTTCTTTTATAGGACAACTTCTTATTAAATCGCCTGTTTTTATTATGTTATCTTTGTACCAATGCAGCAAAGCAAGTCGGCATATAGTAAACTCATCAAAGACGAAGCCAAAAAATTGGGGTTTCTGTTTTGTGGCATCTCAAGAGCCGGCTTTCTGGAAGATGAAGCACCCAGGCTTGAATCATGGCTTAACAAAAACATGCATGGCGAGATGCGGTACATGGAGAATCATTTCGACAAACGCCTCGACCCACGCTTGCTGGTCGACGGTGCCAAATCGGTCATATCCATGGGGCTTAACTACTATACCGACAATAACCAGGCTGATTCCTCGGCGCCCAAAATATCCAAATACGCTTACGGGCAGGATTATCATACCGTTATTAAAGACAAACTAAAACGACTGCTGGAAATTATCAATGAACAGGTTGGCGAAGTTTGTGGCCGTGCATTTGTAGACTCGGCCCCCGTATTGGATAAGGCCTGGGCCAAAAAGGCAGGTTTGGGCTGGATTGGTAAAAACAGTAATCTTATCAATCAGAAAACGGGCTCGTTCTTTTTTTTAGCTGAACTAATCGTTGACATCGAACTGGAATATGATATAGAACCTACAGCAGATCATTGCGGTACTTGTACCCGGTGCATTGACGCATGCCCCACCGACGCCATTGTCGGCCCCTATGTGGTTGACGGTAGCCGTTGTATATCTTACCTTACCATCGAACTAAAAAATGAGCTGCCACAAGAGTTTAAAGGCAAAATGGAGAACTGGATGTTTGGTTGCGATATTTGCCAGGACGTATGCCCCTGGAACAAGTTTTCGGTAATACACAATGAACCTGCTTTTGACCCTCATCCGGAGTTATTGGGATTAGATCATGCAGATTTGCAAGAAATTACCGAAGATGTGTTTCAAAAAGTATTCAAGAACTCGGCCGTAAAGCGCACCAAGTTTACCGGCTTAAAAAGAAATATCAAGTTTCTGAAAAAGATCGATTGATGAGGTAACTCTTTAACCTTTCTTAAACTTATCGGCCAGTAACTTCAGCATGTCATCGTCAACCGGTTTTGCCGGCTCTTCCTTTTTTCGAAATTGTTGGTAATTTGGATTTTGGTAATTTTTTTGCTGTGCTGGTTTTGCTTCGCCCGTATTGGGGGCTTGTGTCACCGGTTTGGGCGGAGCCGGTTGCTGCTGACGTTCGGCCTTCTTTTTCTCGTTCCAGCGTTTGTATATATCGTCCAACTTACGCTTGGTATACAATGGGAAGTCGCCCTGCATCATCCATGAATAATAGCTTGGTTCAATGTTAAACACATCTTCAACCCTTTTACCTTTGTGCTTGCCAAAATTAAATACTTCTTCGCCGGCATCGTTATAAGCCATACGTCCGGCAAAATCAACCGGGCGATTAAGGTTGGTAAATTTATGCAACCCCTCTACATGGCCAACCACAGGAACGCTACGGTTTCCTTTTTTATCTTCCCATTCCTGATTTTCGTACCGCTCCAATTGAGCCAGCAATACCTCCATAGTAGCACGGGTGTCCGCTTCGGCAGAGTGTGCATTGATAATTTCTTTTTGGCAGTAAAACTGATAAGCCGCCTTTAATGTACGCTGCTCCATTTGATGGAAGATGTTTTGCACATCTACAAAATGGCGGTTCTCCAGATCAAACTCCACACCTACCCGCATAAATTCTTCCATCAGCATTGGTATGTCAAATTTGTTGGAGTTGTAACCAGCTAAGTCGCTGTTTTCTAAAAACTCGGCTATCAAGGGTGCCAATGCGCCAAACGGCGGTTCACCAGCAATATGCTCATCGTAGATACCGTGTATCAATGACGACTCGACAGGAATAGGCATTTCAGGATTAACACGCCATGTCTTAACCTCTTCGCTCCCATCAGGATGCAGTTTGATAACCGATATCTCGACAATGCGGTCAATACCGATATTTATACCGGTAGCCTCTATATCAAAGAAAGCTAATGGGCGCTTTAAGTTTAATTTCATGATTTTAATCCGTATGATTCAGGTTGCAAAAGTCTAAAAAAAATCGGCAGAATAAATTATTTATCTGTTATTATTTCTTCCAGAAAAAAATTATCTTTCGGTTACTTAAACACTTATAATGATTACAATTATTAAACGACTGGTATTTCTTTCTATTTCATCTGTGTTATTGTTCAATTCGGCTATAGCGCAAGATTTTGCTTATAATAACATTACACCCGATGAGTTGAAAATGACGGTTTATGACCGGGATTCGTCGGCCCACGCGGTGGTGTTAAATGAGCATGGCGATGCGTCACTTACTTTCAGGAATACTATTGGCGTAAGACTCGTCTACAATTACCATGTAAAAATAAAAATATTAGACAACGATGGTTTCGCAAAGGGAACTGTGCAGATACCTTTATATTCAAATAATGATAAGGGGGAAGAAATAAGTGACATCAATGGTGTCACTGTGTACCGCGATGAAAGCGGAAGGCCTAAATCCGAAGAGTTTACTCCGTCACAAATTTTCAGGGTGGCACAAAATGCGAATTATACAATTGTTAAACTGGCTATGCCCGGGTTACGCAAAGGGTGTGTTATTGAATACAAGTACACAGTAACTACACCATATTTTGAAAACTTTCACGAATGGACATTTCAAAGCGATATGCCAAAACTTAAATCTGTGTATGAAGTGCACATACCGGCGTTTTGGTCGTTCAATGCTGTAAAAATCGGTGCACTTAAGTTAGATAGAAATGAATCTGTTGTAGAAAAAGATTGTATGATGATCAATACCGCTAAAGCAGATTGCTCGCATTTTACTTATGGGATGAATAATATACCCGCATTTGTAATTGAAGATTACATGACCGCGCCACGCAATTTTATTGCAGCTATACGTTTTGAACTTTATGAATTTTCTGACCCTTTCACCGGTGCGCGTACTAAAATAGCTAAAGACTGGAAGGATGTTGACCAGATATTAAAACACAACGATTATTTTGGATTGCCTTTAAGAAGAAAAGGGCTATTAAAAGATGCAGTTACGCCGTTGATTGGCAATGAAACAGATAGTTTGGCAAAAGCTAAAAAGATCTATGCCTTTATCCAGAAAAACATCAAATGGAACGGCGACAATAATTTTGGCACTTCGGGAATAAAACAAGCCCTCGATAAGCACACGGGCGACGCCGGCGATATTAACTTATCATTGTTATCAGCATTATGGGCTGCCGGTATTGATGCCGAACCGGTATTAATATCAACCAGGGGCCATGGGGTAATAAACAAACTATACCCGGTGATTACCGAATTTAACTATGTTATAGTAAAAGCCGATTTAGGTGGCAAAACCTATTTACTTGACGCCACAGACCCCTTATTGTCTTTTGGAATGCTACCCATGCATTGTTTGAATGATCAGGGACGGGTGATGCCTTTAGATAAACCATCTTATTGGATAGATATAAAAGAGCCTAACATTCAAAGTTCAACGGTAATTTTAAACCTTACATTGGGCACTAACGGCAAATTAACCGGAACAATCACTAATTATTCAAGGGGTTATGAAGCTTTTTTAAAACGAAAGGCAATAAAAAAATTCAACTCGATAGATGAATATGTAGAGGATCTGGGCAACAGGTGGAACCGGATCAAAATAAAAAAAGCCGAAGTGCTTAATGTAGATAGTCTTGACAAAGCGATAAGTGAAGTTTATGATGTTGAAATGGATGCCTATAACAACATGAATAATCAGAAACTTGCATTTAATCCGTTCTTGATCAACAGGATTGTTACTAATCCGTTTAAACTTAAGGAAAGAAGCTATTCAGTTGATTGGGGTATGCCATCCGAATCGAAATTTATGCTGAACCTACAGCTACCAGAAGGCTATACAATTGAAAGCCCTCCGAAAAATGAAGGGTTTGCGCTGCCTGACAATGGTGGAACGTTCATAGTAAATTATGCAGAAAACGGTAATTCATTTTCACTATCACATGTTACCCAGTTTAAAAAGTCTGTATATTTCTCTGACGAATATCCTTACTTAAAAGAGTTATATGCCAGAATGATCTCGTCAGAAAAAACAGAAATGATATTCAAGAAAAAAATATGAAACGAACACTGTTGCTGTTTTTGCTGCCGGCTGTGAGTTTTGTTGTACACGCGCAAACAAATTATAGTATAGACCTGATCCACAAAAATATATTACCGTATGCAAGTGCCGTTGTTCGTAATCAGGAAACAGTAGTCGAAATTAAATCTGCCGATAACGTACTTACCCACTTCAAGACAGCCATTACTGTATTAAATATAAATGGCGACCATTTGGCTCGTGTAATGATCTGGCACAACAAAACCACATTACTACACGATGTTAAGGGGGTTATTTACGACTCATTCGGCAAACAAATCCGGAAATTCAATGAAAGCAATTTCGAAGATCTGGACGCCAGTCATGACTTTTCATTGTTTGAAGATTCGCGTGTAAAATATTATTCGCCGGCTGTTACTGATTATCCATACACCATTTCTTACGAATACGAGCTGCGATCCAAACAGACGTTAACCTTGCCCGAATGGTCACCAAATCCAAATACGGGCCTGGCTGTAGAGAAAAGCTCATTTAAGCTTTTATGCAAACCCGATTTTAACCTCAGCTATAAAGAAATAAACATGCCTCAAAAAGCCGTTATAACTACGGGCGACGGAGGCACAAAAAGTTATAACTGGGAAGTTACCGATCTTAAAGCTATCAGGGAAGAGCCCTATAGCCCGGATGATAAAACTTATTTGAGCAGCGTAGAAATTGTACCGCAGAATTTTTACTATGACGGGTTCACAGGTAGTTTTACCGATTGGATAAGTTTAGGTAAGTGGACCTATGACCGGTTGCTGACAGGTCGGGGTGGCTTACCGGATGCGACCATATCACGGATCAAAACTTTAACGGCAAACATAACCGATCCAAAAGAAAAAGCGCGTAAAATATATGAGTACATGCAGGGCAAAACCCGTTATATCAGTATACAGATTGGCATAGGCGGTTATCAGCCTATGTTAGCAAGCGACGTTGACCGGTTGAATTATGGAGATTGTAAGGCCTTAGTAAATTACACACATGCCCTTTTAAAAATTGCAAATATTGACTCATGGTATTGTGTAGTACAAGCCGGAACACCTAAAGTTAGTATGCAGCCTGATATTGCAAGCATGAACCAGGGTAATCACGCTATTTTATGCATTCCGTTTAAAAACGATACTACCTGGTTAGAGTGCACAAGCCAACAAATACCATTTGGCTTTTTGAGCGATTTTACTGATGATAGATTAGTACTGGCTTGCACCGCCGAAGGTGGTAAGCTTTTACATACACCTAAATATACGGCAGATGCTAATCAACAAATCCGCAGGGCTACCTTTAACATTAATCCGCAGGGTGTACTTTCAGGAAACATGGAGACTATTTTTAGAGGCTTGCAATATGATAACAGAGGTCACTTGTTAACCAGTTCGGCCACTGAGCAGTCAAAAATGATCAAAAACATCTACCCTATCAATGATATGGAAATAGCGAGTTTGAGTTTTAAACACGATAGGGCTGCTTTACCTGCTATAGTCGAAAACCTTAAGCTTACAGCACCAGATTATGCGAAAGCGACCAATAATAGTCTCAACTTTTTAATAAACCCTGTTAACAGGTTCAAAAACGTACCTCATGCAATACGCAGCCGTTTAACGCCGGTTTTTATCAATGAGGGTTATGTAAATGAAGACGAGATTACGTTTAACATCCCTGCAGGATATAAGCTTGAAAGGATACCGCTAAATGTGCATCTCAATAAACCATTCGGCAGCTATGATGCCACCTTAATATTTGACAACAACCACCTCATTTATAAAAGAACCTTAAGGTTAAATGATGGCAGTTACGCAAAAGATATTTATGATGAGCTTGTAGAATTTTTGCAAAAAGTTGCCGATGCCGACAACTATAGTGTTTCGATGGTAAGAACCACTAACTAAATATCCATATTCCTATTATAATACCGAGCACCATAATTATGTAAAGTAATATCTCGGTGCTGGCAAACCTTTTATATTTAGTCCAGAATGAATAATCTTGTTTCGCCATATCGCAACAAAATTATTAATTTATATTAGCTTAAGACATGAATGAAGAAGAAGAAATAAAGAAGGAGTTTCAGTTAGAACGCATTATTTTATTTACTGACGCCGTTTTTGCTATTATCCTTACCATTATGGTGCTGGATATCAAGTTACCCGAGGGAATAAAAAACTCAGATCAAGACGCCCTGAAACATGCTGCAAAACTGCTGGCCTTGCATATTATTGCTTACCTGGGCACTTTTGTTTTAGTTGGGAAATTTTGGATGTCACATCTCAAACTTTTCCGATATCTGAAAGATTACGATCGCAATTTATTAGTTCTTAATCTGGCTTTTCTCTTTTCCGTAACCTTATTTCCTTTCGCCGTATCAGCATTGCTTCATGAACTTCCAAGCGAAATGGGTAAAGACTTAAAATCTCTTTCTATCCAAAACGCGTGGGGCCTGCAGATATATATGACTGTAGCTATGCTGACAGTCTTTGTGCAATCTATACTCACCTGGTACTTATTGCGCAACCGCGAACAGCTTTGTATCGATACCAATAATCTGGAAAACAGGCTTGAATGGATGGTGACAAAAATAAAGCTGTTTCTGGCACCTGTGTTTTTAATGGTATTATTTATTTTAAATTGTTTCCCTTTACCTTTTTATACGCCACTTTTGGTTGTTATTGTATTTGGCATTATTACAGGCAAATTACGAACACGTTACTACCCGGAAAGTGATAGCGGCCCGGTTATTTCGCGTTTGTACAATTATGCCAAAAACAGCCGGTTCAGGGGGCCGGTTACCCAAAACACTCTTAAGAAAGATAAAACAGAGGAGGAAGATTAATCTTCTTTTTGAGCAGCTACCACGCCAACTGAATCAACATTAATTGACCCGGCGCGAGAGAAGTATTTATACATAGCTCCATGTAATGGTACTACTATCACCCCTTTGGTTGAGCTGGCGTGAACTATATAACCGTTTTGCAGGTAAACGCCTACATGGCTAAACTGTTTTCCGTCAAAGTCAAAGAAAACAAGATCGCCTTCTTTTAACTCATCTTCATATTTACGCTTAATCACAGCTACCTGCTGCCAGGTGATACGTGGTAACGTAATACCATAAACTTCTTTCTCGAGCAGCAATGCAAGACCAGAACAGTCTACCCCATCCTTATCCAATCCACCAAATTTATAGGGGACACCGGTCCACATTTCAATAAAGTTATAAAGCCGGCCATTAGTAATATCCTCGCTTTTTACGCCCATCATTTGAGCATATTTGTCGGCTATGCCGGCTTGTGGAGTAACAATCTCCCCTGGTTCGCCTTTTAATGCCGCTTTTTTGGTATGACATGACGACAGTACTAAAGCGCCTACCAGCAGAATAAAACAATGTTTAAGGTAGCTGTTTACATTCATCCTATAAAAATAAATAGCACAAAGCAACGCTCGCTACAGATGTTTTGAACATATCCACATTTGCGACCACGAAATTTAAATTGAATCAACTTTTAATCAGACGCTGTATTTCGTCCAGCTTCATCAACGCTTCAACAGGGGTCAAAGTATTTACGTCGAGGTTATTCAGGGTGTCGCGTATCTTTACCAGCACCGGGTCATCGATACTAAACATCTGCATCTGCACAGCTTGTTTCTGAACCTTGCGAATGCTCTCTTTGATGTGTTCGCCACCGGTGCGTTCGTTTTCTAACTTTTTAAGTATCTCATTAGCTCTGCTCAATACTTTGGGCGGCATACCGGCCAATTTGGCGACGTGTATACCAAAACTGTGTTCGCTGCCCCCCGGCACCAGTTTACGCAGAAAGATGATCTGATGACCAATCTCTTTAACCGTGACATTAAAATTTTTGACGCGATTAAAGCTATTGCTCAGCTCGTTCAATTCATGATAATGCGTGGCAAATAGGGTTTTAGCTTTTGCCGTTGGATGATTATGCAAATACTCAGCTATCGACCAGGCAATGGAGATACCATCATAAGTTGAGGTACCTCGGCCTATTTCATCCAGCAGGATCAAACTGCGATCTGACAGGTTATTCAAGATGCTGGCTGTCTCGTTCATTTCCACCATAAAGGTCGACTCGCCTGACGATAAATTATCAGATGCTCCTACCCTAGTAAATATCTTGTCTACCAAGCCTATCGCTGCTGATTTAGCGGGCACAAAGCAGCCCATTTGCCCCATAAGCACAATCAGTCCGGTCTGTCTTAGCAATGCTGATTTACCCGCCATATTGGGCCCGGTAATAATAATGATCTGCTGACTTTCAGAGTCAAGGAACACATCGTTGGTAATATAGTCTTCGCCTTGTGGCAAAGTTTTCTCAATTACGGGGTGACGACCGCCTTTAATATCAATGACCTTGCTTTCGTTGATCTCTGGCTTAACATAGTAATTTTTAATGGAGATGGTAGCAAAGTTCAATAACACATCCAAACGGGCTACAAGCTGAGCATTTAGCTGTATTGGTTTGATGTATTCAGTAAGCGCATAGAGCAGGTCATTATACAGTTTGGTTTCCAGGGCGAGTATCTTTTCTTCGGCACCTAATATTTGCTCCTCATATTCTTTGAGTTCAGGGGTGATATAACGCTCTGCATTAACCAGTGTTTGTTTACGTATCCAATCGCCAGGTACTTTATCGCGGTGGCTATGGGTAACTTCGAGGTAATAACCAAACACATTGTTGAACGACACTTTCAGCGACGGTATACCGGTGCTTTCAGCTTCGCGTTTTTGTATTTCGATCAGATAGTCTTTACCACCAAACGCTATCTTACGTAATCTGTCCAGCTCGGCATCTATCCCATTGTTCATTACCGAGCCTTTAACTAACATGACCGGCGGTTCAGGATGTAGTTCGCGGCCTATCTTCTCACAAATGGTAGTGCACGGATTTAGCTGCTCGCTTATAGCTTTCAAGGGCTGACTGCCTGAGCCCTCACATAATTTTTTGATACTTTCTATAGCCATCAAGGCTTTTTTCAACTGGCAAACCTCGCGCGGGTTAGCTTTTTGCAAACCAATCTTGGAGATCAGGCGCTCCAGGTCCCCGATCTGGCGGATGTGTTGTTGTAGTTCTTCGCGCAGTTCAGCTTCGCTTATCAGATATTCAACTACTCCCAGCCGGTCATTGATAGGCTTAAGTTCTTTGAGGGGCATCACTATCCAGCGGCGTAGCAGACGCGCACCCATTGGAGAGCAGGTCTGGTCAAGCACGTCAACCAATGTATGTGCATTTTCGTTGGCCGAGCCGATCAGCTCCAGGTTGCGTACACTGAAGCGATCCAGCCACAAATAGCGGTCTTCCTCTATCCGACTGATGGCCGAGATATGCTGCAGGTTGCGGTGCTCGGTTTCATTAAGGTAATGCAGCGCCACCCCGGCAGCCACAATACCCAGATTCAGTTTATCAATGCCAAATCCCTTTAGCGACTTCACCCCAAAATGCTTAAGCAAGGTTTCATAGGCGTAATCGCCGCTGTAAGGCCACTCGTCGAGCATGTAGGTGTAGTAGCGGTCGCCGTAGTAATCTTTAAATTCAGATTGGCGGCTTTTAGGAAAGATTACTTCGCTGGGACTGAAACCCTGAAGCAGTTTGTCTATATAATCGCTGTTACCCTGGGCCGTTAGAAACTCCCCTGTCGAAATATCTATCAGTGCTATACCTATGCTGCTTTTTTCATAATATAACGACGCCAGGTAATTATTGCTCTTTTGGTTAAGGATGTTATCATTGGTGGCGACACCAGGGGTAACCAGCTCGGTAACGCCACGGCGCACAATGGTCTTGGTAGCTTTCGGGTCTTCCAATTGGTCGCAGATAGCCACCCGCTGGCCCGCCCGCACCAGCTTGGGTAAGTATGTGTCCAGCGAATGGTGCGGAAAGCCTGCCAGCTCAATATGCGACGCCGACCCGTTGGCTCTTTTAGTGAGCACTATACCTAAAATGCCCGCAGCTTTAACGGCATCCTCGCCAAAGGTTTCGTAAAAATCGCCAACGCGAAACAGCAGTAAGGCGCCTGGATATTTGGCCTTAATAGTGTTATACTGCTGCATTAAGGGGGTTTCTTTCGTAGCGTTCTTTGACAAGCGGTTCTTTCCTTTTTAATTGACTCGTAAAGTTAAGCTATTGCCCGGACACTGGCGGGATTGTTGAAAATTCATCAGGATGTGGATACCGGTTTTTTGCTGATGACACATAAGTGTTTCACTTATAAAAATGAAACACTTGAAACACTTATTTAAGATAAATCACTGAAATAAAGATAGTTAACAAAACGGAGTGAAACACTTTGAAACAGTACCAATACTTTAGCTAAAGCCACTTAAACAGCTGGAATTAACACAGTTAAGTTATTTTTACACTCATTGGCGATATAGTAGTGAAACACCCTATGTGAAACAGCAAATTTGATTTTTTTTTATAAGTTTAAATCATGAAAATAGCTACCTACAATGTTAACGGCGTAAATGGCCGGCTGCCTGTGCTAATGCGCTGGCTACAGGAAACTCAGCCTGATGTGGCTTGTTTGCAGGAACTGAAAGCTCCGCAAGAAAAATTTCCTGAACAGGCAATACGCGATGCCGGCTACAATGCCATCTGGCACGGGCAGAAAAGCTGGAATGGCGTGGCTATATTAGCCAAAGGCGAAATTAAGGAGCTGAAACGCGGCCTGCCGGGCGACCCGGAAGATCTGCATAGCCGCTATATTGAGGCCCTGGTAAACAATATTGTGATAGGCTGTCTGTACCTGCCTAACGGCAACCCGGCGCCCGGACCGAAATTCGACTACAAACTGCAATGGTTCGAGCGGTTTATTACACATGCCGAAGGGCTTTTAGCGCGCGGTATACCCGTAGTATTAACCGGCGACTATAATGTTATGCCAACCGAAAAAGACGTTTATAAACCCGAGCGCTGGCTGGATGATGCACTTTTCCGCCCTGAAACACGTGAAGCCTTTCACCGACTGATAGCGCAAGGGTGGACGGATGCTTTGCGCAAGCTATATCCTGATGAAACTATTTATACTTTCTGGGATTATTTCAGGAACGCTTACGGCCGCAATGCCGGTTTAAGAATAGATCATTTTTTGCTAAGCCCGGAGGTTGATGTTAGGTTGAAGTCGGCAGGGGTTGATAAGCATGTGCGTGGTTGGGAAAAATCGAGCGATCATGCGCCGGTTTGGATTGAGTTGATGGATTGATAGCTGTTGGTCTAATAGGTATATAGTTACCTCCCATTACGTCATCGTGAGGAACAAGCAATCTCTACACATGTTTATCAATCGGGTAAGATGCAACTATCGCGGAGAGATTGCTTGACAAGTTATTATACCACCCGCTCAAAATGCTCTACCACCGGAAACGGATCATAATAATGGTGCAGTAGCCTCTTCCACTCCAGGTAATCTGCAGATTGGCGGAAGCCGACGGTATGGTCTTCGAGCGTTTGCCATTCTACCAGCAAGATATATTTATTAGGCTGCTCAATGCATTTGCTCAACGAATGCCGGATGTATCCTTTTATCGCACAGATATACTGTCCGGCAATAGCAAAGTCTTTTTCAAATTGTGTTTCCCATCCGGAGATGACGTTCAGGACGGCTACTTCCAAAATCATGTTTAAGGTGTTTTTGTGCTTAAATTTATATATACGTTTGCACATTAGGGTCAACATTGTCTTCAAAAACATCAGGCTGAATAATGACGAAGCGAATGTTCGGGAATTCTTTTTTTATTTCTGTACGGATACGATCAATGGCGTCGTTTATACCCTCTGTAGTAAGGTTGGGTTTAAAGGCGATGATCAGCATGACCAGAATTTCTTTGGGCGATTGATAGGTTGACATCAGGTGCATTAAATTGAGCACGGCCTTATCGCTTTCAATAATTTGGCGGATACGGTGTTTAGTGTTGGTTTTAACACCCTCGCCCATAAGTAAACTTCGGCTCTCGCGCGCTAATATGAGCGATACGAGTATCAATATTATACCAATCAGCAATGAGGCGATGCCATCCAGGTAAGGCTTATTGAGGCGATGGCTCAGGTATAAAAACAAGGCCGCAATAGATAGCCCCGCGACAGCCGCACTATCCTCAAACAAAACCAGGAAGGTTGAAGGGTCTTTACTGTTAACAATAGCGTCCCACCAGCTTTGGCCTTCGCGCAGTTTATTAAACTCAATTGCGGCTACCACCAACGATGTACCCTCAAATACCACTGATGCTGCCAGTACAATGTAACTCCACTTGGCATCGCCCAATACAGCCGGATGCAAAATATGGGTAATGCCCTGATAGACCGACAAGCCGCCACCTAAGCCAAATATCAGTATAGATACTACAAACGACCAGAAATAAAGCTCTTTACCATAACCAAGCGGATGATATTTATCGGGCTTTTTCTTGCTCAGGCTAATACCGAGTAATAATAACAGTTGGTTAATAGTGTCAACCACCGAGTGTACTCCTTCTGCAATCATAGCAGCACTGTTACTAATGTTACCGGCAATAAACTTGGTTACGGCTATTAAAAGATTAGCCAAGAGCGCTATATATATGGTTTTTTTAACAGTGGCCATTATACCTCAATAATACTTTTGGCATTATTTATGTTTGGATTATCTCAAATTACAGTATTCAATATCTATTATTTAAACAAAACAAATATTTAATACTAAAAACAGTAAAATCTATCTAATACAAAACAACAATGAAAACAAAAAGTATTTTCCCGACTCCTAAAACTTTAATTGCCGTTGCGGCTTTGTCAATTGTCGCGTGTTTAAGTGCCTGCAGTAAAAATAATGACAGCATAGGTGCAAATGCATCAGCTTATGTTATGGCTACTAATACTGCTGAAGCTTCTGATGCTCAGGATTTTTATTCTGACAACAAAAAGGTCAACTCTTCGGCTTTAGCCTATACGCAATCAACCGCCTATGTCGACGTAAAAGCCGGTAATCATACCATGCAATTTAAAAGCAATGCATCGGCAACCGTCAACAGCTCAACAACCTTAAACACCCAGGCCGGTAAATATTACAGTGTATTTTACACCGACGACAAATCGACCGTTACTACTACTGATGATCGTACTGCCCCCAAATCAGGCAAAGCAAGAGTGAGGTTTATCAACCTGAGTTCCGCTTTAAATTCGGCGATTGATTTTGGCGTAACCGGCGGCAACAAGGTAGTCACCAGTTTGGCTTACAAAACCGCTTCGGCTTACAATGAAGTAGACGCCGCTACTAAATTTTCGCTTTATCTGGCAGGTTCAAGCACTGTAGCTTTAGATATTCCGGTAACGATTGAGGCCGGTCATATTTACACCATTTATATTTCGGGTGCTACACAAGCTTCTATCCATTACCATGTTTTGGTACAAAACTAAAAAGCAATATTGCTGACAAATGCCCGTTATAAGCAAATTATAACGGGCATTTTTATTTAGTTAAAACAAACTCGTTATTTATAAAAATATAAGTTTAAAACATCTATATCTTTGTATCATTACTTATTATTATAAAAACATGAATACTTTTACTTTAAAGACAACTAAAAAAATATTCCCCATTTTAGCACTAACGCTGTTAGCTATAACAGCCTGTAATAAAAAAAACAATAGTCAACTTAGCGGCACAGCTTACATACAAGTAACCAATGCTTCGCAGGCCGATTCGCCAATGGATTTTTATGTGGGCAGCACCAAAAAGAACACGCTTCCGCTGCCTTATACCCAAAGCACCAATTATTTCTCTGTTGATGCCGGAAAACAGCAATCTGCTGCATTTAAGACATCTTCAACCGGCAATACCCTTGCAGGGTTTCAAATTACTCCGCTGCCCAATGTATATTACAGCATTTTTCGCTTTGGCAGCAATACGGTTTCTTATATTGACGATGTTTCTATTGCAGCAGGTAAAGCACGTGTGCGCTTTATCAATTTGAACCTTGACCTGGTGGATAACCTGGATTTTGGGATAACCGGAGCAGGAGCTCCATTGACCACCGGATTAAGCCCTGCTTTAGATTCGAAATACTACAGTGTTGCTCCCGGATCTTCGTTCTCGGTTTATATTGCAGGAACTAATACTTCTATGCTGGATATCCCAACTAGCGTAGAAGCTGGCCATGTTTATACCGTATACCTGTCAGGCACTTTAAAAGCCGATTTGAAGGCTACCGTATTATTGCAGAAATGATTAAAAAAATAAATAAAAACGCCTGGTAGCTGCCGGGCGTTTTTACTTTAGCCCCAACACACGGCATAGCGTACTTTATGAAGATATTTTATCTTGCCATTATATTTATTGCCGTTATGATGTTTTTACGCACCATAAGACGTTAACTTAAATCCCCATTGTTGTTTAGCAATATATTGCTGATTTTTCTCCATAATTTAACAAAGCAAATACCTGAAAATCATTTCGGGCTATAATTCTGGATAAACCAACTGAGCGCGACACTTATATTTGATTTTTTATAAGCCAGAACCACTTCGGTAGTAACGGGTATATCTTTTAAATCAACAAACGTAAGTTGCAAATTAGCATATTGCTGTTTTAAAGATAGCGGTAATATGGATACCCCCAGACCAGCTTCGACCAATTGTACTATAGAATGGACATTATTGACTTCATGGGTGATATCGGGCTTGAAACCCATCCGATAGCATATCTCAATCAATTTACTATGGTATTGTGGCGCATATTCTTTATTGAAAAAAATAAAAGGTTTATCTTTTATAAAGTCGGCTAACTCTTGCCTGTCGTATATTTTTTTTATAGTAGCCGGCACCACTACCATAAAGGGATCGAAAAACAGGGTATGCACTGTTAATTGTTCTGACTGTACAGGCGCCCTCAAAATTCCTACATCCAGCTGCCCCTGCTCCAATGCTTCGATTTGTTTAATAGTAGGCCGTTCATACAAATTGGTTTTAATGTAAGGGAATTCGGCCCTTAATGATTTCAATACCTCGGCCAGGTATGGTTGGTAAACCGAGCTGATATAACCAATCTTCAACTCCCCGCTATCGGCCGCACGATGTATTTGCCGGGCGATATTTTTGCTCTCTTCCAGTTGCGCAAAGATCGCGTCAACTGAAGTTAAGAAATACTTACCTGCCTCAGTAAGCGCTACGCGCTTATTGTTACGCACAAACAGCTGTACGCCAAGTTCATCTTCCAGTTCCTTTATCTGCCGGCTTAAGGGCGGCTGCGAAATAAACAGGCTGGCAGCAGCGTTTCTGAAATGCAGGTGCTCGGCTACCGCCTTGAAGTATTGCAAGTGTCTAATTTCCATAACTACGATACTTTACAGATATCAATAATTGATAAAATTGATATTTTTCAAATATTATAAAAACGGATAGTTTTGACAAATCAATAATAACAACAACTTATGAAAATTGATTATTCAACAAAATCAACCAATGACGAGATCAGAGCACGTTTTGATAATGATGTAGAGCGATTCTCAAATTTAGAAACCGGCCAGGCCACGACTATTGACGCCCCGCTTACTATGGAGCTATGCACCGATGCCGCCAGATATGTAACCCCTAATGCCGCAGATCTTTTAGATATAGGCTGCGGTGCGGGCAACTATACCTTGAAAATGCTAAGCAAAATCAGCAATTTGAACTGCACCCTTAATGATTTGAGTTTACCAATGCTGGAACGCGCGCGGCAACGTGTGGCCCCGCAAACTACCGGTAAAGTAAGTATCATCCAGGACGACATGCGTAATTTAGATTTAGCAGATAACAGCTTCGATATAGTTCTGGCTGCTGCAACATTTCATCATCTGCGCGATGATGCCGACTGGGAGCATGTGTTCAGCAAATTGTATAAGGCATTGCGCCCGGGTGGCAGCATCTGGATATCAGACTTGATTACCCACGATACGGCACCGCTGGAACAGCTTTTTGCAAAACGTTACAGCGATTATCTGGATATGTTGGGCGGACCGGAATATCGCCGGAAAGTATTGAACTATGTGGCTCGCGAAGATACCCCACGCTCCCTAAATTTTCAAATGGACCTGTTAAAAAGGGCAGGCTTTAAAAGTGTGGAAATACTACACAAGAACTCATATTTTGCGGCGTTTGGTGCCATAAAATAGTTAAATGCCCGCGCATCATAATATCGGCACCGTGTTTTTTCAGATTTCGGCTGGCCGATATTTTTATTTTCAGCATCTTCGGCCACAAAAAGTAAGAGACGATGATAAATGTAAATGAATATTTTGGCGGGGCAGTTAAATCGCTTGCCTATACAGCGGCCGACGGCAAATCGACTATTGGTGTAATTGAAACCGGCGAATACGAATTCGGCACTTCAACACCCGAAACCATGACTGTTATTGAGGGCGAGCTGATTGCACTTTTACCGGGAGAGACCGAATGGAAAAGCTATACCAACGGGCAATCGTTTAAAGTTGCGGCCGATGCTTCTTTTAAAGTAAAGACGACAGGCCAGAGCTCATATCTTTGTAAATATCAGTAATATTCGTTTGGCATTCCGTATTTTGGTATAAACTTAAATATCGAAGTATGGATCATTCATTAGTTACAACAGCCAACAACCTTGAGGGTTATCGCATTGTTAAACACTTAGGCATGGTACGGGGCATTACTGTGCGTAGCCGTAGTCTGGGCGGCAATATTGCAGGGGGCCTTCAATCGCTTTTTGGCGGGCGGCTATCTGTTTATGTCGAGCTTTGCGAAAGCGCGCGGGAGGAGGCTTATCAGTTACTAATTCAACACGCACAGGCAATAGGCGCCAATGCTATTATCAGCATGCGCTATGATGCCAATGAAATTATGCAAGGCATTACCGAAGTACTGGCCTACGGCACCGCAGTTACCGTCGAGAAAAATTAATTGAAGTAACTCCATGGTATGTGCTTCCACATCCCATGCGACAGGCCACCGGTTAACAGCTCATATATTAAATATATAGGCCAGAATATATAGCATAATATCAGTAATATGATAGAGTGGTTATAGTACCAGTTAATCATTAATGCATATATGCCTAACAGAAGGTATACTATGCCTGAATCTCTTTTACCCATATAGCTGTAAGTTGTAGTTGTTCTTTTGTGTAGATACTAAGGTAATTAATTAGGTATTAACTTTTAGTCACGTTTAACGCCACAGAGCGCTCTGTCAAGACCAGCAGGGCAAATAAGTTTTCCACAAAAAGACAAAAAAGCCTAAAAATGGCCAGTTATCCACATTTCAGGCAATAAAAAATTTTAACATTTATATACTACTTAATAAAAGTAGACTATGTTTGTGAAAACAATTCACACCTAATAAGGTTAACTTTTTTTTAAACAATTAAAAACTTATCATGGCAACACCTACAAGTGGCGGCATTACCGCTTATTCAGTAAAAACTAAAACTAAAAACGTACCGATGGTAAACCCTGTTATCGATGTAAAATCAGGTAGATACATTGCTACCGGTACCGATGCTGCAGGCAACAAAATGGCTGCAATCTTGAACAAAGCTACGGCTGAAGGTCATATCGCAAGCGGCGCTGCTAAAAAAGGCAGTGGCTGGTAAGCAAACAAATGGCTACGGCCATAGTAAATAAATAAGGCAGGCCCGGATCACCGGCTCTGCCTTATTTATTTTACCAGCTTTTAAAAGGTTTTACTGACAGGCTCGAATTATAATATCTTGTGTCGCCGCTCACCTCCTGCCCTACCCAGGGTGGCAGCATAAAAGGCTCATCTTCACTGTCCAGTTCAATTTCCGCAACTATAAGTCCTTCATTGTCGCCCTCAAAAACATCCACCTCCCATAACTTATTGTCATGAGTTAGGCAGTAGCGTGTTTTTTCAAGGCTGGTTTTAACAAATTGCGTAAACAGTTCGGCGGCATCATCTGCCGGTATCTCATATTCATATTCGTTACGGGTAATGCCGGTCGTGCCAGTTTTAAAGGTCAGGTGTGCTGCGGTGCCGGCTATGCGCAGACGAACAGTACGGTTTTCATCGTCAACAATATAGCCTTGCTTCAGCTTGCTGCCGACTGGCTTATCCGCAGCTTGCCATTTATTATAATCAACTAAAAATTTACGTTCAATTTCAATTGCCATATGTTGTATTATTATGTAGCCATAACAGCCATTTAATACGTTTGTTAGCAGATAAATGGGGAGGTACTATACTACCAAATGTAAAAATGTGTTAAAGTATAACATGCTTTGCCATACCTAATGCATAAATAGATATATTTATCCATCTTTTAAATACCTTGAGACTACTAATGAATTTTGGAAAATTTACTGCGCTACTATTTTCATTAATCGTAATAAGCTTTTCAGCTTTTTCACAATCGGATACTATAACCGCGCAAACCATTGTCAACAAAAGCATAAAGTATAACGCCGAATACCCTTTCGAGAAAGTTTATCTGCATTTTGATAAACCTTACTATGCCGTTGGCGACACTATCTGGTTTAAGGCTTACATTACCATGGACGTCACCATTAATGATGATATGACCAAAAACAAGCACCTGCCAACTGCGCTAAGTAAAGTTGTTTATGTAGATATTTTAAATGCGCGCGACTCGGTAGTGCAGCGCCTGAAGTTGCCTGCGACAGACGGTTTTGCTTACGGCGATATCAAACTATTACCCGAACATTTTCGAGAAGGTAATTATCATGTTCAGGCATATACCAATTGGATGCGCAATTTTGATGCGGCCTATTTCTTTAATAAAACCATACCCGTAGGTAGCCTTGCGGATAAGAACGTATTCAGTACAATACAGCTTTCGAGTCAACAAAAAAACGGTACTGCAAAGATTGATGCCGTAATCCATTATACCACAGTGGACAATCGCGATTATGCAGGCCGGAAATTTAGCTGGCATGCACAAAGCATGGCCTTTGAAAATATCGCCAAAGGCCGCGGCACCACAGATGCTAAGGGCAACATGAATATCAGCTTCTCGACCGACAAAATAGCCGACCTTAAAACCGCTACGCTCATCACAGATCTTGATCTGGGCAACAACAACATTAACCGCTCTTTTACGCTTAAAAACACCGCGTCGCCAATTGATGTGCAGTTCTTTCCGGAGGGTGGCAACCTCATTAACGGCATTAAATCAAAAGTAGCATTTAAGGTAGTTAAGCCTGACGGTCTGGGATTAAATGTTACAGCCACCATAACCGATAATAGCGGCGCGACCGTAGCCACTCCAAGCACCCAGCACCTGGGTATGGGTATATTTGAATTAACACCAACCGCGGGCAAAACTTACCAGGCCAATATCGTCTTCCCCGGGGGGCAGCAAACCACGTACGATCTGCCTGTTGCTAAAGACGACGGCATGGCCATCGCAGTCAATAATACCGACCCGCAACAAATTACGGTTAGCATAAAATCAAGCGATGCCTTTTTTGCTTTAAATAAAAACAAGCGGTTGACCTTGCTTGGTCAATCAGGCCAGGTAATATGTTACGCCGGGCAGACTGCGTTAGCCAGTAAAACTTACGACATTAATATACCTAAAACAAAATTCCCATCGGGCATAGCTAAATTCACTGTTTTTTTAGGCGGAGATGAGTTATCAGAACGTATAGCTTTTATACGACGTGATGATCAGCTGAAGATTGGCTTGAGCACGCCTAAAAACACTTATGGAACGAGAGACAATGTACCTTTTACCGTTACTGCTAAAACCGCTGCTGGCCAGCCTGCTTTAGCCAACCTATCGGTAACGGTGATTGACAATAGCAAAGTGCCTTACAATGAAGTAGCAGAGACCACTATATTAACCAACCTGCTATTAACCTCAGAGTTGAAGGGATATATAGAAAAACCGAACTATTATTTTACCAACATCAACGATAAAACCAGTTCAGACCTTGACGTATTAATGCTCACACAGGGATATCGCCGGGTTTCTTATAAAGACATATTCACCAATAAAGTGCCTACCATTAAATATTTCCCTGAGGATGGAATAATGGTTTCGGGTACGTTACGCACGGCTTCGGGCATGCCGGTACCAAACGGTGTGGTAAACTTTTATGTTAAAAACATGCGTGTATCATCAACAGTTAATACCAATAAGGATGGCGAGTTTTTTATTCCCAAATTATATTTCCCAGACTCGGTTAATGCGGTAGTTAATGCACGTGGTAATACCAATGGCAACAATATGCTGATTATTGTTAACAATGTTACGCCCCAGCCACCTGTGCCAAGTATAACTGCCCCGGATGAGGTTGCTAATATCGACACCGCACTAAATGCTTATCTTCAAAACGATAAAAAGATACAAGCCAATTCGCGTAACCTTAAAGAAGTTGTTATTAAAGATACCCGTGCACCTAAAAAACAAAGTCATGCCGATTATACAATGCTATCCGGCTTGGGTAATCTTCCCGACCATGTGATGGATCCATCGCGATTTACCGGCTGCCCTACCTTGTATGATTGCTTAAAAAATACCATTCCGGGTATGACTTATGATAATGATAAATTATACATCAGCCGTAATTATAACGCGGGCAAACGTGTGCCTGCCAGTATTTACTTTGACGGCATGCCTACCGATTTTATAAACCTCCAGAGCGTCGATCCAACTTCTATCGACCAGGTTGAAGTTTACTTTAACGACGGCTTAAGCGGGCTTAACAGAATGGACAATACCGAGGGGGTAGTTGTCATCAGTAGTAAAAAAGAAAAAAGAAAACCGCTGGATAAAGAATTGCTTAATGAGCTGCTGACACCGCAATATAGCGCTGTAAAATTTAAGCCCAAAGGTTATTACATGACGCGCGAGTTTTATTCGCCTAAGTATGATGCAACCAAAACAGGCGCACTGGGTGGCGACCTACGCACAACCATTTACTGGAATCCTAAAGTAACTACTGACAAAGCAACGGGTACAGCCAAATTTGACTTTTTTAACGCTGATGGTACCGGAACTTACCGGGCAATTATTGAAGGCATTGATGACAAAGGAAATATAGGGCGTACAGTTTATAAGTATACGGTGAAGTGATAACTTCCACACCTCTTTTTATCATTTCTGTTTTGCCAATATAAAATGACTTTCAATCCACTATCGCCCAAAACCTTTAGTGTCATATCGTAGTTTTTACTTTAATTACTCAAAGAAAAACTATGGCTACTACACTAAATTCTTACAGCAGAACATTCACGATAGGCGGTGATTTACCCGTTAGCAGACTGGGTTATGGCGCTATGCGTATCACGGGTCAGGGCATTTGGGGGCCTCCTAAAGATCACGACGAATCTATACGCGTATTAAAGCGCGCCGTTGAATTGGGTGTGAACTTTATTGATACTGCCGACAGTTACGGTCCGCATGTGTCTGAAGAATTGATTGCCGAAGCGTTGCATCCCTACCCCACCGGATTGGTTATTGCCACAAAAGGCGGACTGGAACGCACCGGCCCCGACCAATGGCCGGTAAACGGTCATCCAGACCATCTAAGAAAAGTGCTGGATGGCAGTTTAAAAAGATTAAAACTGGAGCAGATTGACCTTTATCAATTACACCGTATTGACCCGAAGGTGCCGGCCGAACTAACCTTCGAATTTTTGCAGGAAGCGCAGCAAACCGGCAAGGTAAAACACATTGGCTTATCTGAAGTAAGTGTCGATGATATTAAGGATGCGCAGCAATATTTTGAGGTGGTATCGGTACAAAACATGTACAGTGTTGACAACCGTAAATGGGAGCCGGTGTTGGAATACTGCAAAGAGCAGGACATAGCCTTTATTCCATGGTTCCCGCTGAATGCAGGCAATATTTCGGCACAGGAAAAATTAAGAACAATAGCCGCAAAACATGGGGCAACAATACACCAGGTAGCCTTAAACTGGTTACTAAACCATGCAGACAACATCTTGCTGATACCCGGCACCTCAAGCGTTGAACACCTGGAAGAAAATATGAAAACTACAGATATTCAGCTAAGTGAAGATGACATTAAGGAACTGGATGGTATCTCGCCGGCTTAAATAGGTACGATTAATAAAAAGGGATAGCAAATGTTATCCCTTTTTATTAAACAAATGTCAACAAATATTATTTGCCTTTTGCGGTGGTTATGATATTTAATAGATAAATTTAAAGAGACGCAACGACTATAGGGGCGTAGGTATAAATACTGTTTCGCACTGCGGGCGATCTTAGTTACAATTCTAGCCACCGGGACACAAAACTAAAAGCCCTGTAATACGGGGCTTTTGACGTTAAACCTGGGCAACTTTAAACGGCTTAATATCTACCGACTCCCAAATTTTCTGCGTGATATAAGGTTCGCCTTGTTTCCAGGCTTCCAATTCCTCTTCGTTTTCAAACTGTAGTATCATGGTCGAGCCAATCATTTTTCCTTCTTCATTCAGCATAGCGCCGCCGACAACGTAGTTGCCTTTTGCCTTCAGTTCGCGGACACCGTCAAGGTGATGAGGCCGTACACCCATGCGGCGATCAAACGTACCTTCGTCGGTATGATCGTATGCGGTAATTAAATATTGGTTCATTAGTTTTTTGAATTTAAGTTGTGGGTAATTTAAATTGAACAAGCTGATGTTAAATGTGTTTAATATTTTGACAATTATTGCCACCAATATTAAGACTAATAGTGTAATATTTACAATATTTGCCAATCAATAAAAAGCCTGCAATGAAACATCAACTTCAACAAAAATTTAACGAAATATATCATAAAGAAGCCCAACACGCCTACTTTTCTCCGGGCAGGGTAAATCTTATTGGTGAACATATCGACTACAATGGCGGCCTGGTAATGCCTTGCGCTATCACATTCGGCACTTATCTGCTCATCAGCCCTAACCAGGATAACGTGTTTCGTTTCAAGAGCTTAAATTTTGATGAAAATCCGGAAGTAAACGTGCAGGACAGCTATAAGAAAGACAACGATGGCTGGTTTAACTTCCCGCTGGGTGTAATTGAACATTTCACGAAAGACGGCCATAAAATCACTGGTCTTGATATGCTGTTCTTTGGCGATATTCCAATCGGTGCAGGTTTATCCTCGTCTGCTTCAATAGAAGTGGTGACTGCCTATGCCCTTAATGAATTATTCAACGCGGGTTATGATAAATTGGAATTGGTAAAGATTGCTAAATCGGTAGAAAATAACTTTATGGGCTTAAACTGTGGTATTATGGACCAGTTTGCCGTAGCCTTTGGCGAGAAAGACAAAGCTATTGTATTAAACTGCGATACTTTAGAATATGATATCGTACCGAGTAACCTGGGTAAATATGTATTAGCCATTATCAACACCAACAAATCGCGCAAACTGGTTGAATCAAAATATAACGAACGTGTTGAAGAATGCCAGACTGCACTTAAAGATTTAAATAAAGAGTTAGGCCTGGAGTATTTATGTGCTATAAATGCCGCTACTTTCGACAAACATAAAAACCTGATAACCGACGAAGTTGTACGCAAACGCGCACAACACGTGGTTGAAGAAAACGATCGTGTTAGGCTTGCTGCCGATGCTTTAGCAGCTAACAACCTTTCCGAATTCGGCAAGCTGATGTACGCCTCGCACGACTCGCTACGCGCACTGTATGAGGTAAGCGGCAAAGAATTGGACGCTGTAGTTGAATATGCTAAAACGAATCCGCAGGTAGCGGGAGCCCGCATGACCGGCGCAGGGTTCGGTGGCTGTGCTATCGCGCTGGTACATCAGGATGCATTTGGTACTTTCAGCAAAGAATTAGAGGCTTATTATACCGATAAAATTGGCTATGCTCCGTCTGTTTACCAATCATTGATTGGCGACGGCGTGGGCACTTTATTGGTGAGCAGTGAAGCATAATCAATAGCGTATCAGACTTACAAGCTTTGAAACTTCGTAAATCTATAACCCAATCAATCACTCACCTGTCAACTAATCACCACCATTGCGTAAATTAAAATTAAACGAGCTTAACCGCGCCACGGTATCAGAATTTAAGGCACAGGATAAACTGCCTGTTGCTGTGGTATTGGACAGTGTACGCAGCATGCACAACATTGGTTCAATATTTCGTACGTCGGACGGTTTTGCGGTTGAACAGCTAATTTTGTGTGGGATAACCGCACAGCCCCCACACCGCGAGATTGAGAAGACTGCGTTGGGCGCTACGGCATCTATTAATTGGAGTTATCACGAAGATGTGGTTGAGGCAATCAAAAAACTACGGGCCGACGGTTATCAGATCATCGCCATTGAGCAGGCTGAAAACAGCGTGATGCTCAACGAATTTACGCCTGAAAAAAACGCTAAATACGCGCTGATCTTCGGCAACGAAGTTAACGGCGTGAGCGACGAAGCAATGCAGATCATTGATACCTGTATTGAGATACCGCAGTTTGGCACCAAGCACTCATTTAATATTGTGGTATCGGCAGGTATTGTGTTGTGGGATTTCTTTGCTAAATTGGCTATTAGTTCATAGGTAATAGTTCATGGTACATAGCCATAACCGATCATACTATGATCTATGAACCATTAAACATGAACTACAATGAGCCCACTCGCAAAAAAGCTACAGATGAAACCCGGCACCCGCTGGCTGCTATTTAATAGTCCTGATACTTATTTGAGCCAATTGGAGCCACTACCTGGTGGCATAGAACTAGTATTTAAACCCGAAGGCATTTTTGACGGTGCGCAGTTATTTGTAAAAGATAGCGCTGAGCTAACTGAATGCCTGAAAGTTGTAATGCCTTCTATTAAGCACGATGCTATACTGTGGGTTATCTACCCCAAAAAGAATAAAGGAGTTTTTACCGATCTGGAAATGATGAGCAGTTGGGATGTTGTTAAACCTTACGGCCTAAGGCCCGTGGCCTCGGCAGCTATTAATAACTTGTGGACCGGCCTGCGCTTTCGCCCTGAAACACTAGTTAAGCATTCTGAGGGACGTAATGACAGCATCCGTAACAATGAATACAGCGAATTTATAGACGTCGACAAAAAACAGGTAAAACTTCCTCCTGTTGTATCTGACACACTCGAAAAAGAAACTGCTGCCATGGACTTTTATCAAAGCCTATCCTACAGCAACAAAAAGGAATATGTACTTTGGATATTATCTGCCAAACAAGAAAAGACACAGCGGGAAAGATTGGTGAAGATGGTGGAGAAGTTGAATGCGGGCAAGAAAAACCCAACAGAGAAGTGAAGACTATAAAAATTACGGCATTGTGAGGAACAAAGCAATTGATGGCTTTAATAAATTCCGTAATAAAAAAATCCCTTCATGTTTATCACAAGAAGGGATTTTTTATTCTTATTCCCTCTTTAGGGGCTTACGCAGTAAATACCTGATCAAATTGATTGATGGAATCTTTACTTTCCAAATCTGAGTGACCCATTAGGAATTCATCAACTTTGCGGGCACATTCGCGGCCTTCAGAAATGGCCCAAACCACCAGTGACTGTCCGCGACGCATATCGCCGGCTGTAAATACTTTGCTTACATTGGTGCGGAAAACACCTTCTTTGGCGTTAACATTTTTGCGTCCGTCAAGCTCAACGCCAAGGCTTTCAAGCATGCCGGCATATTGGGGGTAAAGGAAGCCCATTGCCAGGAATACTCTTTGACAAGGGATTTCGCGTTCAGACCCTTCAACCTCAGCAAACTTAACCGGGCGGCCTAAGAAATCGGTTTCCCAGCTAACCTCAGAAATACGCAGCGCTTTTAATTCGCCATTCTCATCACCAATAAATTCTTTGGTATTAATACCCCAGAAACGCTCAACACCTTCCTCATGCGAGGTGGTAGTTTTTAACAGCATCGGGTAAGTTGGCCAGGGCATGTGCTGTGTACGCTGTTCGGGTGGTTGAAACATTACCTCAAACTGTTTGATGGATTTAGCACCCTGACGGTTTGATGTACCTACGCAGTCAGAGCCGGTGTCGCCACCCCCAATAACCACTACATCCTTACCCGTAGCTAAAATATCTTCAGCAGCAACAGGCGAATTACCTACCCGTTTGTTTTGTTGTTTTAGGAAGTCCATGGCAAAATAGATACCTTTTAGCTCACGGCCCGGTATCTGCAAATCGCGCGGAATGGTAGAGCCTCCGGTCAATACTACCGCATCGTGGTTACGTACCAATTCATCAGCAGCAATATCTTTACCTACCTCGGTGTTGGTTTTAAATACCACGCCATCTTTCGCCATAACTTCTAAACGGCGGTCGATCACCCATTTCTCTAACTTAAAGTCAGGAATGCCGTAGCGAAGCAGGCCGCCAATTTTATCATCGCGTTCAAAAACAGTTACATCATGGCCGGCTTTAGCCAGTTGTGCAGCTGCAGCCAAACCTGCAGGACCTGAACCAACTACAGCAACCTGCTTACCGGTTTTTACTAGTGGTGCTGTTGGTTTAACCAGGTTTTTCTGATAAGCTATCTCAATGATGTGTTTTTCAATTTCCTCAATGGCTACCGCAGGCTTGTTGATACCTAATACGCAGGCCGATTCGCACGGTGCCGGGCAGATACGACCGGTAAATTCAGGGAAATTATTAGTTGATGCCAATATCTGGTAAGCATCTTCCCACTTCTTATTGTATACCGCGTCATTAAACTCCGGGATTACGTTACCCAGCGGGCAGCCCGAGTGACAGAATGGTATGCCGCAATTCATGCAGCGTGCCGATTGTTTATTTAACTCTTCGTCTGAATATAAACTCTCAAATTCGTTATAGTTTTTTACACGTTCTGCAGGCGATAATTTTTCAGGCATTTTCCTGTCATACTCCTGAAATCCTGTTACTTTTCCCATCGATATTATTTGCTGATAGTTTGATATTCTAATTTTTCTAATACTTTTTTATACTCTCTCGGGAATACCTTGATGAATTTGGCTGATGCCACACTCCATTCCTTAACGATGTTTTGAGCCAGTTTACTGCCGGTTAAGCTTACATGTTTACGTAACAAGGTAAGAATGTGCTCTTCGTCCTTATCTGTAAGCGGATCAAGGTCAACCATCTCTTTGTTGCAGTTTTCGGCAAAAGTACCATCCACATCATATATCCAGGCAATGCCGCCACTCATACCTGCCGCAAAGTTACGTCCGGTTTTTCCCAGGATCAGTGCGCAGCCTCCGGTCATGTACTCGCAACCGTGGTCGCCAATACCTTCAACAACCGTAGTAGCACCCGAGTTACGTACCGCGAAGCGCTCGCCGGCCATACCGTTGATGAATAACTCGCCGGCTGTAGCGCCATACAGCGCAACGTTACCGATGATGATATTATCTTCAGGCACAAAGGTAGCGTCGGCTGACGGATAGATAGCCAGCTGCGCGCCCGATAAGCCTTTACCTACGTAGTCATTAGCCTCACCCTCCAATTCGAAAGAAACACCTTTGGTTGCAAATGCACCAAAACTTTGTCCGGCAGAGCCTTTGAATTTGTAGTTGATGGTATTGTCCGGCAATCCGGCAGAGCCATAAATTTTTGATATTTCGTTTGACAACAGCGCACCAATAGTACGGTCGGTGTTTTTCACATCGTAAGTACCAAATACCGGGGTTTTATCAGCCAATGCAGGTTTTGCGTCTTCCCATAACTTCCAGTCGATGATATCAGCCATGCCATGATCTTGCTGCTCGCTATTGTACAGCGTCATGTCTTTTGGGTTGTTTACCGGGTGAAGGATACCTGAAAGATCAACTTTTTTAGCCTTCCAGCTTTTCAAACCGTCTTTTACTTTCAGGAATTGGACGCGGCCCACCATCTCATTAACAGTACGGAAACCTAATTCGGCCATGATCTCACGAAGCTCTTCGGCCAGGAATTTGAATAGATTAACAATGTGCTCTGGTTTACCTGAGAACAGTTTTCTTAATTCAGGATCTTGCGTAGCCACCCCTACCGGGCAGGTATTTAAATGACATTTACGCATCATGATACAACCACCTGCAACCAGGGCTGCAGTAGCTACACCCCATTCCTCGGCACCCATTAGGGCAGCAATAGCCAGATCGCGGCCGGTTTTTAGCTGACCATCTGTTTGCAGTACCACACGGCTGCGCAGTTTGTTGCGTACCAATGTCTGGTGTGCTTCGGCTAAGCCAAGTTCCCACGGTAAGCCTGCATGTTTAATTGAGCTTATCGGCGATGCACCTGTACCACCATCATATCCGGCAATCAGTATCACATCGGCGTGGGCTTTAGCTACACCTGCAGCAATTGTACCTACACCGGCTTTTGATACCAGCTTAACGTTTATACGCGCCTGGCGGTTAGCGTTTTTAAGGTCGAATATCAGCTGAGCCAAATCTTCGATTGAATAAATATCGTGGTGCGGCGGCGGAGAAATCAAACCTACACCCGGAGTTGAGTGGCGGGTTTTAGCAATCCAGTCGTCAACTTTATGGCCCGGAAGCTGTCCACCCTCACCCGGTTTTGCACCTTGCGCCATCTTAATTTGCAGCTCGTCGGCATTGGTCAGGTAGTTTGAAGTCACCCCGAAACGGCCTGATGCCACTTGCTTGATTGACGAACGCATTGAGTCGCCATTTGGCAGCGGTTCGTAGCGCATTTCGTCCTCACCACCCTCGCCGGTATTGCTGCGGCCGCCAATGCGGTTCATGGCAATAGCCAAAGTGCTGTGAGCCTCGTGCGAGATAGAGCCGAATGACATTGCACCGGTAGCAAAACGTTTCATAATGCTTTCTGCGGGTTCAACCTCATCGATAGATATCGACTCGCGGTGATGGGCAAAATCTAACAAGCCACGAATGGTAAAATGTTTCTCGCTTTGCTCGTTGATAGCTTTAGCGTAGTTCTTATAAACGTTATAATCGTTGCTACGGGTAGCGTGTTGTAATAGGTGTACGGTGGTTGGGTTAAATAAATGCTCTTCGCCACGGCGTTTCCATTGGTAGATACCGCCCTCAGGTAATAGGCGACTTTCGTTCTTTACACCAAAACCTATTCTGTGTTTACAAAGCGATTCGCGTGCAATTTCATCCAAACCTAAACCGCCTATGCGGGTTACCGCACCGCAGAAATATTTGTTTACTACGTCCTTGTTCAAGCCAAGGATCTCAAACACCTGCGACCCGTGGTATGACTGCAAGGTTGAGATACCCATTTTTGAGAATATCTTCAACAAACCATCATTAACAGATTTTACATAGTTCTTTAACAGTTGCTTTTTATCCAGCGTTGTGTCTAATGCGCCACTGTCTTTTAGGTTCTCTATAGTAGCCTGAGCCAGGTATGGGTTAACAGCAGTCGCACCAAATGCCAATAAACAAGCAAAATGGTGTACTTCCCAAACATCGCCGGTTTCAACTACGATACCCACTGCGCCACGTAATCCTTTTTTTATCAGGTGATGATGTACGGCAGACACCGCCAACAGCGATGGGATAGGCGCATGCTCCGAGTCAACCGCACGGTCAGACAGGATCAATACCTCAAATCCATCTGCAACAGCATCTTCCGCATAGCGGCAAACACGCTCGATACCTTTTTGTAATGAGCCAGGGTTACCGTCTGCATTAAAATAAGTTTGCAGCGTTTTAGCATGGAACATGCCTGTATCAATACTGCGCAGTTTTTCTAACTGATGATTTTTAAGGATAGGATGTTTAAGCGTCACGCAATGGCAATGCATTTTATCTTCGTCCAGCAAATTCCCGTTGTTACCAATAAAGGTGGCAAGGCTCATCACCAAACGCTCACGAATTGGGTCGATTGGCGGGTTGGTAACCTGAGCAAAGAATTGCTTAAAGTAACTTGATAAATGTTGCGGTTTATCTGACAGGATAGCCAAAGGCACGTCAGTACCCATTGAACCGATAGGCTCTTTACCATCTAAAGCCATTGGCTTTATAATGGTATCGATATCCTCCCGGCTATAGCCAAATACCTGCTGATAACGAAAAACTGAATCGGCACTCAGGTTAGCAAAAGCCAGACGAGGCTCCGCCAGGTCTTCCAGTTTTATTTTGTAGTTCTCTAACCAGCGGTCGTAAGGCTGGCGCGAAGCTATTTGTTGTTTAATTTCTTCGTCGGTTATGATCACACCATGCTCGGTATCGATCAACAACATTTTACCCGGCTGTAAACGGCCTTTACTAACAACGGTTTTTTCGTCTATTTTCAGTACACCGGTTTCAGAAGCTGCTATAACGCGGCCATCATTAGTAACAGTGTAACGCAGTGGTCGCAAACCATTTCTGTCTAATACCGCCCCTACCAATTTACCATCGGTAAAGCTGATAGCAGCCGGACCATCCCACGGCTCCATTAAAGTAGCGTGGAACTCATAGAACGCTTTTTTAATTGGGTCCATTTGCTCGTTGCCGTCCCATGCTTCAGGAATCAGCATCATCATTACGTGCGGTAATGAACGGCCGGTATGTTGTAATACTTCAATAATATTGTCCAAACATGCAGAGTCTGACTGGTTGTTATCAACAACCGGCAGTAACATCTCCATCTCCTCGGCAGTGAAGTAAGCCGATGCGTACGATTTCAAGCCTGAGTAAAACCAGTTCAAATTACCGGTAAGTGTGTTGATCTCACCGTTATGCGCAATCATGCGGAACGGCTGGGCCAGTTTCCAGGAAGGGAAAGTATTGGTAGAGAAACGTGAGTGAACCACCGCCAATCCAGAAGCCATACGTGGGTCATTCAGATCGGTATAGTATTGGCGTAATTGGTAAGTAGTTAACTGGCCTTTATAAATAATGGTTTTGCAAGATAATGACGGGAAATAAAAGTCCTTGCGTGCACCAGGAATGGTTTCGGTAACAGTTTTATTAATATACCGCCTTAATACGTATAACTTACGTTCAAAATCTTCGTCGTTAGTGATATTATACGGACGGGCGATAAATAATTGCTCAACATCTGGTTCAGCGCTGCGTGCAGTTTCACCAATGACAGTGTTATTAACCACCAGTTTACGATAACCCAGCTTCTGCAGCCCCAATTTTTCGATGGCATTATCAATTGCCATACGGCAAGCTTTTTTAAGCGGAGACTCTTTGGGTAGGAAAATCATACCCACACCATACTCTCCGGGTTCAGGCAGGCTGATCTCCAGGTTAGAGCATTCCTCCATAAAAAACTCATGTGGTATCTGAATCAATATACCCGCACCATCACCCGAATCCGGGTCGCACCCACAGGCGCCGCGGTGCTCCATGTTCTCTAACATGGTCAAGGCATCATCAATTATCTGGTAGGTTTTATGACCATCAATATTGGTTATAAAACCTGTTCCGCAAGAGTCGTGTTCAAATTCCGGCCTGTAAAGACCCTGTCGTGTGCTTTCGTTCTGATCCATCGCTATACAAACGCGTTATAAAAATGTTGTAACCACGAAATTACAAAATCTAAACTTTTTTTGCGATATAATTATTAATTTTTGGGATTATAGTAAAAAGTGATAGATAATAGGCGCAATTATTTTATATTTAATAAAAATATAGCATTTTATGTTAAAATATCATAAAATGAATGACCTATATCATATACATTTATGATTATAAGTTCGATGTTACGACATATGAAATACCATTTTAGTTGATGTTTTATAACAAAATGTAATTAGGCACACGATGTTTTTAACGCAATTTAATTTCAACTATAGTCAAATTAATCAATCATAACATCTGTAGATTACTGTCCTAACGAAGCAAAGTTTGTTGCCTTATCATCCTTAATATTAACAGATGGTTACTAAAATATAATCTCTAACCGTTTGCTTTGCATCCCCCGGGAAACGCGCGCGAAACCGTTAAAATTTCATTTTGTAATTTAGCCGCAAATTTACAATTGATGTCTGCAAAAAATAAAGCTGTTTTTTTAGATCGCGATGGCGTTTTAAATCGTGAAATGGGCGACTATGTGTGCCGTGTGGAAGACTTTTTTATCCTTGATAATTTTGAGGCCTTAAAAACTTTACAGGACAAGGGTTACTTACTGTTGGTGGCAACCAATCAGGGCGGCCTGGCTAAGGGTTGGTATACTGAAGATGAATTGAGCAAAATGCACAAAATGCTTAAGGATACTTACCACGAACATGGTGTAGAGATAACAGACTTTTTTTATTGCCCGCATCATCCCAATTTTACCGGCGACTGTGATTGCCGTAAACCAAAACCGGGTCTATTGTTACAAGGTATTGAAAAATACAATCTTGACCCGGCGAAATCATACTTCATCGGCGACCGCGAGCGGGATGTGGAGGCTGGTACTGCCGCAGGCGTTAAGGGGATTTTGATTGATAGTGACCAGCCGATTAGTAGCGTGCTGGATTTGATTGAGTAGTACAACCACAATTGTCATTGCAAAGAGAAAAGCAACCGATGCACAGTTCGCGATTGCTTCGTTCCTCGCAATGACAAAAAATATAAAACATGCAAGCAAGCCGCTACCTGAAACATCTGGATACAGTAATTGCCGCCGCCATTGGCTTTTACGCTATTCGGCTGTTTACCAGCTATAGTGGGGTAGGCATCTCTCCCGACTCGATCATGTATGCCAGTACGGCCACCAATATACAAGCCCACTGGTCGCTTATGACGTTTAATGGGACACCGCTGGTTTTCTTTCCGGTGTTTTATCCGGCATTCCTGGCGCTCATACAATTTATTTGCCGGGTTGATCCGTTTACAGCCGGTGGTATAATTAACGCGTGTCTGTTTGCCTTAGTAATATTGATCACCGGTTGGATGCTCGCCAAGTTCATCACCCGGTCAAGAATATATAAATGGTTGATTCTGGTTGCCATCATATTAAGCCCTGCTCTATTGCAGATCTACAGCTTTTTATGGTCAGAGACGTTGTTTATTTTGCTGGTGATGCTGTTTATTCTTAACTATCATCACTATCTGCAAAAACAAACCACCGGCAGGTTACTCATTATTGCTTTGGTTGCAGCTTTAGCCTGCGTTACCCGCTACGCCGGTATTACCCTTATAGGCACCGGCGGCTTAATGTTATTGCTGGATAATAAACTAACTACACCCAAAAAGATCAGGCATATCTGTTTGTTTGGTCTTCTGTCAATATCGCTTCTGTTGGTTAACCTGGTATTTAACAGATTAGACGCCGGCTTAAGCACCGGCACCCGCGAACCATCTATTACGCCATTAGGCGAGAATATGTACTATGCCGGCACCGTATTGAGCGACTGGGGTGCGCTCGGTAATTTTGCCTATCATTATGCTATAGCCATAACAGCTATAGTTCTGCTATCGTTAACTGGGATTCTGATATGCAAGGCTATTAAAGGCAAGATCAACAGCTACGAGAATATTATTATAGCTTATACGATAGTATACGGGCTGTTCATTATTTTGATAGCTACTTTTTCGCGCTTTGAACAATTGAACAGCCGTTTACTGTCGCCGATGTTTATACCTTTATTAATATCATGTACCAGTTGGGTACCTGATGTTTTGCAAAAGGTGAAAGGAAAATCGAAATATGTATTATCCGGGGTAGCTATTGTCGCAATGCTGGCTTTTGAATACTTTACCTTACAGGTAGATCTGGATCGTTATGATTCTGAGTTGGATTACGGCATCCCAGGCTATTCTGACGACAGTTGGAATACATCTGACTTTATAAAGTATTTACGTGTTCATAAACATATATTTAAGGAGGGGGTCCCTATTTATAGTAATGCCAATGATGCAGTTTATTTCTTTACCGGTATGTCGGCAAAGTTGGTGCCGCATCATTTCTTTAAAAAACCTATTGAGGATTTTTTTAAAGAGAAGCACTATTATTATATATGGTTCAAAGTTTTTGATAATGGTAAAGAACTGCTGAATATTGATGATATTCAAAGAGAAGAGCAGCTTACTTTGCTGTGTAAATTTCCGGATGGGGCTGTTTATGAATATTCCGGCAAAAAAATAAATCAATAGGCGTATACTATTTAACGTTTGACTATTTATTTTGATTTTCCAAACAACTGCCTATATTTGCATCGCTTATCTATAGTTATACTATATAAAAATGGGATTAAATAACTTACATCATCTTCATTTGCACCATCACCACTTGGTGATGATTAGATAATGTATGTTTCTACGCGAAATAACAACCCCGGTTTATAATTTTTATTATAGTTTCTTAAACAAACCTTTTTGTGAAAACACTTAAAATAGCGATCCAGAAATCGGGTCGGCTCAACGAAAAGTCCGTTGAATTATTAAAAAATTGCGGCCTTAATTTTGAAAATTACAAAAGCTCACTAATATCGCCTGTTTCTAATTTTCCGTTGGAAATACTTTTTTTGCGCGATGATGATATTCCTGAATACGTTCAAGACGGCATTGCCGATCTGGGTATTGTAGGCGAAAACGTGATCGAGGAAACCGAAGTTACCGTAAGCTACCTGCAACGTTTAGGCTTTGGTAAATGCTCGTTAAAAATTGCCATTACCAATAATAGCGACATCAAAGAATTGGGCGATCTGGAAGGTCGTTCAATAGCTACCACCTATCCGGTTATCCTTGGTAAATTTCTGCAAAAACAAAATATACACGCCGATATCCGCACCATTTCAGGTTCGGTAGAGATCTCTCCTGGCCTGGGCCTGAGCGATGCAATATGCGACCTGGTATCAACCGGCGGCACACTGAAAAGCAACGGCTTAAAATCTTTTGCTGATGTAATGGCTTCTGAAGCAATTTTAATTGGCTCAAAGGGCAGCGAGAACAACGATTTGGTACAGGAATTGATCCAGCGTATACAGTCGGTTCTGCGCGCTAAAGAAACGAAATATGTGGTACTAAATGTCGAGAAAACTAACCTGCAAAATGTATTGACGCTATTACCAGGTGTAAAAAGTCCGTCGGTATTACCACTGGCCGAAGAAGGTTGGGTTGCGGTACATACCGTAATCCCGGAGCGCGATTTCTGGGACCGTATAAGCCAGCTTAAGCAAGCCGGCGCACAAGGCATTGTTGTAATGCCAATTGAGAAAATAATACTTTAACCCCCCTACCCCCTGAAGGGGGAATAAATAGGTTCGGGTTATATTTTAAAACATTAAAACACTCCCCCTTCAGGGGGTTGGGGGGTTTATGAAAGTTTACAATTATTCCGATCTGAATAAAGACTCAATAGCTAAACTGGTTCAACGCAATGTTGACCCGGCTAATGAGATCCGTACCATAGTTGAAGAAGTGCTGAGCAATGTACAGCAGCACGGCGACCGCGCTTTGTTTGACTATGCCGATAAATTTGACAAGGTGACGCTTGATAAGCTGTACCTGGGCAAAGCTGAGCTGGAAGAGATTGCCGCTGTAATTACAACAGAGCAAAAAAAGGCTTTAGATACGGCTTACGCTAACATCTATAAATTCCATCAAACCCAATTAAAGGCCGAGGATAAGGTAGACACCATGCCCGGCGTAACCTGCTGGCGCGAGTTACGACCCATCGAAAAGGTAGGTTTATATATTCCGGGTGGCACGGCAGTTTTACCGAGCACATTCCTAATGTTGGGCATACCCGCACGAATTGCAGGCTGCCATGAAATTGTGGTATGTTCGCCGCCGCAGAAAAACGGTAAGGTAAATGCATTTATTGCTTATGTAGCCTTGATTTTAGGGATTGATAAGATTTATATGGTTGGCGGTGCGCAAGCTATAGCAGCTATGGCTTATGGCACACCGACTATTAGCAAGGTTGACAAGATCTTTGGCCCGGGCAACCAGTTTGTAACCAAGGCTAAAACCATTATCCAGTCGACCACAACTACAGCTATTGATATGCCTGCCGGCCCATCAGAAGTATTGGTTATTGCTGATGAAACCTCGCGCCCTGAATTTATTGCTGCCGATTTATTAGCACAGACCGAGCATGGTATTGACAGCCAGGCAATTTTGGTAACAACATCAGCACATATTGCAGATGCTGCATTAGCCGAAGTTGAAAAGCAAACTGAAGTATTACCACGCGCCGAGATTGTACGCCAGGCATTGGCTAACTCTTATGTAGTTATTACCAAATCAATTTACGAAGCAATGGAGTTTAGCAACGCTTATGCGCCTGAACACTTGATATTAGCGGTTAAAGATTGGGAGCATATAGCACCTGAGATTATTAACGCAGGCTCAGTATTTTTGGGGAATTTAACCCCTGAAAGTGCCGGCGATTACGCATCGGGAACTAATCATACGCTGCCAACAAGTTCATATGCAAGGGCTTATTCAGGGGTATCGGTAGATTCATTTGTAAAGAAAGTAACGTTTCAGTTTATCACTCCTGAGGGCATAAAAAACATCGGTCCGCATGTAGAGATACTGGCAGACCTGGAAGGCTTGCACGCGCATAAAAATGCGGTTAGTTTAAGGCTGAAGGGATAACCTTTTTGTCATCCGGGCAGATAGCGAAGGATCTGCATACCGGTTGGCGAAGTTGACAGATGCTTCGTATCTCAGCATGACAAAAGTATTGACCACGTCATTTCGAGCGATAGCGCAGCAATCTCTAAAACTATGAATTGGCAAAGCCGAGACGGGTGGAAATTAATTAGTAGACAAATGTTCAACATCAATAACATACTCAGAGAAAATATAAAAAACCTTACCCCCTACTCCTCGGCACGCGATGAGTTTCAGGGCGAGGCCAGCGTGTTCCTGGACGCTAATGAAAATGCGTTCGGCTCGCCGCTGGAAGATCAATACAACCGCTATCCTGATCCTTTACAATACAACGTCAAGATGCGTTTAAGCGAGATCAAAGGTGTACCGGCACGCAACATTTTTTTAGGTAATGGTAGCGACGAAGCTATTGATATTCTGTTCCGCAGCTTTTGTAATCCGGGCGTTGATAATGTGATACTGGTGCCGCCAACGTATGGCATGTATGAGGTATCGGCCAACATTAATGACGTGAAAGCCAAAAAGGTATCGCTTACAACCGACTATCAACTGAATTTGGAAGGCATATCAGAAGCTATTGACGAGCATACCAAAATGATCTTTATCTGCTCGCCTAATAATCCAACCGGCAATTCTATTAACCGCGATGATATCGAAACCCTGCTAGCCAATTTTGACGGTTTGGTAGTGGTTGATGAAGCTTATATTAATTTTAGTCGCCAAAAAACATTTATACAGGAGTTGACCGAGTATTCAAACCTGGTAGTGTTGCAAACCCTGTCGAAAGCCTGGGGCCTGGCCGGTTTACGTATCGGTATGGCTTTTGCCAGCGAGGAGATTATCGAAGTGATGAATAAGGTAAAACCACCTTACAACATTAACGAAGCATCGCAACAATTAGCAATAAAAGCTTTGGCTAATGTAGATCAGGTGAATGAATGGATAAAAGAAACCTTAGCCCAACGTGATAAGCTAGTTTTGAAACTGAAAGATCTGGATTTTGTACTGGATATTTATCCGAGCGATGCCAATTTTATCCTGGTTAAAACTACCGACCCAAAAGGCGTTTATAACTTCCTTGTAAAAAAAGGAATCATTGTACGCGACCGTTCAAAAATTGATCTTTGTGAGGGTAGTTTACGCATTACCGTTGGCACACCAGCCGAAAACGAAATATTGATTGACACCTTAAAGCAATTCAAATGAGCAATAGCCAGAAAATACTTTTTGTTGACCGGGACGGCACCCTGATCAAGGAGCCCCTTGATGAGCAGATAGACTCGTTTGAAAAGCTGGAGTTTTATCCCGGTGCTATTGAATACATGTCAAAAATTGCTACCGAACTGGCTTATGAACTGGTTATGGTGACCAATCAGGACGGTCTGGGTACCGCTTCATATCCTGAAGATACTTTTTGGCCCGTACACAATTTCATCTTAAAGACTTTTGAGAACGAAGGCGTAAAATTCTCCAACATCGTTATTGACCGCACCTTTGCTAAAGACAATGCCCCTACACGCAAACCCGGCACGGCGTTGCTGACTGAATATTTCGATGCTGAAAAATACGATCTCAAAGGCTCGTTTGTTATTGGCGACCGTCGCAACGATGTGGTGCTCGCTAAAAATCTGGGGGCTAAAGCTATCTGGTTAAATAACCACAGCAACCTTGGTGGTGCTGAGTTTACCGGCAATGAAGATTTGAGCGAAACCATCGCCTTAGAAACAACCGACTGGAAAAAGATTTACGAGTTCCTAAAACTGGGCGAGCGCGTTTTTGAAGGTAAGCGCACCACTAAAGAGACTGACATCTACGTAAAAATAAACCTCGATGGCACAGGCGAAGCCAAAATATCAACCGGTTTGCATTTCTTTGACCACATGTTGGACCAGATTGCGCGTCACGGCAGTGTTGATTTGGAAATAACCACTAAAGGTGATCTGCACATCGACGAGCATCACACTATCGAGGATACAGGCATTGCTTTGGGCGAGGTATTTGCTGCTGCTTTAGGTAATAAAAAAGGCATTGAGCGTTATGGGTTTTGCTTGCCAATGGACGATTGCCTGGCACAGGTAGCTATCGATTTTGGCGGACGTAACTGGCTGGTTTGGGACGCGGATTTTAAACGCGAAAAAGTGGGCGATGTGCCTACGGAAATGTTTTATCACTTTTTCAAATCATTTAGCGATGCTGCAAAAGCCAATCTGAACGTTAAAGCAGAAGGACAAAACGAACATCACAAAATTGAAGCTATATTTAAAGCTTTTGCAAAAGCAATAAAAATGGCCGTTAAGCGTGATGTTAATAAAATGGTATTACCGAGTACTAAAGGTTTACTATAAACAAACTATCATTGCCAGGAGGACGATGAAGCAATCTCGAACTTTCTCCTTGCGATTGCCATGCTATCGCTCGCAATGACAGAATATCCAAAAATATGATAGGTATTATACGCTACGGCGCCGGCAATATATTCTCGCTTACTGCGGCTTTAGACCGCTTAGACATACCTTATGGGATGATATATGCAGAAGCTGACATGGACCAGTATGACCGCTTTATTATTCCCGGCGTAGGCCATGCGGGTACGGCTATGGACAAATTGATGGCTTCTGGATTGGTGCCTGCTATTAAAACGCAAAACAAACCCACCTTGGGCATCTGTGTGGGTATGCAGCTACTCACGTCGTACTCAGAGGAGGGCAATTCAGATTTACTGGGCATCTTCCCCATTAAAACCTTAAAGTTTACTGCTGATCCGGAACATAAAGTACCCCATACCGGCTGGAACCGTGTGTTTCCACAGAAAGAAAATCCGCTTTTTAAAGATATTCCGAAAGGTTCACATTTTTACTTTGTACATTCATACTTTATTGAGTATGACGATGTTTATACTTTAGCTGCGACAGATTACAGCACTAAGTTTTCGGCATCAATTTGGCAAGACAATTTTTACGGCGTACAATTTCACCCCGAGAAGTCTGGCAATTATGGCGAAATATTATTAAAGAATTTCTCAAAAATATAAAGACATGTATATAATCCCCGCTATTGATATCCTGGACAAAAAAGTTGTCCGCCTTCGTGAAGGAGATTATCAGCAAGTAACAAATTATGATGTTACGCTGGAAGAAATGATTGAGCGTTACCAGTCAAATGGCACAAACCTTATTCATATCATTGATTTAAACGGTGCCAAAAACGACTTTTCGAACCAGGAATATCTATTTGACGTCATTCGCAAAACAGATATGCAAGTGCAGTATGGTGGCGGCATCCGCAGTATTGAAAAGGTTAAAGAGCTGATTGGCGCTGGTATAGCCAGGGTGATTGTGGGCACTCAAGCCATCACCAGCCCAATGTTTTTAGATGAATTAAGTAAAGCCATCTGTGGCCGCGATAAATGTTCTGACAACGTTGTAATTGCCATAGACGTGCTGGACGAAGTTATCAAGTATTCGGGCTGGATGGAGAGCTCGCCAATTAAACTGATGGATTATGTAGACCGCTGTCTGTCACTGGGCTTTTTCCGTTTTTTATGTACAGACATCAATAAAGATGGTAAATTGGGCGGCGCAGGCGTGGAGCTATATGCTAAGCTGCTTGACCATTCACCTTTCATTAAGCTGATCGCTTCGGGCGGTGTTAGTTCAATGGCTGATATTGAGCAACTGGCTAAACTGAAAGTAGAATCAGTGGTAGTAGGTAAAGCTATCTACGAAGGGCGTGTTACTATCGAGGAAATTAAGAATTGGAATTTGGAAAGTTTGATGTCGATTTAAATCGCGGGCGAAGCGAACTTTAATAAAAAAACAATGAACAACTGTCATTTCGAGCGTAGCGTGGCAATCGCGAAAATTGCATCCTTGCGATTGCGTCGTCGTCCCTCCTTGCAATGACAATAGCAACTATGTTAGCAAAAAGAATCATCCCCTGCTTAGACGTTAAAGACGGACGTACCGTGAAAGGCGTAAACTTTGTCGACCTGCGTGATGCCGGAGATCCGGTCGAATTGGCCTGGAATTACTCACGCCAGGGCGCAGATGAACTGGTTTTCCTGGATATCACGGCTACGCACGAGCGTCGTAAAACGATGGTTGAGTTGGTAAAATCGGTGGCAAGGCAAATCAGCATTCCTTTTACCATTGGCGGTGGCATCAATGAAATAGCTGATGCAGATGCATTGTTAAATGCGGGTGCCGATAAAATATCTATCAATTCGGCCGCAGTACGCAATCCTGCCTTGATTGATGAATTGGCCAAAGCCTTTGGTGTACAGTTTGTAATAGTGGCTGTTGATACACGTTTTAACGATGGTAAAAACATTGTCCATTTAAATGGCGGGCGTATCCCAACAGAAAAAGAAACACTTAACTGGATAAAAGAAGCCGAAAGCCGCGGAGCCGGCGAGATATTACTTACTTCAATGGATCATGACGGAACCAAAGCCGGATTTGATAATGGCTTGTTAAAGACTGTTAATGATGCAGTGAATATCCCGGTAATAGCTTCGGGGGGTGCAGGCGCGGTTGAGCATTTCGTTGATGTGTTTGAACGTACCAATGTTGATGCGGCCTTGGCAGCATCGGTATTTCACTATGGCGAAATTTTAATCCCCGATTTGAAAGGTATATTGCAGAATAAAGGGATTGAGGTTAGATTGAATTAAAACGAAGCTGTCATTGCGGGCGCAGTGTGGCAATCGCGAACATTGCATCCTTGCGATTACTTCGTTGTCCCTCCCCGCAATGACAAAACACATAAACCTATGAATATAGACTTTAACAAAACAGATGGGCTGGTACCGGTTGTAATACAGGACGAACAAACTCTTGAGGTGCTGATGCTCGGCTACATGAATCAGGAAGCTTACGATAAAACCGTTCAGGAAAACATTGTTACATTTTATTCACGCTCCAAACAGCGTTTATGGACCAAAGGTGAAACCAGCAGTAACTTTCTGCATGTTAAATCTATTGATATTGATTGTGACAACGACACTTTGTTGATTAAGGTTAAGCCCGACGGCCCTACCTGCCACACCGGCTCGCGCAGCTGCTTCAATACAAATTACAATCAGAACTTTGTCCTGGAGCTGGAAAACATCATAGCTGATCGGTATAATAACCCGGTTGAAGGATCATATGTAAATAAACTACGTAGTAAGGGTCTGAATAAGATTGCTCAAAAGGTTGGCGAAGAGGGCGTCGAAACTGTTATAGCTGCCTTAGCCGAAACAGAAACGGACCTGATCAACGAGGCATCTGACCTGGTTTTTCATTTATTGGTATTGTTGCGCGAAAAAGGTTTAAGCTTAGATACAATTGCAAAAAACCTGGAACAGCGGCATAAATAAGTTTTAGTGTCTATTTTTTTTGTAATTTACACTTAACCAAAAAATAAACATTTATGAAATACTTATTTCCAGTTGCAATTATCGCCATGCTCGCAGTTGCTTGTTCGTCTGCACCCCCAACCAATGAAGAAAAAGCACATGAATTAATAACCCAAGCCGTAAAAGACAGCCTGAAAGATCCGGAGAGTTATGAAAGCGTTAGCTTTAGCGAACTTAAAAAACTAAAAGATACAACTATTGTAGTTGATGGCCAATCTTACCCACAACAGTATCAGGGCGCATATGAGATGGCGCACACCTACAAATCAAAAAACGCTTACGGCGGAATCCTGACTAAATCAGACGTTTTTCATGTTGACAGTGGCTTTACCACTGCCAAAGGCGGCTTTTTAGGTCAACATATTAAATTTAAAAAATAATATTACCAAACTTATACAAAAGCCTTCCGGCACAACCGGAGGGCTTTTTCCTTTATATTTACCTCAATGATCACGGTACAAAAAGTAACCGAACTTACGGGACACAGCAACCCAATCTTTGCTTTAGCGTTATCGCAAAAACCGGATATTTTGTTTTCGGGCGGTAATGATAAAGGGCTGGTTGAATGGAGTTTAAAGACCAATTCATTCATCAAGGTAATGTTTCCGGTGATATCATCAGTCTATGCTATACATTGCCCGGAAGGTTACCCGCTGATGTTTACCGGGCAACGAAACGGCGAGGTGCTGGTGTTCGACTTTATTAAACAGCAGCTATTGCCGGGCCTAAGGGTTCATCGTAAACCGGTGTTTGAAATCAAATCGGTTGCCAGTAAAAAGGAATTATTAGTTGCATCGGAGGACGGAACGGTTTCTATCTGGAGCATAGACACTCTGCAATTGGTACATACTATAAAAGTATCCACCGACACAGTCCGCACCATCAGCATATCGCCAGACGAAAGACAGGTTGCTTTTGGCTGTCGCGATAATGATATCCAATTATACGACCTGGAAGATTACGCACATATAGGGACGCTTAGCGGGCATACTATGGCAGTGTTTTCTACCCAATATTCGCCTGCCGGTAATTACCTGGTTACCGGCTCGCGCGATGCACAGGTAAAAATCTGGAATACCGCCACGCTTGAGTTAATTCAAAACATCCCTGCACATCTTTTCGCGGTAAATCACATTGCTTTCCATCCCCATCAGCCATATTTTGTCACCGCCAGCATGGATAAATCCATCAAGCTCTGGGGCTCAGACGACTTTAAACTTTACAAAGTTATCAGCCGTGAAAAAGGCTACGATACTCACTTCCTGTCAGTTAATAAAGTTGTCTGGCACAATGGCCAACTCATTTCTGCCAGTGATGATAAGCGCATTATTATCTGGGATATTACCTTTTAGCAGTATTGCTGTATTAAAAGATCCGTTTTATAAAAGCCAGCTTGTGGGTGTAACGGCCTTGTTCTTCTGAATAGATGCCTTTTTCGTCAATAGTATCAATCTTAACTTTTCCTGAAGCGTGGATGATATGTTCGCGGTTAAGCAGCATGCCTACGTGGGTAATCTTGTCGTTTTCGTTTTTAAAAAAGGCAAGGTCGCCTATTAATGCTGATGATAATGCCTCTATTGCTCTGCCTTGCCCTGCCTGCATATTGGCGTCGCGGTTTAAATGATAGCCTTTTAGTTTAAATACCATTTGTGTAAAACCCGAGCAGTCAATACCAAAATGTGTGCGCCCACCCCAAAGGTACGGAACATTAATAAACGATTTGGCTACCAGGTCAATACTCTCATTTTGTCCTATCTGGCCTATAATTTCAAATTTTTCTTTCTCAAAATAACAGGTAGTGCCGTTTAAAAACGACAATGAACTGCCAGCCGGCAAATACAAAACGCTGTTATCTCTGATTTTCCAGGCCTGTGTAATGGCCTTATAAGTTAACTTCGGAGGATTTATTTGTAAATGCTGATAATTTAAGTGCCCCAGCATGATGAATTGTAAACGGTTAATCCAACCTTTATATTTATCAGTTGCGGTAATAATCTGGGCCCATCCTTCCTTCCACTCTATAATCTCAAATGCTTCGCCAAATAAAACTTGCGATACTTGTTCGCTGCGCTCATTAGGCTCGGCGCGTAGGGGTATAACAGCTAAATTGCAAATTCCGTATTCCATTGTTAAGGTTATATGAGCCTGCTTGTACGCAAAGATTATTTAAATGTTTCACAAATAAAAAAGGGAATACATTATATATGTATTCCCTTTTTATCAGCCAATATCGCTAATTAAATTTTATTCGTTCATGTGCAGCCAATCCTTTTTGGCTAACAGCTCTTCGCGGGTTTCGCGCACATTTTCGTCGTCTACGCAACAGTCAACCGGGCAAACAGCAGCACACTGCGGTTCGTCATGAAAACCAACACACTCGGTACACTTATCAGGTACGATATAATAAATATCGTCAGATAAAGCGGCCTGGGTTTCGTCAGCATTTAAAGTAACACCATCGCCAAAATCTATCACACCTCTTAAGCCCGTACCGTCAGAAAAACGCCAGGCAGCACCCGCATCGTAAATAGCATTATTTGGGCACTCTGGTTCGCAGGCTCCACAATTAATACATTCGTCGGTGATTATAATCGCCATATTTTTTTTTAATAATTCTTATATTCTCAATTACCTTTGCCTTCTCAACAAATTGTTGCAAATATAACAAAAAAAGAAATTCAGAGTTTGACTACTCAACATATATATGTCAAAAATCAAAATAACAGAATTAATTAGTACGCTTAGTAAGTTAGGCTCGCAATTGCAAAACCCTGACGAAGAGCTTAATCAACTTATTCAAACCGAACACCGATACAACCCATGGTTTACTCCGGAAAATGTAGAACGGGCCATTAAAACCATAGGTCAAAGCCTTAATGAGGCGGATCTGAGCACCTGGCTTAATCAATATGACTTGACTAAAAACACATTACCTAAAAAAATCGGACTAATACTAGCCGGAAATATCCCACTAGTTGGGTTTCATGACGTGTTGTGCGTATTGGTTACCGGTAATATTGCACTAATCAAAGCATCGTCGCAAGACGCACGATTAGTCAAGACAGTATTAAATAAGTTAATCGCTATAGACCATAATTTTTCCGGTTACTTTAGCTTTGTCGAACGGCTGACTGATTTTGATGCAGTGATAGCCACCGGCAGTAATAATACCTCAAGGTATTTTGATTATTATTTTGGTAAGGTCCCACATATCATTCGCAAGAATCGTAATGGTATCGCCGTATTAACCGGCGACGAAAATGCGGATGAACTATATCTATTGGGTCATGATATTTTTGATTATTTTGGTTTAGGATGTCGGAATGTTTCAAAACTATTAATACCGCGCGATTATAATATTGCCACCTTTTTTGAGGCCATTGAACCTCACAAAGAGGTTGTAAACCACAACAAATATCACAACAATTATGGTTATAACAAGTCTATTTACCTGGTAGGCAGTGAGCAGCACCTGGACAATGGTTTTTTATTATTGAAGGAAAATGATGCTGTGGCATCACCACTGGGGGTTGTATTTTATAACTATTACGACAACCTGACAGATGTTGAGCAGTTACTGGCTGCGCAAAACGAAAACATCCAATGTGTTGTTACTAAAGCGTCTATAAAAGTCCAAAATCAGGTGGTTTCATTTGGCCAAAGCCAGCAACCCAAACTGTGGGATTATGCCGACGGTGTAGATACAATGGAATTCTTGGTGGAGTTAGGGCAGAAAGCTTAAAGGCTAAAGTCGGAAGCTTATTTTGGAAATAGTAAACGTTTAAATTCAAAAATAGATAAATTTGACCCACGAAGTTTCAAGCTTCCTGCTTTCGGCTTAAACATGTATATTATAAAAGTTAAAGGCGTTGCCAAAATCCCTGATTATGTACAACTTCGCGACGATCAGTTTACCTTACTGGCTTATTTTAGGGTTGACCGTCCGGAAAAGTCGCTGGAGAAGGTTGGTTTAAGCAATAAGGCCGATTATATAATGAACGTTATCAGAGACCTGCCTTTTGGGCAGATCTTGAAATTAGATATATAAAACCATGATAGGAAACTCCATTATTAAACTCAATAATGTTGATATATTTCAACAAAAACACCTGGTATTGTCGGGCGTTAACCTGCATATTGATAAGGGTGATTTTGTATGGCTTATTGGCCAGACAGGCTCTGGCAAAAGCAGTTTATTAAAAGTTATTTACGGCGATTTAGCTGTTAAATCAGGAACAGGCCATGCCTGTGGTTACGAACTTGATAGATTAGCTGAGAAAGATATTCCATTTCTGCGCCGTAAGCTGGGTATCGTTTTCCAGGATTTTCAATTATTGACCGACCGCAGCATTGAACAGAACTTACAGTTTGTAATGCGGGCCACTGGTTGGAAAGATCCCAAACTAATTGCTGAGCGCACCCTGGATGTGCTTGAAAAGGTCGGCTTACGTTCAAAACTCAAAAAAATGCCGCATGAGATATCAGGTGGCGAGCAGCAACGAGTAGTTATTGCGCGTGCGCTGTTAAACAACCCTGAAATCATTCTGGCAGACGAACCTACCGGTAACCTTGACCCAGATACTTCTGAAGAGATTGTAATGTTACTGAAACAGATCAGCCAATCAGGTACCGCAGTAGTAGTTGCAACGCATGATTATCATATCATCCGCACCTTTCCTTCGCGTATTATTAAATGCGAAAATGGGAAGGTTTTGGAGGATGCACAGATAGCCTAAGCCGCTCTCCCAACATGGTAATAAATACTGTCAGTGTCATAGCTGCGGGTTTTATGCCATAAGTTCAAGAAAAAAATTATTTCGCTGTCAGCTTGTCGCTTTTGCTGTAATGGCAAGGTACTTGATTGGCACTATAAGCTATGAATTTTAACGATATGCTGAAGAAAAAAAAGACTGAATCTCCGGAGACCACCACGGAAATAAATGACACTATTGACAACGAATCTACAGAAACAACCCAGAACACCACTCCCGCCGAAAAATCGGCAGAGGATCTGTTAAAAGAAGAATTGTCATTAGCTAATGATAAATACTTGCGCTTATATGCCGAGTTTGACAATTTCAGACGACGTACAATTAAAGAGCGCGAAGACGCCCGCAAAATGGAAGGCCGCGAAGTGATAAGCGACCTGTTACCGGTGCTTGACGATTTTGAGCGCGCCCTGAAAGCTACTGAAAATGCAACTGAAGTTGCACCGGTTAGAGAAGGTGTTATCCTGATTCAAAATAAGTTAAAAAATACACTTAGCCAAAAAGGCCTGAAGCCTATGGAGGCGATTGGCCAGCCGTTTGATGCCGATCTGCATGAAGCTATTACCAATATACCTGCCCCTTCTGATGACCTGAAAGGTAAGGTTATTGATGAAATGGAAAAAGGTTATTATCTTAATGATAAAGTTATCCGCTTCGCCAAGGTAATTGTCGGAGCGTAATTGTAATTATTGAATTATTGAGGGATTGAATTAATACTTCAATCCGGCTCAATAAAAAATCAATAATTCTTTAATTCAATAAATCAATAATTAAAAATGTCTAAACGAGATTATTACGATGTCCTGGGCGTGTCAAAAGGTGCAGACGCTGATGAGATTAAGAAAGCTTATCGTAAAATGGCCATTAAGTACCATCCTGATAAAAACCAGGGTGATAAAGATGCCGAAGAGAAGTTTAAGGAAGCTGCAGAGGCTTACGAGGTTTTAAGTAATCCAGAAAAACGCCAGCGTTATAACCAGTTTGGTCATGCGGCTAACGCCCACTCGGCTAATGGCGGTGGCTATGGCAGCGGTGGCATGAATATGGAAGATATATTCAGTCAGTTTGGCGACATTTTTGGCGGCGGTAGCCCGTTCGGCGATTTCTTTGGCGGCGGCGGTGGCGGCAGGCAAGGTGGTGGCCGCAGAGTAGCCCGTGGCAGTAACCTCCGTATTAAAGTAAGATTGACATTAGAGGAAATAGCCAACGGTGCCGAAAAGAAAATCAAGGTTAATAAACAGGTAATCTGTAAAACCTGCGATGGCAGCGGTGCTAAGGATAAGTCGTCTTTCCAAACCTGTAAAACCTGCGGGGGACAGGGTGCTGTCAGGAGGGTAACCAATACTATTTTGGGCCAGATGCAAACAACCAGCACCTGCCCTACCTGTAACGGCGAGGGTTCTGTAATTACCTCAAAATGTAGCGTTTGCCATGGCGACGGCGTTGTGCGTGGCGAAGAGACCATCAGCATAAATATACCTGCCGGCGTAAGCGAAGGCATGCAGCTAAGCATGAGTGGCAAAGGTAATGCTGCACCCCGTGGCGGTGTTCCCGGAGATCTGATTATTTTGATCGAGGAAATCCCGCATGAAACTCTGAAACGCGATGGCAACAATATAATTTACGACCTGCATATCACTTTTATTGATGCGGCCTTAGGTACCAGTGTTGAAGTACCAACGATAGACGGCAAAGCAAAGATCAAAATTGATCCGGGAACACAGGGAGGCAAAATATTGCGGCTAAAAGGCAAAGGCGTACCAGAAGTTAACTCGTACCACCGCGGCGATCAACTGATCCACGTGAACATCTGGACGCCAAAAGCGCTTAGCAACGAAGAGCGTGCACTGCTAGAGAAACTGCAAAATTCGCCTAACTTCAAACCCAACCCGGGCAAAAACGAGAAAAGTTTCTTTGAACGGATGAAGGAATACTTTGAATAAGTGCTAAAAATCGAAAGCGAAAAGTACAAAGCTCAGGATTTTAGGATGCTGAGCTTTTTATTTTTTTGGTTGATGCATGATCAGTTTATTGATCAAATCCTGTACCTGTAGATGATTAACTTTTTCAACCAGATACCCCTGCGTTTCGTTGTTATCGTCCCAGGTATTTTTACCGTCGGCAGCTAATGGTTTCATTTTGCCGGGATGCAAATCATAATAAGTTGTATAGCCTTTCATGGCTACAAGAACCGCGGTTTCGTCCCAGCTCAGTCGTCCATTTGCATCATCGGCTGATTTTGACATCGCTATCCTGAACGCATCTTTAACCGGGCTGTTTTGAATAGATGGATCATTTATCAAGGATAAACCCACCTTAATCTTCTCGCCTATTTCAAAACCACTATAAATAATTGGTATGCCGATGTTCTGAAAAACGTTGTTTGCAGCCGCAGCATCTTTAATTACATTAAACTCATAGCCCGACGGAAATTTTCCGGCCATACTCACCAGCTGTTTAACTTTTTTAGCTACCAGCTCTTTACCATTTAATTTGGAATATTCATCACTTGAAGAATTAAGCAGATCAGAAATATTGGTCAGAAAACCTATGGTTACAATACTAACACTATGATCGGGTTGGGTAGCCAAAATCTTACGGTAGAGTTTAACTGCATCCCAGGCATCGGCATTAGTTTTTATTTTATGCGGATAATTGGCAAGTAGCGTATCGGTCCAATGCTGGCTATCGCGGATATTCACGGCGTTTGCTCCGGCTACACCTATGGGCAGATCAGCACGTTTAAAATAAGTATTGAATACGTTAAGCACTGCGGCTACACCTTCATAACGGTTACTGGCCATAGTAGCCAATATTTTAGCTTCGTGGGCATCTGCCAGGGCATGCAACACTGTAATCGCACCTACATCATCATAATCAGGACCTATATCACTGTCGAAGATAATGCTGACAGCTTTAGAGTGCTTTTGAGCAAAGGCATCCATTGCAAAGCAAATAACAATTAAAAGTAAAGTTAGCCGGATTTTCATAAACAGAATAATTGTTTGCTAAACATATAATTTTTAATAATTAATAATTTACTTTAATTCACACATTTTGTTAGCAATACAGTTTATTCGAATAGTATTTTAGCAGCACAATTCAACTATTTATCTTAAACGCATGAGCAAACGCATAGCCGTGATGGACCTCGGCACCAATACCTTTCATTTGCTAATTGCCGAGGGCAACGCATCTGATTATAAAGCACTGGTACACGAGCATGATTCAGTAAAGTTGGGCGAAGGTGGCATCAATAAAGGGATTATCCAGCAAGCTTCTTACGAACGCGGTATAGCATCTATGCAAAAGTTTGGTGAAGATATTCGCAATTATGATGTCAAGAATGTCCGGGCCATTGCTACCTCGGCATTGCGTAATGCATCAAATGGCGGGCAGTTTATAAATGAGGTAGCCGATAAAACCGGCATTAACATAGAACTGATTAATGGCGAGCAGGAAGCCGAGTACATTTACAAAGGTGTGAAACTGGCGGGCGGTATTACGCATCAGACAACGCTAATCATGGATATTGGCGGCGGCAGCGTTGAGTTTATTTTAGGTAATGAGAACAGCATTCTCTGGAAACAAAGCTTTGAAATTGGCGCTGCGCGATTGATGGACAAATTCCATTGCACCGACCCAATACCTCAGGATTCAATCTGCGCGCTCAATTTGTATCTCGAAGAAAATTTGACCAGCCTTATCTCTATAGCATCCAAATATCCGGTAAATGTTCTGATCGGCTCCTCCGGCGCTTTTGAAACCTTTGCCGAATTGATCGAACGCAGCAAAAACAATCAGTTTGAATTAAATATCAAAAACTATGATTTTGAATTGGACGATCTGTTATCGCTAACTGAAAAACTGATCGCTTCATCGCACGAAGAACGTAGAAACACAGAAGGTATAATTCCTATCCGGGTAGATATGATTGTGGTAGCATCGTTAGTCACCCGCTTTATCATCGAGCGTTTAAAAATTCCACAAGTTTGTATGTCAACCTACTCATTAAAAGAAGGTGTACTGGCCGAGATGATGGATACGCATCAAGCGTAATTTTGTATATTGCTGTCCTTAACTGACACGCATGAAACCAAAATACTTTTTAACGGGCGCCAGCCTGTTATTAGCCCTTACATTGCAAGCACAAAAAAAAGACCGCAAAGCCAATGATGCAGAAGTATCAAACTATATTCCGTCCAATTTATTTTCGCCCGCTTTTCATACTGAAAAGGGCAACGAGTTTCATGCCGTAAACGGAGAGCCGGGCCCGAAGTACTGGCAAAACCGTGCCGACTATTTGCTTAAGGCCAATATAGATACCGCAACTAAAACATTGTCGGCTACCGAAAATATTACTTATACCAACAACAGTCCTGATAATTTACAGTACCTGTGGCTGCAACTTGATCAGAATACTTATAAAAAAGATGCCCGCTCAAACTTTGTTACCGGCAATGAGCCAAAGGCTGCAGATCATACTACGGGCTATCAGTTAGAGTCGGTTAGTATCATGCAAAGCGGTAAAACCGAAATTGCAAACTATGTGATCACCGATACCCGTATGCAAATTCGGTTGCCGCGGGCGTTGACCGCAAAGGGCGGTAAGATCAGCCTGCTTATCAAATACCATTACACCATTCCGGGCGCCTTTGGTGCACGTACCGACTACACCGATACCAAAAATGGCAAGATCTATGAAATAGCTCAGTGGTTTCCGAGAATGTGTGTTTATGATGACTCGCAGGGCTGGGATACTTTGCCATTCCTGGGTAGTGGCGAGTTTTATTGCGAATATGGCGATATCGATTATAGCGTTACTGTACCCTGGGATATGATCGTTGCCGGCTCTGGCGAACTGGTTAATCCAACCGAGGTATTAACCGCAAAACAAGTGGCACGCTATAATGCGGCGAAAAACAGCGACAAAACTATCATGATCCGTTCGGCTGAGGAAGTTACGCAAGCATCTTCACGTCCCGTAAATAAAGGCACGCTGACCTGGCATTTTAAGATGTATAACACCCGAGACGTTGCTTTTGGTGCTTCTAAAGCGTTTATATGGGATGCCGCGAGAATTAATCTGCCGGGCGGTAAAAAGTCACTCTCTATGTCTGTTTATCCGGTGGAGAGCGCTGGTAACGATGCCTGGGGCAGATCGACTGAATATTTGAAAGGTGCCATCGAACATTTTTCGGCTAAATGGTTTACGTACCCTTACCCTTGTGCAGTAAATGAGGCTGGTATAGCGGCAGGCATGGAATATCCGGGGATATTATTTGATGGTATTACCGACAAAACCAAAGACCTTTTTTGGGTGACAGCCCACGAGATAGGCCATAATTGGTTTCCGATGATTGTGGGCAGCAACGAGCGTCGTTTTGCCTGGATGGACGAGGGTTTTAATACGTTTATAGACGTTTATGCGTCGGACGTGTTTAATAAGGGCGAGTATGCTCCTAAGCGCGACGGCGAATATGCACCCGGCGGCGGTAATCCGGCTGATGAGATTGTGCCGATTATCAGCGATCCCGAGGCACCTGTTATTATGACTGCCCCCGATGCAATTTCGGAAAAGTATCGCCACCCGATGACTTATTTTAAGCCTGCTTTTGGTTTGATCTTGTTACGTGAGCAGATTTTGGGCAAAGACAGATTTGATTACGCTTTTAAAAACTACATTAGTAAATGGGCCTATAAACACCCGCGCCCTGACGACTTTTTCCGCTCGATGGAAAATGGCGCCGGTGAGGATCTGTCATGGTTTTGGCGCGGCTGGTATTATAATAACTATAGCTTAGACCTGGCTTTGACCAAAGCCAGGTATGTAAAAGACAGCCCGGCTTATGGCATTGAAGTAACCGTAGTAAATAAAGAACCAATGGCTATGCCGTTTACTGTTGAAGTAAAATTAAAGAATGGCGGCAGGCAACGCATGTACCTGCCGGTTGAAACCTGGCTGCAAAATAAGGTTACTACTTTTACCATAAACACTACCGGTGCGGCCGAGTCTGTAACTATAGACCCGGACAATGCTTTGCCTGATTTAAACAGAAAGAATAATACTTTGAAGGTAGATTAAGGTAATGTACGGTAGCAGTGATCCACCTGCGAATGTGTATCACTTTGGATCAGTTGGATCAATTTAAAATTACAACCTACTAATAATAAGACAGTTACGATTTTCAGCCCGAATCGGTGGATCACTTTGGATCACTAAAAATGACTTATAAGTAAGGATTTGGATCACTGATCTTAAATAATTGTCTTTGCAATTGCCGCGCTGCGCTCACAACGACAAAAGCGCCTGATACAACTTCTCGGTAGGCAAACCAACCACGTTGGTGTATGAACCGTTGATCTTCACAATCGACGTCACCCCCACCCATTCCTGTATACCATATGAACCTGCTTTGTCCATGGGTTTGTATTTGCCGACATAGTTGCGGATCTCCTCATCAGTCAGTACGCGGAAGGTAACATCCGACACATCATAAAAACTATGGTATTGCTGTTTGTAAAACAAGCACACACCCGTTATCACCTGGTGCACCTTGCCTGATAATATTTGCAGCATTTCAATTGCATGCTGCTCAGATTCAGGTTTACCCAAAATATGACCATCAATGCTCACAATTGTATCGGCAGTAAGTACCAGTTCATTATCGCTTACCGATTCATCAAACGCTGTCGCTTTTTTTTTGGCTATGTAAACCGCAATTTCTTCGGGCGTTAAACTGTCAGGATATGACTCATCAACTTCCTTGAGCACTATCTTAAAGTCAAGATCCATTAACTTTAATAACTCCTGCCTGCGCGGCGATTTAGAGGCTAATATGATGGGTGGGAATTTTTTCATTTAGATATTAAAGGCATGTGCCGGTAAAAATAAGGTCTTTTTAGGAGAGCCTGAAATAAATCAGAAAAGTATAATTGCATTCAAAATTCTGACTTATAAGTTATTAAAATAACGAGATTTAAATAATAGCTTAGTGTATGCCAAGCCTAAGTCGTCGCTATTTCTTTATAAGTATGTTTTGCCTGTTGCCTTCATTATGTTTCGCACAGAAAGTATACGAAGGCCAGGTGATAGATAAAGCTACAGAAGACCCAATTTCCAACGTCAACATTACCCTTATCAAAGAAAAGATTGGCATACAAACCAATGAGCGGGGATATTTTGAGCTATCATCAGAGCACCCTGTACCAAATGACACCTTACAATTTAGTTCGGTAGGATATAAAACCTTTAAACTGCCGGTATCGGCATATCAGTCGCAAATGTTCGTTGTACTGGAAGCCAGCAATACTCGGCTTAACGAGGTGCGTATAGCCAATAAAAAGAAACTGAAGAATATCGTATTAGATAAATTTGCGTATTACGATCTGAAAAGCGTAGATGGCGTATCTTATGGGCATAGCACCGAAATCATTAAGGCCCGTACTGCCCTGGCTAAATTTTTCACAGCGCCCAACGCCAACGCCGTTGTAACCAAGATATCATTAGGTCGTCAAGATCTACTAACAAGTCCCACCTATTCGGTTCGCAATAAATTAACCACTTTCCTGATCCATATTATGACGCCGGACACCCTCACCGGCGCACCGGGGAAAGTAATATTTACAAAAACTGTATCACTTAATGACAACTCATTATGGGTAGATATTGATCTGACCAATGATAAACGCATCATTCCCACCAAAAACTTTTTTGTAGCGGTAGAATGGATCATCACCCCATATAATGAAATTATTGGTGTAAACAATGCGCCAAAAGTTGCAAAAACAACCAAACGCGGTTACCAGGTAATCAAAGACGCATCTGAATATTACGTGTATTACCAACCCTTTTTAGTAGGATATAGCCCAGAGGATGATACAAGAAAGCGGGCACTTTTGTATACCAGGAATAACGACAAATGGCAAATATTTCGACATCAAAAAAGTGAACTTGCGTTATCTGCAACCATACATTATTAGCGGCCGGCCATGAAAAAAATTGTAGTACTATTCTGTTTATTTCCGTTTCTGGCCGACGCCCAGGGAAAGCTAAACAAGTTTCATGTAGTTGACAGTTTAAGCGGTAAAGCTGTTCCTTCAGTTTCTGTCACTTTGGTCAGGGCCAGGTTATCTATCAATACCGAAAAAGACGGCATTTTTATGATCCCCGGAAATTTGGCTTCTTTGCGTGATACTATAATTTTATATGCCCAAAATTATAAGCCCAACCAACTGCTGACACGTCAATTGAATGGCAGAGATACTTTGCGTTTAACCAAATTTGCTATCGATTTTAAGAGTAAGCCTGCCAAATATAATAACGATACACTACTTAACAGCTACCGCAAGCAGGACATCGTGCATTATGCCGGCGTCAATACCGGAACCGCAAAATTTGAGTATTTGCAACTGGCTCAACAATTTTACACCTCAAAACCCGGAACTATTTTAAAAAGCATCAAACTAAACCGCCTTGCTTTTGGACTCGATGTATCAGAATACACATGGACACACCTGGTTCATCTGGATGTTACCAAATTCAGAATACGGATATATGATATTGACCCCATAACCCATGGCCCGGGTCGCGACCTTTGCAATAAGGTGATTGAGGAAAGCAAAAGCGTCGGCAGCCAGGTATCAATTAACTTAAAAAAATACAACATTATCATACCTAACACCTCATTTTTTGTAGCCATTGAGTGGATACGTGATTTTTATAATGCCGGCTACAGTGTAGCTTACGACCAGGACGGAGAAATAACCAGGGATATTAATTACCGCCCGGCCCTGGGTATATCTGCCATTACAGGTAAAGCATTAAACATCTGGGCGCTGAATTTCAACCGCGAGTGGAAACCGTTTACTTATTTTATGCCTTTTGGTACAGACCTGGCTATGAGTGCCATAATTGCTTATTAAATAATGAACCCAAACTACAGATATTTATTAATTAGCTTATTGTGCTGGCTGCCCATAAGATCATTTGCGCAACGTGTATATGAGGGACAGGTAGTAAACAAAGTTACCGAAGCGCCGCTTAAAAACGCTACTGTAGCTTTATTAAAGGCAAAGCTTGCCGTAGCTACCGACGATCAGGGATATTATAAGTTAGTTGTAAATAAGCCGGTTACTAACGACACCTTGCAATTTAGTTTTGTTGGCTACGATACTTACCTATTGCCGGCGGCAAATTATCAGCCTAAAATGTTTATACCGCTTACTCCTGCAAATAATAGGCTTAAACAGGTTGACATAGCCGGTAATAAAATTAAAACGCTGACTTTATACAAATTTAATGTTTCAGATATAAAAGATATCCGTTTCGAATTAATGACAAAAGACGGCCTGGTAAGGGGCGGATACTATACCACGCCCGTATATACAAACGGTACATTCGCTAAACAGTTTGAGGCTCCGCAAGTAAATGTAAAGCTCAATACTATTGATCTGGGCAGGCGCGACCGGGATATCCCAACTTCGCCCGAAGACTATCCGTTGGCCACCAGCAGTAAATATATGCGCTTTTTAATCCACGTAATATTGCCGGATTCGGCAGGTGCATTAGGTAAAACTATATTTACCAAAGAAGTTTATATATCAAACGGTGCGCTAAAGATCACAATCGATCTTAAAGATAAACAAATTATTATCCCTACTACTAAATTTTTTATTGCTGTTGAGTGGTTACCCATAAGAATCAATGAGGTGATTTATTTGAATGTTGGCAGAAAAACAGCCGGCATAAAAAAAGATGGCAGCTCCCAAATAGAAGAAACAGCAAAATACAGTATTCTTTATCAACCCTTCCTGGTTAAGTTCGAGTCAGCTGTCGGAGCAGTTGGCTGGCAATCGGTTGATAACCGGCACTGGTTTAAGTTCGATTTCAGGAGTCCGCATCCTAGTAGAAAACACCCTAACCATGATGTAGCACTATCTGCAACTATCGTTTATTGATATCAATGAAAAAGTTACTTATAGCTATAACCTGTTTACTTTCGCTGAGCGCCGGGGCTCAACAAAAGATGAACACCTTTTATTTGGTCGATGATTCGACCAAATCAGCTATTCCTGCTGTATCAGTAAGCATTGTCAGGGCGAAACTTTCAATAACGACAGAAAAAGACGGTATTTTTAAAATCCCCGGCGATCTTAGTAAAATGCGCGATACTATTATCTTTTTTGCACAGCATTATATACCGCTCAGGCTTCGATTGCGGGATTTAAGTACTATGAGCTCGGTTGGTTTAAAAAGGGATTTACCGGCAGCTAAGATGGCAAATATCAAACTAAAGAAGGACACATTGCTGAATGATTTTAGCCGGTTGGATGTTAGTTATTATGTAGGATTACATGCCGATGACCCATCATATGACTTTTTACAGCTCGCTCAAAAATTCGAAGCGCCTAAAGCCGGCTGCTTATTGACCCGTGTAAATATGCATCGGCTGGCCTTCTTCATTAATTACTATTCCTCCGATCCGGACCGAATGGCACGTATCGAGTTAGAGCATACCAAATTTAGATTAAGGATTTACGATATCGATGCCACAACCGGTGGACCGGGCAAAGACCTTTGCGATCAGATCATCGAAGTAAGCAGTAGCGACCAAAAGGAGTTAGATATAAGTCTCAACAAATACAATATCATTATCCCTAATAAAACATTCTTCGTGGCAGTTGAGTGGCTACGCGATTATTATAACGGCGGGAGTGTTTCAATTTACGATTTTAAAACACATCGGTATAAAGAACACGGATTTTATAAACCTTCAATAGGTATTTCGCCCAATACGGACAAAATGCTAAACATCTGGGCGCTTGATTTTGCGCACCGCTGGAAACCTTACACTGAGTTCTCCCCGTTTGGCACTGACCTGGCAATAAAAGTGAATGTTGAGTATTGAAAAAAGGTTACCAGCTATACGCCTCTTCGCTCATCCATTTGTCCTGAACTTTCAGTACTTTCTCAATGATGTCGCGGGCGCAGCCTTTACCGCCGCCTAATGGCGATACGTATTGGCTAACAGCCTTTATCTCCTCTACCGCATCTGCCGGACAAACGGCTAAACCGGCCAGCTTCATTACACCGAGATCGGGGATATCATCGCCCATGTAAAGTACTTTAGCAGGTAAGATGTGTTTTGATTCGAGGTAGTTTTTAAACTTGCTTACCTTATCACTCGCACCGATAAAAACATCTGTAATGCCTAAACTATTTAAGCGATGAATAGATGTTTTTGAGCGACTGCCGGATATAGCGCAAACATTATAACCGCATTTTACAGCCAATTGCAAAGCATAACCATCTTTGATATTAAAGGCTCTGCTTTGCTCACCGGTTTCGGTAACAAATACTGAACCGTCGGTCAAAACGCCGTCGACATCAAAAATAAAGGTGGTGATATCTTTTAGCTTGGTTAAAAATGATTCCATTTGGAGGGATTACACTGTTTAGTTGATGATTACACCGATGGATTATTGATTATCCCGCCACTCATAAACCCAGGCCGACTGGATCTGCTCCAGATGGCCTTCGTTTGCTTCTTCGCGGGTGCCGGCAAAATTTGGCAAGGCTAATACCCATTCTAACAGATCAGTAAAACGGATGCGGTATATTTTAGACTCATTAAAGTCGTCGCCAAATTTCTCATAAAGCGACATGGCAATGTCCTCGTAGTCATTCCAGTGGATAGGCAGGGCAAATTTATTGTCTGTCATTATAATTTACGTCGTACGTTGTGTTATATTAATGTCCTAAAAACTGTGATTGATCTGGAAGAGTAACTTCAATATCGCCGTCGATCATTACGCATTGGCAGCCCAGACGTGAATTGATGCGCGGATTAACGGCGCGGTCAATAAAGTCTTCTTCTTTATCAGATATCTCCTGCACGTTGTCCATACCTTTGTTTACATAAATATGGCAGGTACTGCATCCGCACACACCGCCGCAGTTATGCTGCAGTTCAATGCCATTGTCAAGGCAAACATCCAACACAGACTCTCCTTCGGCAATCGGCAGTTCGACCGATTCGTGGCCCGCCTCTTCAAAGTTTATCTTTACTTTAAAAATATTCATTTTGGCAAAAGTAGCAAAATTACTTGTCTGCGTGCAGGTCAATGTCCATTTTGATAATACCCTGACTTAACAAAGTATATAGCTGCTGTAAATCAGGGTGGTTTTCCAACAACTTTCGGTGATTGTCCATAGTTAGCTGATCTCCACGCACTACCGGGCCGGTTTGTACGGCGGCGGGCAATGAGGTTTGCGCTTTCTCGGCCGTCTCCAAAATAAGCGGGCGAATAAGGTTAAAATCTAACCCATGCTGCGCCAGTAGCTGCTGCGCCACGTAATAAAGATAATTAGGAAAATTACAGGCGAACGTGGCCGACAGGTGTAATATTTTACGTTGGTCGCTGTCAACAGGATAAACATTATTACTGATGGTTTGTGCAAGTTCAGTTAGTTGTTTAACAATATCCTGATCAGCACCTTCTATACACAAAGGCACATTTCTGAAATTAATCTCCCGCGTTTTGCTGAAGGTCTGCAGCGGATAAAACACGCCCACCTGTTCAGAAAAAGCTTGTAGGGCATACATATGCGTAGCGCCCGATGTATGCACCATTAATTTGCCATATTGGGCCAATTGTTCTGCAACGGCGCCTATAGCGTTGTCATTTATAGCGATGACAAACAGGTCGGTTTCAAGATCGATCTGGCTCAGGTCGCAAACAGGATCGGCTTTTACATGGTAAGCCAACAGGGCAGCATGCTGTGCATCGCGGCTATAAACCTGCACAATGCGGTGTCCTGCGTTTTTAAACGCGGCTGCCAGGTGTGTGGCTACATTGCCAGATCCGATGATGGTGATGCGCATATTTTATCATGTCATTGCGAGCGTAGCGTGGCAATCGCAAGCAGAAAAGCAAGAACGAGTGCGATTGCTTCGTCTTTCCTCCTCGCAATGGCAAACTTAATTAGTCTTCAACTCCTTATTCCTTCTAAATATCGACAGTAAAATACCGATAACCATAATGATGGTACCTGCCCATAGAAAGTTAATATCCGGGAACTGTATGGCGCGCATCACTATCCATTTCTTGGCGCTTTCGGGTTGTTGGTAAAGGGTAATTTCCACTTTACCTTTCTTAGGTAAAACCTGGCTAAAGCGGAATTTAACGCCAACATCGTCAACCTTACGGGCAAAGTCAAAAGCGTTGTTGTTGCGGATCATGTAAACTGGTTCGGCCTCGTAGGTTTTTCCGTTTGATACCACCTGTAGCTTAGCGCCAATAGCAACATCCTTGTCATTCAGGGTAATATCCTGTACATGGTCAACCTTGCCCAGGCTGGCTAATATGGCATAACCTTCTCTAAAATGTATCGTATCTCCTACTGCAACCTCGTAGGGTATTGGAGCCTCGTATTTTTTATCATCGTCGGCCTCGCCATGCCCGTCGGCTGCCTGGCCTTCGTTAATGGTGATCGCGTTAGACATGTTGACGTGTGTATACAAGTCGCTGAATAAATAATGTTTGGTATCCGGCGAAGCGATCAGGCCCATTTTTTCGTTGGCTTGCGCATTGGGCTTTAAGATAAACTCTTCAATAAGCTTGCCACTGGCATCAAACTGTTTATAGTTTACTTTAAAGTAATGGTTTGGTGCCGATACCGAATCGCCGACGTAGGTTACGGTATACTTACCCATTTTAACGGGTGTATTTTTGTAAAGGATGATATTTTCGCGCGGATTATTTTTCGATTTTATAAAATCCTCAGAAAACTGCTCGCCGGTGGTATTTTCAGATATCACTTTACTGGTACCTGCCGATATCAGGGCACCCACCATAATAAAGCCAAAACCAATGTGCGCAACTGCTGATCCTGCGAGTTTGAACTTGCCTTTAAATGCGTCTACCAGTACTTTACCATTGGCCAGGATAGAATAAATAGCGCCAACCACAATCAGTATAAACACAAACTGCAGCTTGTTAGCGCCTGTAAAGTAGATAACCGGCAAGGTGATCAATATAGCAACTACCAGGTAAACGAGGGTTGATATATAAAATTTAGCACTATCTGTCTTTTTATATTTCAGGAACTGCGTGAAGCCGGTTAATAAAGTAATTACTACAGCAAATGATGACTGTACAATGTTGTAGTGTTTTACCGGATCAGAAGGAGGCGCAATCTTGGTACCGAAGATAGCGTTCCATACCGGGATAGACGATACTACTACTAAATGGAAACATGAAAGACATAGAAATACCGATCCGACAAACATCCAGAATTCGCGCGAATAAGTTTCTTCGTCCTTAGTTGTTTTAGGTAATTCCTTCCAGCGTATAACCAACAGAACAACGGCTATTAACAAGAATAACACCACATCGAACACCAAATGCCAGAACAAACCTGCATCGGTAAATGAGTGTACCGAAGTATCGCCTAAAATACCGCTACGGGTCAGGAATGAAGCATATAATACCAGCACGAAACTGGCCAGTACCAAAATGGTTGAGGTTATATAGGAGTGCCCGGTATTTTTATAAACGATCATAACGTGGACCGCCCCGACCAAGATCAACCACGGGATGATCGATGCATTTTCTACAGGGTCCCACGCCCAGAAACCGCCAAATGACAGCGATTCATACGCCCAGAAAGCACCCATAATAATACCGGTACCCAATATCATCATAGCAAATAATCCGTATGGAATAGCAGCTTGCACCCATTCTTTGTACCGTTTTTGCCATAAACCGGCAATTGCATAGGCAAATGGAACTATCATTGAAGCAAAACCCAGGAACAGTGTTGGCGGGTGTATTACCATCCAATAGTTTTGCAACAGCGGGTTCATACCATTACCATCTTTGATATAGGTTAGATAGCTATGGTACAGATCAGGGTTTGTAGCAAAGATGGGAGCCTGGGCCTTCAGGTCGATAGCCTCTCGTAACAAAATAAATGGCGATGAGCCTATACGTGCACCAAAAACATCTACACCAATGAGCATAGTTGCTAATATAGCTTGCGACAATGACACGACGGTTAAAACAGGCGCCTCCCATGATTTGGCTTTCCAGATCAATATATTGCTTAATACTGCCTGCCAGAAAGTCCACAACCAGAAGCTGCCCTCTTGCCCATCCCAAAAGCTTGAAATGATATATTCGGTAGGCAATGATCGTGACGAGTGTTGCCAGGCGTAATAGTATTCAAAAAGGTGATTAAGGATAATGTAGAATAAACATACGCCAATACCGATTACTGAAACGGTGTTGATATAGGCGCCTAAACGGCCCAGACGTTTCCACGAGGTATCAGTTGGATTGGTGGTTGCAAAATAATAACTTATTGCCGCAAACAGGGCCGAGCCAAATGCCAAAATTGTAAAGAACTGGCCAAAATGGCCTGGTAAAAGGTGTTCGCCTTTAAAAGCTGTATCCATTAACTGATTTTATGTTTAGATGCTGGCCTGTTTCGTAGATTTGGCCTCTGATATTTCTACTTGGTCTTTAGTATATTTTGACGGGCATTTCATTAAGATCTTTGAGGCATGAAACTCTCCGCCTTCCATCTGGCCGGTTAACACAATTTGCTCCGAACGCTCAAAATCCTGAGGTTTACTACCGGTAAAAACCACCTTACACTCCTGACCTTTATTGTCTTTCATGTAAAAAGAAAAGTAGTTGGCATCTTTAGTGGCATCATAAACCAATTGCTTGGTTTTGTTTAAGTGACCAACAATATGCAATTCGCCTGTGGTATTTTGCGCATCTCTAAATGAACCGTAAGTGCTTGAGCTTGAGTAAACACTAATAATTACAGCTATCGCGATAGCAATAACAACAAGACCAAATATGGATGATTTTTTCATTTACAATTATCTCCCTGAACTTAATTCTGCAAAAATACAAAACGTACAGGTAATAATGTTTATTACTGAAGATATATATTATTTAGAATTTATCTAAACTACCTGATAATAGCGATTGAACCACTTTTGGTGATCTGTTGATGATAGTATGTATCCACACCCTTAAACAACCAGTAGTAAGTACCGGCAGGCAGCTGACGATTATTCATTTTACCATCCCATAAATCGGACGCTGATTTGGAGGTATGTACAAGCTGTCCATAGCGATTATAAATATTCAGGCTGTTAAATTGTACAAACCCTTCAATATGCATGCTAAAAAGATCGTTAACACCGTCATTATTAGGGGTAAATACGTTGGGAGCAGTTACTATATAAGGTAATGGCGGCAATATAGTTGCTTTAATCCCGGTAATAACCTCGCAACCAAAACTGCTCTTAGCTTTAATGAAATAATCGCCGGTGAGGCTAATAGCTGTATAATTTTCAAGCGGAATAGTTGCACCGGCATCGGTATAATAGCTATAGGTTATGTCTGGTTGTTTGACAAATGTCTTAGTAATATCTATTGTAGCGGGGTATCTGACTGGTTCCGGATCAGTAGCTTTTATAACCGGGGCCGTCAGTTTTACATATACTTGTGCTGTATGCGGACATTTATCGGGCATAGTACCGCGGATATAATAATTGCCTGATAAAAACACCCTGGTCGAATCGCGCACATGGGTGGTTTCAGAAACATCGGTGAAATAGTTAAGTTTAAAACCAGGGCTGCTACCAGCCGTTATTGACGGCCCGGTCAAATCCACGCCCGTTTCGGGGCATCCATACAGCGTATCTATAGCTTTTAATGTCAAGCCATCCTGAATTTTACTGACAGACGCGTACAGAATATCTTCACAACCCTGGCCGGGAAAAGGAGTAATCTTTACTGCATACTGGGTATTATCAGGCGGTGGCGGGAAAATAGTTAACAATTGCCCCGAGCCCAGCGACTTAGAAAGATCGGCATTAAACCATTCATAGCTGGCAAAACCCCGCGGGCCTTGAAGCAGGACGGGCTGCGCGGGGTCGCAATAATTGGCGCCGCTTATTGCACTGGTAGATAAACCTTCATCAATATCCAGATAGGCATAACCAAAATGCCCGCCCTCTGAACAGTCTTGCGTGGTGAATTCAAGCCGCATGAATTTGCCGGCATAACCGTGTAAATTAATAGTAACGGTCGACCAGTCTTTGTAATAGATCACCGCGTCCTGGCCTTTACTGTTTGTCGCTTTAACATCAGACAATTTGAACCCGGGCAATGAGGTTGATGCTATAAAATCAAACGCCGGGCAGGGTATATACACCTTATCCTGCACATCATATATATGTGCCACAAATCTGGGCTGCTGAAAAGACTGATGATCGGGATTTTGTAATACCACTGCGTAATTAAAAGCCACCACATAAGGCGATGTATTTGCCGTTGCAGGTACCTGAAAAGTGTAACTAATACTCTCTGCCTGAGCATTCACACTATCGTTTCCCAAGCGCATTGAAAACCTGCTGCCATTGGGGCAAAGTACCAGAAATTTGCCGTATCTATCCAGTGTACCTCCGTCATTTTCTTTATTAAATAAGGTGTGTCTGGTAACTATCGGGCCGTGACTGCCCAAATGCAGAATGCCGTTATTATCTACAGTTCCGTCAGCGCAGATCCAGCCATTAAAAGAACCGTCCTCAAAGCCTACGTTGGGCGGCAATTGTGCCAAAGCCTGCACGTTGAACAGCAAGAGTATAATAAACAGTGGCTTAAACACTGGTTTCAGATCTATCGTAATCACTATGATAATTACGCAGCGTGCGAGAAAATCGTTGCCTTTCAAAACCATCCCCAAAACATAACCAACACACTAATTTACGCAACAGTATTATCCATAACAACAAAGGCAGGCCTTACGGCCTGCCTTTAAATTTCATACATTCAATCAATTATGGCCAGATACCTAAATTTTGGTAAGAAATTGCTATTTTATTAATAACACCCACCAATGCTGCAGTACGCATGCCATCAATCTTTTCGTTGGTTTTGTATATCTCGCGTATTTCATGATATGAACGGATCATTGTATCCTCCAACCCTGAGTTTACCAGTTCCAGTTCAGACGCACCTTTAACAATATTAGCACGTTGCGCAGGCGTTAAAGCCACTCCGGTTATACCCTCAACCATATTTACCAGGTTAAGATTATTATTTTCTTCAAACCTTCGGTTAATACGACCAAATGCCACATGCGACAAATTTTTTAGCCACTCGAAATAAGAAACGGTTACGCCGCCGGCATTAGCATACATATCGGGTACAATGATACCACCCATTTCGTAAAATATAGTTTCGGCTTCCGGGCTTGTCGGGCCGTTTGCACCTTCTACTATAATTTTTGCTTTGATATTGCGGATGTTTTTCACGGTAAGCTGATTTTCTAAAGCTGCCGGAACCAAAATATCACATGGCTGCTCTAAGCCTTCCATTGTATTTTTAAACTCCTGCTTTGCTCCTGCAAATCCAAGTATTGAGCCGGTTGCCTTGCGATGCTGAAATACTGAGTCGACATCCAAACCATCTTCATTATATATAGCGCCTTCAAATTCACAGATACCCACGATAGTTGCGCCAAATTCAGCCAGAAATTTGGCAGAATAAAAACCAACGTTACCTAAACCCTGTACGATAACACGTTTACCAGCTATGCCTGGTGTTAAACCCAATTTATGCATATCTTCGGCCACAGTAACGCATTCCCGGGCGGCAATGGCCACCCCCCTGCCGGTTGCTTCGCGGCGGCCCTGTATACCATGCAGTGCAATTGGCTTACCTGTTACTGCCCCCATTGCATCCAACTGACCAGGATTCATGGTAGCATAAGTATCGGCAATCCAGCTCATTTCGCGTTCGCCGCTGCCGTAGTCGGGTGCAGGGACGTCAATACTTGGGCCTATAAAGTTTTTCTTCGCCAGCTCTACGGTGTAACGCCGCGTGATATTTTCAAGTTCTTGTATAGTATAGTTCTTGGGATTGATTTTTATGCCGCCCTTAGCGCCGCCAAAAGGCACATTAACAATAGCGCATTTATAAGTCATGAGCGCAGCAAGCGCCATAACCTCGTCTTCGTTAACCATTTCGCTGTAACGGATACCGCCTTTGGTTGGCGACTGGTGGTGCGAGTGCTCTACGCGCCAGGCGTCAATTACCTCGAAGCTATTACCCCGGCGTATCGGGAAACGGAAACGATAAACGCTGTTACATGATTTGATCTGGTCTAATAAACCAGCGTCGTGTTTGGTAAACTGTGCTGCGTAATCGAAGTTGCTGCACACATCGGCAAAGAAGTGGGTTTCCTGATTAGCGGCTGAATTATTTGTAGCCATAAGTAAAGTTGATAAAATATGATTTTGTTAATAAACACCTCAAATTTGATATAAATTTTATCAAAATCGCAATTTATTATATCCATATAACGGATACCTATTGTAACAATAGTACAAAAACTATGTTTAAACAACAATGACTTATATTCAGTCTTTATTTTCTTTTTCGATTTTTTTCAACCGCCGGTCGATAGAGAAAAGATATATAGCTAATCCGATAAAAATTATAACTATAGTAGCTATAACAACATATATTTTACCCGAGCTGCGAAAAGCATCGGCCATTTCAACCTGATTGGGCTGCTGCGCGAATGCGCTTACAAATGATAGCAGCAATAATATGAAGACGGATACTCTTTTCATTAGTTTATGTTGTGTCTTTTATTTTCAATTAAACGTATGCGGTAACGCAAAGTAGCTATCCAAAGTGATATTAAACTCCAACCTATAAAAGCCGGATAAAGTACAATTCGCATGTGGCTATCCAGATCGTATTTATTAAAGCCAGGATTGCCTCCGCTTCCGCCCGGATGTAATGAATCTGTTAAACGGGGTAAAACAAATAACAACACGATCATTATCGGGAAAGCAAAGATGTTATAGATCGCTGCTATTTTGGCTCGTTTTTGTTCCTCATCAATTGAATTGCGCAGCACCAAATAAGCGCAATATAGTAAAAACGCTATAGCAGCACTATTTTGCTTCGGGTCGCCGCTCCAAAACTCGCCCCAGGTATAATTTGCCCAAAGCATGCCGGTAATAAGCCCCAAAGCATAAAATATCATCCCAGTATTAATACATTCAACTGCGGCCAGGTCGTGCTCTTCCTTTCCGCTTCGCAAATACATTAGGCTATAAACTACAGATACCACAAATACGGTTAACATGGCCATCCACATAGGCACGTGGAAATATAAATTTCTGATTGTTTCGTGGAGAATATCTAAACGTGGTACTCTAAACAATAATCCACCAATAAGTGTGTACGCTACCAACACTACAGCAAGTACTTTCCACCAGGTTTGATATATAAATTTCATTGTATGATTGGTAGGGCAAATGTAGTAATTATTTGTATTGGAGGCTAACGTTTCTCTGACGGCACGTAATCAACCGGTAAAAGCTGTGACAAACGCGATTTGCTCCATGTGCCTTCATACAATGGTTCGCCGTTAATTACAATGCCATTTTTGTCAAAAAAGGCTACTGGTGGGTTGTCAGTTAATGTAATTACGCTAATTTCATAATTAGGCATATCCAACGGCCGAAAGATATCTCTATAATTATTCTCATCGCGTTTTTTAGTATACATCACATACAGATAGTTAGGAAATGTGATGGCGAAAATGCCCGGCGTTTTTGTTTGGCGCAACAATTCAAAAGAAGCATAGGGCGTTTGGGCGACCTTATCCATATAATACTTTGACATATTAGCCACCTCTATCCAATGGTTGGCCGAATCAATCATGTTCAGACTTTTAAATTTGTTGATTTTTTGGCGCAGCACATCGTCAGGCGGCAGTGCCGGGTTCAAGTATCGGGTAAGATGATGAAGTTCAAACCCTTCTTCAACCAATTTATCAGTATACAGTGCCCGGTAAAAATGCATCGGCGATCCGTAATAAGCATCGTCACGGGCCTTTTGCCAGGCTTTTTGCTGTGCTTTAGAGCCGGGCAGCTCTTCAAACAAACGTTCGCCGCCATAACTTATAATTTCGGCTATGCCATCGCTTTTAAAATCTTTTAACAGAAACTTTACCCGGTAGCCAAGCGCTTTATTATCGATAACTAAAAACTTATCTGTCTCGGCCTCCAGGGTCAGTACCTTTTTATGGTAGGTAAAGTAAATCACATCAGGATTTAATATCTGACACAGCTTTGCGTTATTATCTGACCCCAGGAAATCTTTTTTAAACTGTTCGAAATTACGCTTCCAATCGGCTTTGGCGGTGGTCGATATGTTCACCTCACGCAACTGAATAGTTTTAGGCTCCAGCTCAACTTCAACATTTACAGGCCCATCTCCTACCTGTATTTTTTTGGTAAAATCTTCAAAGCCAATTGATGTTACCACAAGTGTATATTGCCCCGGCCTTAGCCTGTTTAACATAAAGAATCCGTCTGACCCGCTTGAGGTACCAAAAGACGAATTGCTGAGAAAAACACTGGCTTGCGGTATGGCAGTTTTTGAAGCTTTGGTTACTACTTTACCCGTTATAGAAGCCGTTTGTGCCAATACAGCGGCCGGCAGTAAGAAACAAAACAACAGTAACCGTAAAAATCGCATAGGAAATTTTGTGCGCTTGAAATTACGAAATAAAGCAATTGCCGATAAATTATACTGAAATCAGGTATAAAAAATATTAAATGAAGCTGATTCTAATCTCTTTTTAATGCTTGAGTTTCCAAAAACTGCTGTTGCGTACTGTAAGGCGTATAATCAACCGGTAATAGTACAGACAGGCGCGCCTGCGACCACGACCCTTCATACATCGGGCTTGGGCCAATGATAGTCCCGTTTTTATCGATTACAATTGACGGATTATTATTAACCAGGCTAACTATCGTAGTTTGGTAGTTCAGATCATTAGGGCTACGATAAACATCTTTATAAAAATTCGCCTCCCATTTTTTGGTATAAACAACATATAGATGATCAGGGAAGATCACTTCTTTTAAGTTTGGATTAGCAGTTGATTTAACGATGTCTTTTACATTGAACCGGCCATGAAATTTCTGATGCGTATAACGTGAATCGTGGGCAGCATTTACCCAAAAAATCAACGAATCGCGACTTAATTTTCTGGCATTTACAAGGTGAGCCTGAATATTACGGTCGGCCGGCCTAGATTCATTAATATCTCGCGACAATCGATAAATACGGTAGCCTGCATCATCTAAACTATCCCTGTATAAAGCGCGAAAAAAATGCATGGCAGACCCATAATAAGCCTCATCACGCTTCCGGTGCCACCTTTCCTGCTTTACTTTGCCACCTTTTAACTCTTCAAAAACCTGACTGCCCGAATAAGATATGTTACCGGTTTGAAGCTCGCTTTTAAAATTTCTGAGAAGGAACTTAATGCGGTAACCCAACGCCTTATTCTCTACCAGCAGAAACTCATCAGTATAAGCTTCTAATACCGTTTTATTTTGATGATAACTGAAGTTTAGAACGTCAGGGTTTACAATTTTACAATTTCCCGCATTTTCATCTGTACCAATAAAGTCTTGTTTAAACTGCTCAAGCGCCTGTTTTCTATCTGATTTAGATATTGGCGCTATAGTCACTTCCTTTAGCTGGGTAATTTTAGGCTTAAGTTCGATATTCAGAACAACCCCGGCATCGACAAGAGATATAAGTTTCAATTCATCTTCATATCCAACCGAACTTACCACCAGATTATATTGACCGGGTTTTAAACTGGTAAGCGTAAATTTACCGTCTTTGCCGGTTGAGGTACCAAATGACGAATTGCTTAAAAACACGCTGGCACCGGCCACCGGAGCCTTGGTATCAGCGGAAGTTATTTTACCTGTAACAACTACACTTTGCGCCCAACTCATGACAGGCACCATCATCATCAATAATATCCTCAATAACTTCATATTGCTAATTAAAATGATATTTAACGAACTTTAAGGGTCTGTATTATTAATCGCGCCATAGATACGGAAATAACAACAAAGCTGTTGCAATAACAATAGCATTTATGGCGCACAAAGCGCCAATGTCGCCGTAACTCAAGCTGCGTTCAATGCCGTCCATTGCATGTTTGCTTAGGCGAATAAGGATTAAGATAACGGGGATAATTACCGGGAAACTTAATATCGCCATTAAGGCGCCATTGTTGCCTGCTTTTGAGGCGATGGCGGATATCATGGTAAATACTGTCGAGAAACTTAAACTACCCAGTATCACCACTAAAAAATAAAAAAAGGGATCGCCGAGGGTATTATTAAAAAACAGCAGATATACTATTAATGCCAGTATGCTAAGCAACGACATTAGCAAAATATTATAGATGGTCTTGGATAAAATAATAGCCTGCGGACTGGCAATTGAATAGTAATACAACAGCCGGCTTTTACTTTCCTGCAAAAAACTTTTGGCTATGGCGTTTACTGATGCAAACAGCATTATAATCCAAAACAACACATTCCATACCACTTTGTAGCCCTCGCTTTTGTCAAAACCCGGTGTGAGGCTAAAAGAAATATAGCAGACAAATACGGTTGACACCACGTAAAGCAGTACGCCATTAAAAGCATATTTTGAGCGCCACTCAAGCACAACTTCCTTTTTAAGAAGTTCCCACGTCTGGTCAAAAAGTTTCATCGGCGTAAAAATAGCAATTAGCGCGTTTAAATTGGGCTTTAGCAAAAAAGAGCCTTAATTTTACTTTATGCCAGTAATGTATTACAAAACACCGGTAGGCACCGCCATGATTGTTGAAGACGATGGTTTTATCAGCCGCATACATATTTTGGACGAGCATCATGAGGTTTCAGAACCATCATCGTCCTTATTATTAGGAGCAGCCAGGCAATTTGACGAATACTTTGCAGGCACACGCCGTACATTTGATTTGCCCATAAAGCAGCCGGGGTCTGATTTTCAGCAACAAGTATGGCAAGAATTGCGGAAGATTGAATATGGCAAAACCATAACCTATAATGAACAATCGTTACGCATGAACAGCCCCCTGGCTATACGTGCCATTGCTGCGGCAAATGGCAAAAATAATTTATGGGTGGTTGTGCCCTGTCACCGCGTTATTGGTTCAAACGGCAGCCTAACCGGATATGCCGGTGGGCTGTGGCGCAAAAAATGGCTGCTTGAACATGAGGCCAAAATAGCCGGCATTGGCCAAACTAAGCTTGAGTTTTAGCCCCCGGGCAATGCCAGCAAGTGCTTTATTTTTTCATGCAACTGAGCAGGAAAAAACGGCTTTGCCAACACATCATTCATACCGGATGTTAAAGCTTCCTGTTGCTCATGGTCAAAAGTAGCGGCCGACAATGAAATTATTGGTATACTGCGCTTAGGTTCTTCAAAATCAATCCTGATCTTGCGGGCAGTCTGGTAGCCGTTCATCTCGGGCATATGAGTGTCCATTAATATCAGGTCATAGTGATTTTCTTTTAGTTTGTCTAAAACCTTCATCCCATTATTAACAATGTCGAACTTCAAGTTCCAGTCGTTCAATATTTTTGACAGCATGAACTGGTTAACCAGGTTATCTTCGGCAACAAGAATACTGACGCCCTCAAACGTCGTTAGCTTGCCAGCCGGCTTTCTACTGATCTCTTTGATTGGTTTACCAGCTATGGTGTACCAGTTGGTAAAAGTAAACACGCTGCCTTCGCCCACACGACTATCTACGGTTAGCTGGCCCCCCTTTAGTTCGACCAACTTTTTAACAATAGCCAAACCCAGGCCGGTACCGCCATATTTATTAGCAGTATCCTCGTCGGCTTGCTCAAAAGATTCAAAAATATCATTTAACCGATGCTTAGGTATACCTATCCCGGTATCCTCAACTTTGAACTGCAGCCTCACCTTATCAGCTTCGCGGGTCAACTGCACTACAGTTAGTTTTACGTAACCGCGTTTGGTAAATTTAATGGCATTACTGAGCAAATTCATTAATATCTGATTTAACCTAAGCGAATCAAACATTAAATATTCAGGGATATCTTTATCTACGCTGAGAAAAAACTCAATATGCTCTTCGTCTGCCTTAAATTTTAATAACCGGTAAACCGACTGTATCAGGTCGCGTACTTTATTAGGCGAGCGGATAATGCTGAATTTACCGGCATCGATCTTTGAAATATCCAGCACATCGTTTATCACTCCCAATAATGACTGCGAAGATACATCCAGCATATCAATCATGCTGCTTTGCTGGTCGGTAAGCGAGGTTTTGCGTAGTAAAGCAGTAATACCTATAATACCGTTTATAGGCGTGCGCAATTCATGGCTCATATTAGCCAGAAAAGCCTCTTTTGCTTTCTTACCTATCTCGGCGGCTTCCTTTGATTTGATCAGCTGGCTTTCGTAGCTTTTTTGTGGCGTGACGTCATTAATATTAAAAAAAAGCGTTTTGTTGCGATAAGCCACCCGGCACTCAACCGAAATTGGATTTTTAGAAAAAGTAATAAATTGGTAATCTAAAACGGCTAATGCCCGATTTTCTTTAATAATGTCAGCCAAGCGATTACGGAAAGCAGTTCGGTCTTCGTCCACTACCCTGTCCAAAATACTTTTACCTATCAGTTCAACCGGTCGATAACCCAATATTGTTTCCGTAGCAGGATTAGCGGTTTTAATACGCAGCGTTTCGGCATCAACCGTACAAATAATATCGGCCGAGTTGCTAACCACCATAGCGTAATTTTCAAGCTCCTCATTTTTTTGCTTCACCTCCTTTTGCGCCCGGGCCAATTGTATAAATGAATCGACTTTAGCCGAAGTAATGTACGGATCGAGCGGTTTATACAAATAATCAACTGCGCCAACGCCAAGTCCCTTTACTGCATAACGCGTTTCTTTTGATATAGCGGTAACAAAAAGCACAAGAATATCTTTTGTACGCGGATTTGATTTCAGCATTTCCACGAACTCAAAACCGTCCATTTCGGGCATTTGTACATCGACAAGGGCTATAGCAATATTATTCTCCCAGGCAATTTTAAGCGCGTCGTTTGGCGATGTGGTTGAAAGAATTTTGATATCATTACGCTTTAGTAATGCCTCCAGGGCAATGATGTTTTCCGGGCGATCATCAACTATAAGGATATTAACTGGGATCGGCATTTATAATAAGTTTAGTGCGTATATTTTATAGTTGAAAAAGCTCAAGAATTTGTTTAGTGTCCAGCACATATTGTGCAGCATCCATATTAATTGCGGCTTGTGGCATCTCCGGCATTTCCGCCTCCTGGGGGCTCTGAGCTATAGTGAGCGCACCGTTTTGACGTAATTTGAGCAACCCCTCCGCGCCGTCTGGATTAGCCCCGGAGAAAAGCACAGCAGTACACTTTTCACAATATATATCAGAAGCGCTATCAAAAGCGACATCAATAGAAGGCTTTGAGTACCAAACCGCATCAGACACGTCTAAACTAAAATATCTGTCTTTTTCAATCAAGGTATGATAATTGGCAGGCGCGATATAAACGGTATTGTTGTTGATTACGTCTTTATCACAAACTTCGCGCAGCGACATACGGCTATTTTGAGCAAATAGTTTTTCAATTTCGCTGAAAAAGTTTTTTTTACGATGTATGATAATTAGCACTGCTTTATTAAGTGTAGGGGGAAATACCTTGACCGCACTATATATGGACTTAAACGAGCCTGCAGAGCCCCCCAGCAACAGCAGTTCCGAGCTACGCCAACGTTCAATGATATGCGAATCAAGAGCCAATTTTTTGATATATATTTTCCTTTTGGTTGATGACTTTAAATTTCTTTTTGAAAAAATCTGATCGGATGGCTTCCTTTGATCCCAGACATAAAAAACCAAGCGGGGTAAGGCTCTTGTAAAAAAGGTCAAGTATCCTCTCCTGCAAAGTTATTTCAAAATAGATAAATACGTTACGGCAAGTTATCAATTGAAATTCATTAAATACATTGTCTGACACAAGATTATGAACCGAAAATAATATGTTTTGTTTCAATTCGCTATGTATTGTAGCCGCGTCGTACAGGATAGTAAAATGGTCGGTTAATGATCCTTCAAGCCCGGACATTTGATAGTTTTCTGAGTAACTTTTTATTTTACGCAGGCTATAAATACCTTTGCGTGCCTCTTTTAAACATTCGGTATTAATATCAGTACCATAAATGAATGATTTTTTACGGATGCCTGCTTGCTGCAATAAAATAGCCATCGAATAAACCTCCTCGCCAGACGAACAGCCAGCGCACCATATTTTACTATGCGTGTATGACGACAAATAAGGAATAACCTGGTCATTAAAAGCCTTATAAAAACTTGGATCGCGAAACATTTCGGTTACGTTCACGGTAACCTCTTCTAAAAAATGCTGGAAAAAATTTTTGTCATTAACCAGCACGTGTTTCAGGTCATAAAATTGCAGTTTCTTCAACTGCATTATGCGTGTAACTCTGCGCTTTAACGAAGCCTTGGTGTAGCTGCTAAAATCAAAGCCATATATTTTTTTTACCAGATCAATGATCTCAGTTATCTGGGGGCTAGTTATGGTTTCGGCAGCAGCATGCATATTATTTATCTAGCCATAACTGCATTAGCGCCATCAGACGGTCCATATCTACCGGTTTGGTGATATAGTCGTTAGCACCGGCCTCAATACATTTCTCGCGATCATCCTTCATGGCTTTTGCAGTAAGCGCAATAACCGGCAAGCGGGCCCACTTACTTTGTTTACGTATAATGCGGGTAGCTTCGTAACCATCCATTTTAGGCATCATAATATCCATCAGCACAATATCAATATCCGAAATCTCATTCAGCTTCTCTAAGGCTTCTTCGCCATCATTAGCTATCTCGACATTCATATCATAACCCTGCAGGGCGCTGCTTAATGCGAAGATGTTACGCATATCATCATCTACAATCAATACTTTTTTGCCTTTAACGCCTTCACTTCCTGTCGTCATGACTTTTGTTATCCTTGTAGCCGGTTGCGGCTTTATAGTGCTTATTTTATTTAAAAACAGATTTACTTCGTCAATTAACCTGTCTGATGATTTATTTGTTTTAACAACCATCGCATTCGCATATTTCATCAGTCTGCTTACGGATGTTTTATCAAGCTCCATAGCCGTATTAATAATAACAGGCAAGGATGAGAAACGCTCAACCTCCTTGATCTTGTCTAATAAATCCAATCCTGAGATATCCGGCAAATTAAGGTCCAAAATGACGCATTGGTATTCATTTTCATGCAGCAAACGAAAAGCTGACGTGCCGTCAAACGCCTGATCGACCGTGATGCCGTTGGCCTGCATCATATCTTTCAAAGCCTGGCTTTGTGCTTTATGGTCTTCAACCAACAAGATCTGCCTGAACTGAGTACCGCTATTAGCCATAATATCGCCAAATAACTTATCAAGTGCTCTGGTGTCTATAGGTTTTTTCAAAAAGCTTATGGCACCTTCTTTACGCACTCGGTTAGCTGTAGCATCGCCAGCCGACATTAAATGCACCGGAATATCTGATGTTTCAGGATCTTGCTTTAATTCCTTCAATATCTGCCAGCCATCTTTGCCAGGCAGCATAATATCCAGTATTACCGCATCTGGCTGGTTATCTTTTATAATCTGTATTGCATCAGTTCCCTCATTGACAATCACCGATTTATAACCGTGATCGTGCGAATAGTCCTGTAATATTGTAGCGAAATTTTTATCATCCTCAACAATTACTACCAATGGATCGCGATCAAATTTACGTACCGGTTTCGGCAGCGGTTTAAAGGCCATTTTAGCCGGAGTAAAACTATCTACGGTTGGCACCCGGTCATTCTCAGCACCTGCGGCAGCTTTAGCCTGCACCGGAATAGTTAGTATAAACTCACTACCCTCGCCTTGTTTACTGCGCAAGGTAAGGGCGCCGCCCAGTAATGATGCTAACTCGCGGCTGATAGATAAACCCAGGCCCGTACCACCATATTTACGGCTGGTTGAGCCATCTGCTTGTTGAAAGGCTTCGAAAATAACCTTCTGTTTATCAGAAGCGATACCGATACCGGTATCTTTAATAGAGAAGGCAACCGTTTGCGGTGATTTGCCTGCATCAACGGCAATGGCAATGGCGCCCTGCTCTGCGGTAAACTTAAACGCATTTGACAGCAGGTTTTTAATTACCTGCTCTACCCGCATCTTATCGGTAAAGATAGTTTCGGGCGCATTTTTTATGCTGGTGGTAAAGCGTATTTGCTTATTGGCCGCCACCTCGGCAAACAGGCTTTCTATATCAGTAAGGATATCTGATATTCTGACATCCTCATTTTGTATCTCCAGTTTGCCCGACTCAATCTTAGAAAGGTCGAGAATATCATTAATGAGCGTCAGCAGGTCATTACCTGCGTTGAATATTACACTGGCATATTTGATCTGATCTTCAGAAAGGTTAGCTGGTTTATTATCTTTTAATATCCGCGCCAACACGAGGATACTATTCAATGGTGTACGCAGCTCATGACTCATATTAGCCAAAAACTCAGATTTATATTTTCCGGTAGTTTCAAGCTCTTCAACCTTGGTGTTGATTGCTGCCCGGGCTTCTTCAATAGCCTGGTTTTTCTCTTCCAGTAAGCTGGCTTTTTCCTCTAACTCGGCATTGATGGTACGCAATTCCTCCTGCTGCACACGCAGCTCTTCTTCTGATGCTTCCAGCATTTCGGTTTTGTTCATCAGCTCCTCATTGGTAACGCGCATTTCTTCCTGCTGCGCGGCCAGCTCCTCGGCTTGTTGTTGCGTTTCTTCATACAGGTCGTGCATAATGGTACGTGCCTGCGCCGTATTTACAGAAATACCGATATCGTTACTGACAAGTCCGAGGTAATCTTTAACCTGATCATTAATCAGATCGCGGTAAGCAACCTCTATTACACCTTTTAATTTTTTGTCGAAAAAGAATGGAAGAATATAACTTTCAACATTGCTATCTAACAATACAGATGACTGCAGTTCAAGTTTATTGTTCAGTTTTCCTTTAACTATTGCTGATTTGCCGCTGCGTGCAACCTCACCTATCCAACCCTCGCCCAAAGCAATAGTTTGTTTGATATAAACAGGATCTGAGAATGCATAACTTGAATAAAAATCAAGACGGCCTTCTTTTTCATTATGCAAATAAATAGTACCCGTTAAGGCCTTGGTGTAGCCGGCTACTTCTGACAGGATATTTTGGGTAAGCTCTTTTTCGCTTTGCTGGCCTTGCATTTTCTCATTTAGGTTACCGGTTCCGGTAAGCAGCCAATTTTGGGTTTCATTTTCTGCCAATACTTTTTCTAACTCAACATTGGCTATCTTAATCTCATCTTCTATCTTTTTTTGCTCGGCAAATGTTCTTTGTATATAAAAGAAAAGCACGATAATGATCACCAAAAATATAGTACAGCCAACTCCAATAAATATAATAGCATTTGTAGATGCCTGCTGTGAACTGGCTTTACGCTGGGCCAATAGTTGATTTTCTGTATCTTTTACTTGCGATAATACATGACGAATAGAATCCATGTTCTGTTTGCCGGCAACAAATAAATTATTTGCCACCATGTATTCTAAACCTTTGGTTGAACGCGCTTCTATGTTTGTTTTTAACACATTTAACTGAGAGTTTATCAGCTCGGTTAAAGCCTCCACGCGTTTTACCTGAAGAGGATTATCCGGAATAAGAGACCGCATATCTTCAAGAGCTACATGAATGTTAGGTGCCGCAGCATTATATGGCCCTAAAAAAACCTTTTTTCCAGTTGCTCCATAACCACGCATTGCGGTTTCAGCATCAATTAATTGCTGTAATAAATTATCCGATGTTTTGATCACTTTTTGAGTGTGAGCAACCATATTGGTATCATCTTCAAGTTGCGTAATACTGCTAAAGGATAAAAACCCAACAACAAATACCAATACAATGGAAACGGCAAAACCGATAAGCACCTGGTTTCGGAAAGATAATTTGATCATTTAAGATAAGTTTGCACAAAAAAACTATTTGAATTATTAACCAAAGGCTCTAAAACAACGCTAATTAACTATTGTTGTACCACTTTTTCAACATTTAGAGCTATCGCGAATACTTTGAGGTTTTCACCATCGATCCGGCTAAGGCAACCAACGGCCCTGCGAATAATAAATACCACCCCCACTTAAATTTGATTTGCCTGGCCAAAAACCCGGCAATAGACTTAAATGGCAAAAAGCTAAAGCTGGTATGAACCTTCATATAAGCGGCAACAAATAACAGTAGCACCAATATAAAAGATAGCCATCCGGTTAAACGCACCAACTGTTTACGGTTTAGTATTACGCCTAAAATACCCACTACAGCTATTAATAAAATCACCATACCATACGGACGATTCAAATCGTAAACATCCATATTAAATAAATGGAACGGGCGCAGCAGCGGGCACCATGTGCCCGCCATTAACAATACAAACCCGATAAATGATACTAATGAGGGTAAGCGCATATGGAAATATTATAATTATGATCTTGGTATCTGCATTTTATCGGCAAAGTGGTCGCAGTAATCACGCAGGTCTTCAATGATGTTTGTTTCGCCGGTAGCACGTAAAAAACTGTCGCCCATAGTCATCAGGGTTTGGAAAAAGAAGATCTTCATTTCGTCTACCGACATATCTTTTGTCCATAGATCAATACGCAAGGCATTTTTATAATTATGATCCCACAGCGCCAGCATCATTGATTTTACAGGCACAGCCTCTTTATTGGCTGAATCGGTTGATTCCCAAAGAATATTTTCAGGAACATTATTATCGTCGAGTTCTACAGTAACTTTTATTTCGGCAGTTTTCATTTATGGTTATTTAACAAGTAAAAAAATTATTGCGGCCAAAGTTATAAAGCTTAACTCAATCAGCCATAACTTTTTGGTGTCCGGAAAGAAATTACGGAACATTATATCCATAAATGACACTACGAAAGCAAACAGCAGGAAAATAAGACTGATAGCCCCGCTCAAATGCGGATATCTCGAGCCGGTAACAGCCGCTCCATATATCCATGTATACCCGAACAGGAACAGAAAGAACGCAGTTGCGAAATTTAGCGGAGTGATTTTTATTTTCATTAATGCTAATTGGCCCCTTCCAAGCCCTCCCCGGTAGGGAGAGATTTTTAAAGGACTCTTCTATAAGTTTTATTATTAGTCTCTCCTACCGGGGGAGATTTAGAGGGGGCTTTATCTCTTCTTTTTCGCTCCTCTGCCCCTGCCCTTAGGCTGTCCTACATGCCCAACACGTTTCGCTTTTTCGGCATCGAACTTCTTGCGCTGATTGACGGTCTTCTTTTCGTGGAAAGCACCTTTAAACTCAGGGTTTTCCCGCCGTTTTTGCATATCGATCTCTTTTGCCTGATCCTGGCGTTCTTCATATGGCGTTTCCTCAACAAATACCCCGGCAGGAATATCAAATACAGGAATGGTCTGGCGTATCAGTTTTTGTATTTTATTGAGATAGTATTCTTCGGCCGGATTACAGAAAGTAATGGCTACACCCGATTGCAGCGCACGCCCGGTACGCCCGATACGATGCACATAATCCTCAATTACCACCGGCACATCGAAATTAATTACATGGCTAACATCGCTTACGTCGATGCCCCGCGACGCCACGTCGGTTGCAACCAGTATCTTGACTTCGTCATTTTTAAAGGCATTCATGGAGTTAATGCGCGTGTTCTGCCCTTTGTTGGCATGCAGTACCTTTACCTGCTCCTCGCCAAACTTGCGCAACAGAAATTTGTACACGTCCTCGGCAGCGGTACGGGTTTTGCAAAAAACCATCAGCTTGGTAATATCACCTTCATCATTCAGTAATTCACGCAATAAGTTGATCTTGGTTTTCATGTTGGGTACATGATATACCCTTTGCTCAACGGTTTGGGCAGGAGTAGCCTGGGGCGTAACCTCGATCAACGTAGGAAACTCCAGGAAATTAGCCGATAACTGATGCACCTTTTCAGACATCGTTGCAGAAAATAACAGATTCTGCCGTTTAACCGGCACCACTTCCAGGATGCGGTTTATCTGCGGCATAAAACCCATGTCCATCATCTTATCAGCCTCATCAAGTACCAGCACCTGCAGAGTTTTAGTAACAATATGCCCGGCCAGGTAAATATCCATAAAGCGGCCCGGTGTAGCTACAATGATATCGACACCTTTTGTAATATTCTCTATCTGCGTTTTAGGTCCTAATCCGCCATAAACTGAAACAATACGTAAGTCTGTATATTTTGAATAGGCCTTCACATTGTCCTCAATCTGCATGGCCAGTTCGCGTGTTGGTGCTACTATCAACGCGCGGGCATGTTGGCCTTGTGCATATTTTAACCGCATAATTATCGGCAACACATAAGCCGCAGTTTTACCGGTACCTGTTTGCGCAATGCCCATTACATCCTGCCCGTTCATAATTGGCGGGATGCCTTTGATTTGCACAGGAGTCGGGGCTGTATACCCCGCATCGGCAATGGCGTTTAAAATTTGCCGGTTAAATTTAAAATCCTCAAAAGTTGCTGCCATGCCGCAAAGATAGTTTTCTTTGAGGGGAAAGGCGAAACCTCAAAGATGAAAGGTTTCCGGTTAGTGAATTTTGGCATAAAAGCGCTAATTTTATCGCTATGCAACCAGACAGAGAAATAAAGAAATGGACTTTAATTAATGAAGAGGATGTATCGCCGAGCAGGTGGTTCCCGGTGTTAAAACACACCGTTAGGTTGGCCAACGGTAAAATCATTGACGACTATTACTATTCTCCGATGGGCGACGTGGTACAGGTTTTAGCAGTAACCAAAGACAGGAAAGTAGTGCTGGTAAAACAATATAAACATGCGCTGGGGCAGGTACTGACCGAGCTACCGGGAGGTATGCAGCAAAAAAATCGTTCGATCATCGAATCAGCTTTGAATGAGTTGGAAGAAGAAACCGGCATTCGCGCAACTGCAGATCAGCTGATATCTTTAGGAAAGATCGCTAATAATCCAACTAAGCTTAATCAGGTTACTTATGGTTTTATTTTGTTTGATGCCGAATTTAATTCAAAGCAAAAATTGGATCCAACCGAGGATATTTTGATAATTACCCAACCCGCGCCCGAGGTTTTAAAAATGGCCATTAATGGCGATATCTGGGTAACCGACTCTCTAAACTTTATTCTGAAAGCTGCTTTGGCTTATCCGGATATTTTTGAATTGGATAAACGGTAGTGTAGCCGTTGCATTGTATATTTGCAGCATGGCATCCATCCTCATCAAAGCAGCAACCGTAGTTAACGAAAATAAACAATTTGTAGCCGACATCCTGATAAAAGACGGTCTGATTGAAAAGATTGCCCCACAGATTGACGCGCAGGCAGCTACCGTTATTAATGCAGAAGGTTTGTATCTTTTACCTGGCGCTATTGACGACCAGGTGCATTTTCGTGAGCCGGGGTTAACGCACAAAGCTAATATTTATACCGAATCCCGGGCGGCGGTGACCGGGGGTATTACTTCATTTATGGAGATGCCTAACACCGTGCCTAATACTTTGACGCAGGAATTGTTAGAGGATAAATACCAGATAGCCGCGCAAACCTCGCTGGCTAACTACTCGTTCTTTATGGGCGCATCAAACAACAACCTGGACGAAGTTTTGAAAACCGATGGCAAGAATGTCTGCGGCATCAAGGTTTTCATGGGCTCATCAACCGGCAATATGCTGGTTGATAACCCCGTAACCCTTGAACACTTGTTCGCTCAGGCACCAATGCTTATTGCTACCCACTGCGAAGATGAAGCCACCATCAAACACAACCTGGCTCATTACCGCGAACTAATGGGCGACGATATCCCCGTTAGGCTGCACCCTGTTATTCGCAGCGAGGAGGCTTGCTATTTATCATCGTCGATGGCTGTCGCGTTAGCAAAAAAACATAATACACGGTTACATATTCTACATATATCGACAGAAAAAGAAACGCATCTTTTTGATAACTCGACACCGTTAAAAGACAAACGCATTACTGCTGAGGCCTGCATACATCATTTGTGGTTCAGCGATAAGGATTACGAAACAAAAGGCAATTTTATCAAATGGAACCCGGCAGTAAAAACTGAGCATGACCGTGACGGCATTTTACAGGCTGTGTTAGATGGCCGTATAGACGTCATTGCGACAGACCATGCCCCGCATACTATCGAAGAAAAGTCACAGCCTTATCTGCAAGCCCCATCCGGCGGGCCATTGGTACAACATGCGCTGGTGGCTATGCTTGAACTTTATCATCATCAAAAAATAACTTTAGAGCAAATCGCCGAGAAAATGGCGCATAATGTTGCCATTTGTTTCCAGATAGAAAAACGCGGCTTCATTCGTGAAGGCTACTTTGCCGACATGGTGCTTGTCGACCTCAACCAGCCCTGGCAGGTAAATAAAAACAATATCCTTTACAAATGCGGCTGGAGTCCGTTCGAGGGTGCTACTTTCAGATCGTCTGTTAAACACACCATCGTATCAGGCAACCTGGCCTGGAGCGAGGGTAAATTTATAAGCGACGTTAGCGGCAAGCGAATGAGCTTTGAACGCTAAACCCAATATACTCTAATAACTTTATCATTCTGAGCGATAGCGAAGAATCTGTTGAGCGGCGGTTAAATAGTTCTCAGATCTTCGCTATCGCTCAGGATGACAATTGGAAAATTACTTTACCTGCCCACGCTCAACCATCTCCTTCATCTTACCGAAAATCCCCTGCCAGTTTTGTTCTGAGTGTTCTTTGGCTGCTTCGCTTTTTATATTTTCCTGCCCAATCTCCAGTGTAGTAACACCATCTTTTTCATTCAAAATATAACTTACATTTTGATAGTTTTCAAGCTTATCTTCAGTGCCGCCCATACTGCTCCAATAGCTGTATTTCACGTAGCTTCCGGGGGTAATTTCAAGTATCTTACCATGATCCTGGTAGGTTTTGCCTTCCCATTCGCCGGTCCAGGTAATGGTGCTTCCCTGTTGCCAGTCGGATTGCTGATTGGTACCGAAAAAATACTGTTTTACGATTTCAGGATCGGTTAATGCTTTCCAAACCAGGGCAGCTGGTGCATGGATAGTGAGGCTTGTCTTTGAACTGATGTTTGTCATAACGAGTTATTTAGCGTTTTAGTTTAACAGATAATTTGTTGATCTGTTCACAAAAAAACAAGCATTAATGACAACCTTGTGTCAGTAGCTTACAGAAAAATTACGTTGCATTAAACGCTCGGTAAGCTCACGCACACGGTCGCGCAGGCTATCCGGACTTACGATCTCGGCATTTTCGCCGTACATCATGTACCAACGGGCAAAACCTTCTAATGAACTGGTCAGAAAAGTCATCTCTATCCCGTCGCCCTTAGATTTCTCAGAAATAAATCCGCTGTAATATTTTTGATGCTCCAGGTGTGGATACACACTTTTATCCACCAGAATCACTACCGCATCCAATTCCTTCTCTATTGTTTTTTGGGCGATATAATCTTTGAGCGATGGATGTTCGTCAGTATAATGTTCGTCGGTAACTAACAGGTTCTTAATACGATCGACCCTGAAATCGCGATAATCTTTTCGTAGGCGACAATAAGCGATCAAATGCCAGAAGCCGCTCATAAAAAATATACCTATGGGCTCGACATAACGCTTAGTATGTTCCTGGCTATGCTGTGCAAAATAATTTAGCGACAATACCTGCTTTTGCGAAATGCTATGCAGAACGGTTTGGATATGATCAGTGTTCGCCATTTCAGGAATGTGTACACCTTTGATCACCTCTATCCTGTCGTCCATGCTTTCCAACATGTCCTTTTCAGTAGTTTTCAGTATGGCGCGAACCTTATACATAGCCGATTTATACTGAGTGGCGGTTGCAGCATCGGTCAAAGTTTCAACAAACTTCTCGGCGGTCAAAAAGGCTGTAGCCTCTTCCCTGGTAAACATTACCGGCGGCAAACGATAACCATCCATAATAGAATATCCTACTCCGGCTTCGCCGATGAGCGGGATACCGGCTTCTTCCAAAGTCTTTACGTCCCGGTAAACAGTACGCAGGCTGATATTAAAACGTTCGGCGATATCCGCAGCTTTTACCACTCTGCGCGATTGCAACTGGATCAAAATAGCCGATATACGGTCAATACGGTTCATGATACCGCCAAATTAAAAAAACCTGCTTACATTAGAGAAATTATCTCATACTATGGAAGACAAAATAGTAACCCTCGATACCTTTATGAACTTTATGCAAGCCGAAATTGCATTAGGCAAGCTGCAAACTGCCGGCATATCCTGCTTTATAGATGAAAATGGTGCTAATATTTATCCTTTGCAGACAGATGCCCTTGGTGCCTACAAAATCAAAGTATTTGAACGCGATTTTGAAAAATGCCGGGAGATATTGGCGCAGTCTGACGAGGCCGAATAACGGCCATCTGTTATTTTAATTTATAATGAAATCAGTTGTGCAGAATATCCATCCAATTATTTTTTTGATAGTTGCTACCACACTTGAAGTTAGCGGCGATGCCATTATACGTAAAACCATTTATGAGCACACCGGCATAGCGAGAATAGGGTTTGGCCTGGTAGGGACACTACTACTATTTGGTTACGGCTTTTTTCTAAACCTGGCTCCTGTCGAATTTGGTAAAGTAGTAGGCTTATACATAGCCACTTTGTTTGTAGTTTGGCAGGTCATCACTTATTTCACTTTTAAAACGGTTCCCTCTCTTCCAATTGTTGTTGGTGGGTCACTGGTTGTTTTGGGTGGATTAATTGTCACTTTTTGGAAACCCGCTGCATAAATTTAAAAGATCATTTTTCATATATTGCCTAAATGTATAACCGCCGTAAATTCATCAAAGTATCTTCAATAAGCGCTTCTTTGACTGCGCTTTCAGCATCTGCAATGGCAAAAAGGGTTTTGAATCAGCCTGTCGCCAATAATCATCCGATAGTTATTTCAACCTGGGATTTTGGCGTAGCCGCCAATGCAGCAGCCTGGAAGATCTTATCAAAAGGTGGCCGCGCACTGGATGCCGTCGAAGCCGGAGCGCGGGTGCCCGAGGCCGACTTACACAATCACAGCGTAGGCCGTGCAGGCTATCCCGATCGCGACGGACATGTTACGCTGGATGCCTGTATAATGGACGAACAGGGTAACTGCGGAGCGGTAGCAGCAATGGAAGACATAGCACACCCCATATCGGTAGCCCGCGCGGTGATGGAAAAAACCCCGCATGTTTTATTGGTAGGTGATGGCGCACGGCAATTCGCTATTGAACAGGGCTTTAAAAAAGAAAAGCTGCTGACACCAGAATCAGAAAAAGCCTGGAAAAAATGGTTGGTTAAGCACGAGTATAAACCGGTGATGAACATTGAAAACCACATGCCGGGCGGCAAGTTTAACCACGACACCATTGGTATGCTGGCTATTGACGCCAAAGGCAATATATCAGGCGCGTGCACAACCAGCGGCATGGCCTGGAAAATGCATGGTCGCGTGGGCGACAGTCCGATCATCGGCGCCGGCTTATATGTAGACAATGAAGTTGGCGGCGCCACGTCAACTGGTGTTGGCGAAGAAGTGATCCGGAACGTGGGCAGCTTTTTGGTAGTGGAACTGATGCGACAGGGTTATACTCCGCAGGAGGCTTGCAAAGAGGCTTGTCATCGCATCATTAAAAAGAAACCTGAAACTGTAAAAGAAATACAGGTTGGATTTTTAGCCATCAACAAAAAAGGAGAGTATGGAGCCTATGCATTGCACAAAGGTTTTACTTATGCCGTATGCGATGCCCAAAAACAGGACCTGATCATCCCCGGAAAATATTTTTATGAAACGGTAAAAGATTAATCGTTTACCGCTAATTTATATTTGCTGGTAATTAAATTGTTGATATTATGGTCGCTCTTGAAGTATGTGCAAATTCAATCACCTCGGCATTAGCCGCCCAGGAAGGCGGCGCCGTACGCGTTGAGCTATGCGATAATTTATATGCCGGCGGCACCACCCCCTCGCCCGGACATATCACCGTTGCACGTAAGTTATTAAATATCAAATTATACGTACTAATACGACCCCGCGGCGCTGATTTTTTATATAGTGATATTGAGTTTGAGACCATGGTAGCTGACGTGCAATATTGTATCGACGCAGGTTGCGATGGCATTGTTACCGGTATTTTAAACGCCGACGGTACTGTAGACATAGAGCGCAATCGCACCTTGGTACAAATGGCAAAAAAAGCCGGTTTGGGTGCAACCTTCCATCGCGCGTTTGATATGTGCGCCGATTACTTCCAGGCTTTAGAGGATATCATCGAACTGGGGTTTGAACGCATTCTGACCTCTGGCGGCAAAAGTACTGCGGTCGAGGGTTCGCGTGTTATTGCCGAGCTGGTTAAACAGGCAGATAGCCGCATATCCATCATGGCAGGCAGCGGAGTTACCGAGATCAATGCGGCTGAGCTGGTACTATTTACCGGAGTTAACGAGATACACGGAACTTTACAATCGCGGGTTCAAAGCAAAATGCAGTACGCCAATGACCATATTGTGATGGGCAGTACCATAGGTGATGAATATGCAATTGATGTCACTGATGCCAAACGGGTAAGATCGATAATAGCCAACGCTAACGAAGATCTCAATACTTAAAAGAACGTAACCGGTAATACAATTTCAACCACATTAGGTCCGGCACCACCGAACAAATCACGGTCCAGTAAATGGCTATATCGCACCCCAAACGTTAACGGCTGCTGGTTAAACCACTTGGTATCAAAATATAAAGTGCCTCCAACCGACCTGAAATCTGAACCTATTAATTCAGTGCGGGTATAGAAATATCTGGCATGGGTATAGTCAAAAAACAAATCACCCCGAATCCGCATCAGATAAATTGTATTGGCAATACCGGCATCGGGGTAAACAATTGGGAAATGGTAATCGGCTCCAATCTTCTGCAATTCATGCAAATTTTCGGCTGTATAACCGCGGCTAAACGGGAAATCGTTGGAGAAGCTGATCACATTTTCTTGCCCTTTTTGATGCTGCGCCACGTTAATTAACAGGTTATGATTTGTGGCCAAACCAGGTAGATACAGTGTACCGGTAACTAATGTTTGTGTAGCCGTTAAACTACTTACAGCAACTTTATAATTAAACGTGATACTTTCGCCAAAGCGCGGATAAATGTTTTGCCGGGCCTGTTGTATGAAATTGCTGAAACTTACTGTATTGTTCAGGTACGCGTATGATTTATTAAATATTTTCTGTAAGGTCTGCTGAAAAGATGTAGCCGCAAAATGGATCGAGGAAGCAACAGTAAGCCCGGTAATATTCCTGCCGGCGCTAAAGTTAAGTGGCACCTGCAAACCGGCATGCACGTCGCTTTCATTCCAGTAAACCTGGGTGTTTTGATAAACAGCACGTCTGTCCAGCGTGTAATCAACGCCACCCGTAATAAATGGAAACAGCGCGCCGTAAGCAGCATCAAAACCAAACTCTTTATAACCTTCGTCGCGGTTATAGTTAAAAAGCACCTGCGATTGGAAGGTATTCAGCACGTTGTCGCCTTCGAGCGTAACAGTATAGTTAGGATCGCTAAAATCGGGCGTCAAACTATGAAAGTTAAACAGGTGATAAGCCTTATTATACCTGGTAACCGGCATGGGTTTATTAGGAATATCCGGCAACAAATTAGTTGCCGAATCTTTAGCCAAACTTGAAATATTGAAGGATGCCAGCCTGCCTGGGATTTTATTGCCAGGCAGCGCAGCCCATTTATCGGGGGTGTTAGCTACCTGCCTGATTTTGTAACCCGTAGCCGTAAATTCAACCCAGGCCAATTTATTATTAGTTACCGCAGGCTGATACCTGTTTAATCCGGTTTGGTTGGTGGTATACAATCTTCCTGTAGCAACATTCATGGCAAATAAGCGGTCATTGATCCCCGAGCTGGCCGAGAAATACACCATATTGCCATATACTGCCGGAAATGCTATTGGCTGATAAGAAAATGGCAGCTGGTATTTCACACGGCCGGTTGCTATATCGACTAAAGCTAAACTCACTTTGCCTTGTCTGTCACGTACAGCGGCAATGACTTGAGTATCGCTATAAAACTTGGGATATGTGTAAAAAAGATTTTCCCGGTTAGGGATAGATACGATAAGCTTACCATCGGCGGCATTTAAGATATTCAATTGATTAGCTCCGTATGGATCAACCTTAACGGCTACAATGTTTTTGCCATCCTTACTCAGCGACGGGGAGAAATATTTGGTATGATGAGTAATTGTTATCTCTTTGCCTGTGTTTACATCTAGCAGCCTCAACTCGTTGTAATCACGATAGCCCCAGCGCAGATCAGGGCGAACAGACCCATAAACAATTTTACCGTTGGCATAATCAAAATAATTATTTAAAGACAACGCGCGGGTAACAATTTTACGCTCGATACCATTATGATTGATGATAAACTCTGATAAATTTTTAAACGTTGTTTTAACGTATATCAACGTGCTGTCATCTGCAAATACCGGATACTCCTGGCTTTCGTATGGGCTATTATCAACGATATGTTCGTCCTTGTAGTAAATAGATTTAAAATGGTCAAAACCGGCTTTAGTAAATTGATCAAAATCCTGACCGGAATAGCGCTTTATAGCCTTCTGCATCGGGTAGAACAAACCCCGGTAAGATGCGGCATCGTGTGTTACATTTTTCCAGAAAGCATCGCCATATTTCTCGCGACCATAAGCCACCATCATATAACCCATCGGATACCAGTCAGGCACATAATCAATTAATGAGCCGTTGCGCAGCTTCATCCAGCTGTAGTTTTTACCGGCATCCCAGAGTGCGCGATAGCCATTAAAAAAGTAGGGAATCCGCCCCCTGCCCTGTCGGCTTACATGTGTCTCATTAAAAACGGCATCGCCTTCAAAAAACCAGTTAGGTATGGATAGATCATTGCCCAGGGCCTGCCCGCCCTGTCCAAATACTACATGGAGTGCTTTTGATAAACCAACGTCGAAATTATTATATTGCTGCACATGCCTGAATTCATGTATAGCCAGCTGATCGGCCCAGGGCAAGGTGCCTATTTCAAAACTGTTTTGATCGGGGGTTAAATAAAACTCACTCCTGAACGGCGCCAGGCCAACATAAGCATTTGAGATTGTCGTTTGATTTTGCAGCAAAATACTGATCTGCTTTTGCTTATAACCAATAGTAGGTTGCACCGCCGGATTAATACGGCTTATAATGTCAGCGACCCTTGAGCCGATAGAATCCATACCTGCCGGAAAGATAACTTTAGCTGCCGGGGTGTTCACCTGTCGCCATTTGATTGAGGGTGGATTGCCGCCAAATACTTGTGCTTGGGCAACGGCTCCAACAAATAATAACGGCACTATAAATTTGATAGGCTTTCGCATCCTACGACTAATTAAGGCAAAATTTCATAAAATACAGAAGCTTCTAAAGTTTTCAAACAATTTAGTAAGTTTTACAGTAACACCATGAAGACCTTATTGTTATTTACCTTCTTGTTTTTCGCCAATTGTGTATTCAAGACTATTATAAAATCTCCCGACCATCGGTATTACGGCTAAAGCTACTCCAAAATTATAAGTCCATGACACGGGCTAACGTAAAACTACCTACATTTGCCCATTATTTTTAATACTAGTAATGGCTAAAATTTCTATCAACCTGGCAACCGGCTCTCTGCAAAAAGAGGAGATCATTGTAGGTATTGACCTGGGTACTACCAACTCGCTGGTAGCTTTTATCAATCCGGATAAAGATGCGCAAGTGATTAATGACGCCGGCAAAGGCGTACTGGTACCATCGGTGGTACATTTTGGCGCTAATGGCGAAGTTACTGTAGGCAATGAAGCTAAGGATTACCTGGTGACTGACCCGCGGAATACCATATTCTCCGTTAAACGATTATTAGGCCGCAGCTATAAAGACATTGAAAATTACAAAGATTTTTTCAGTTATAAAGTTATCGACGATGATAGTGAAAGCCTGGTAAAAATAAACGTAGGCGATAAATTTTATACACCTATCGAACTGTCGGGCTTGATTTTAAAAGAGTTAAAAGCACGTGCTGAGCATGCTCTGAAAACCCCGGTCAACCGTGCCGTGATCACCGTGCCTGCTTATTTTAACGACTCGCAACGCCAGGCCACCCGCGATGCCGGTAAACTGGCCGGACTGGACGTTTTACGTATCGTAAATGAGCCTACAGCAGCCAGCTTAGCTTATGGCATTGGCTTAAACCCCGACGAGACGAAAACCATTGCGGTTTACGATTTAGGGGGCGGTACTTTTGACGTATCGATACTGCAAATACAAAACGGCATTTTTGAAGTGCTGTCAACCAATGGCGATACCTTTTTAGGGGGTGACGATTTTGACCGCGCTATTGTTGACTACTGGATAGAGAAAAACCAGCTGAACAGGGCTGAATTGGTGGCCAACCACGAACTGGCTCAGGCCCTGCGCTTAAAAGCGGAGGAAGCAAAGAAAGCATTCAGCCATCAAAGCCTTTTCAACGAACAATTGGGCGATATCTGGTGCACACTTGACCGCGACACCTTTGAGCAATTGATATTGCCTAAGGTACAACAAACCATTGCAGCCTGCGAAAATGCCTTACGCGATGCCAAATTAACCATCGACCAGATTGATGAAGTAGTAATGGTGGGCGGCTCAACCCGCACGGCAGTAGTTAAAAAAATGGTGGCCGATTTCTTTAAACGCCCCGTCCATGACCAGGTAAACCCTGACGAGGTGGTAGCTTTAGGTGCAGCCATACAGGCAGATATTTTGGCCGGCAACCGTAAAGATATTTTGTTGCTGGATGTTACGCCGCTGTCTCTTGGCATTGAAACTATGGGCGGCCTGATGGATGTGATCATTCCGCGTAACAGTAAAGTACCTACTAAAGCCGGCCGGCAGTACACCACGTCGAAGGATGGACAGGTAAACATGAAAATAGCTGTATACCAGGGTGAGCGCGATCTCATCAAAGAAAACAGGAAGTTAGCCGAATTTGAATTGAAAGGCATTCCGGCTATGCCTGCGGGCTTCCCTAAGGTGGATATTAACTTTTTGCTGAATGCCGACGGTATCCTGAAGATTCAGGCAATCGAACTGCGTTCGGGCGTTAAACAGGAAATCGATGTAAAGCCAACCTACGGTATTACCGACGCTCAGGTTGAACAAATGCTAATGGACAGCATTACTCACGCTAAAGATGACGTGAATGCACGCATGTTGATTGAAGCCCGTACCGAGGGTGAGCAAATGGTTTACACCATTGAGCGCTTTATAGATAAAAACGGAAGTTATTTATCAGCGGATGAGCTTACAGCTACTAAACAATATATTGTAGACCTGAAGGATATCCTGGCAACCGGCGATAAAGACGCTATCTTAAAGCAAATCGATATGGTAAACGAATTTACCCGCCCCTTTGCCGAACGACTAATGGATCAGGCTATTGCCACCGCTATGAAAGGTAAAAACATAGATGATAAGTTAGATTAGCAACTATCTTGCTATAAGATCTGGAAAACGGTAAAGTGTCAGCACTTTACCGTTTTCTTTTTTTTGCCCCAGTTGCCTTTAGCTTTCACTCTTGCAATGTAATCGGCTGCTAAAGGAGTTTTGCAGGCTGTGCCTTCTTTTATAACGGTTATCTGCCCTATACGATTGGCGGCGGCAATAACTTCATCGGTCATAGGCGTTACGTAACTACCTAAACAAATCAGGAAATTATTCATCCCGGTACGTATGCGATTAGGCGAGGTATGCACATTTTCTTCAACCCTGCCCAGTAAAATCTTCAGTTCTTTTAAATCTAATTCGCTGTCCAGTTTAAGTGACACCAGGTTTGCCAGTGTATGCCATCCCGCAGAGACAACATTTTCCTCAACATCATCAATCCACTCCAGCGCCAGCTCAAAACCATAATTACTGCCTGTAGCTACCCAGGGCACGGTATAATCAGCTATATTATTCGACAGTGCCCCGCTAACCCAGGTTTGAAGATCACCTTTGCTCATATGCTCATCACTGGCAATTAATCCTGCCAGGTACATGGCGTCGGCATTGCCGGTGGCATAAAGGTCTTTGGCCAATTGGTAATTGGTCTTGATTTTTTTCTGGATAATTTTTAAGTACTCAACTTTAACACCAAAGAAAGGTTCTTTAACACCATGCTTCAAAAGAATCTTCTTGATGCCTTCGTCGCCGTGTTGTTGCAGGGTAGCCATTATCTCGGGTACGGTCATAATGGTGTGTGGTTACTTATCTGTAAAAATAATAATTAAAATTAAACAGATAGCTACCGGATTTGTAATTCAAGTAGACGATTATATTTTGTTAACGCTGACACTTAAAAAAATGAAACGTTTATTATTGCTATTATTCGCCATCGTAAGTATCAATGCTGCTTACGCTCAGGATCAACAAAAAACTTATTCGGCTACGGATATTAAGAAAATGGCCGACGACGAAAAATTTCGATTTACCGCTAAAGCTGCTACATTGCCTGAGGATGCCAATCAAATAGGCGCCTCGGTTAGTTCAGACCGTACTGAGGATAATCATAAGACATTAGGCGGAGGCTATTATGCGACGCTTACGCCTGATTCTGTGGTATCATATCTGCCCTACTTTGATAAAACAAAAACGCAGGGGACAGACGCTAATACTACTACGTCGGTTGCGCAAGACCCAAGCAAAGCTGTAGCTACCACGTACGATTACCAGGTAAAACAGAAAAAGAACGGTGACATAACGATCACTATCAAGCCTAAAGGCGGTAAGATCACTAAATATGTTTTTAATTTAGAACCCAACGGAACCGCCAGGCTTGACGCAACTATTGATGATTATAAGATTATAAAATACGATGGCTTTTTCACCAACTGATAACAAAAAGGCTCCCTCAAAGGGAGCCTTTTAAAATCGTCAATTAAAGTGACGACGATAAAGTTTGCCTTTACGCTTTTAAAGCTTCCTGCTCTTTTAAGGCGTTAATATTGTTTTTATTGCTGAAGGCATCTGTTTGCGATGCAAAATCTCCGAGCAGGCTGGCAATAGTATCCAGATTGTCTGACACCCGCTGGTGCATGTCTGGTAATTCTTTTTCCAGGCGTTTATCACCCAGATCAATATTATCCACTTCTATTTTCGTCAATTTGGCGATAACCGCCTGCTGGCTATTTTTCAGATCCTCCAATTCATGGACAATCTTTTCCATCAGCCCAAATTTTTTTAAAGTATCCATAAGTTATAGTGTTGTTTGTTAATCACAACCAAAAATCGTTCCGATTTGGATTTTTTATTTATAACTAATATATTAGTTGATAAAACTAACAAATTAGTTGTATGAAATATCTATCTCTTCTATTTTTGACGATCACCTTATTTAATGCACCGGTAACAGCGCAGCAAACTCGCAAAACCGACGACGGCCTATTGCTGCAATACTATCAAAACCAACAGTTTAAAGAGGCTTTAAGTTATTTGAAGAGTATTTACACTGAGCCGGTTTCTGATGTGAGAGAGCTGTCGAACCTGGCCTATACCGCGTCAATGGCAGGCAAACTTGCCGATGCGGAAACCTACTATCAGCGCGTTTATTACACCGACACTACTAACCTGATAGCGTTGTATAATGTTGCTGGCATTAACCTGCGCCGTGGTAATGCGGTAAGGGCTGCAGGTTATTATCAGAAATACATTTTAAAAGACAGTTCCAATTTCTGGGTATACAAGCAAATGGCCGGTATCAGCAGCCAAAACTATGATGAGCCCCGACAATTAAACTATCTTAAAAAGGCTAATAATATTGACCCGACAGAGTTTGATGTGGCATCCGATCTGAGCGATCTGTTCATTAAATCAGATTCACTTCCACAAGCCGAAAAGGTGCTCAATCAGGCATTAGTTGCCGATCCGGAGAACATTGTGTTGCTGCAAAGCCTGCTCAGGTTGTATTCAGCACGAAAAAAATGGGTAGAGACAGTAAAAACAGGCGAACAGCTGCTAAAGCTCGGTGACATATCTATATCTACCAACACCAAATTGGGTATAGCCTACTATCAGCTTAAAAATTATCAATGCGGATTAGAAACCCTGCTTGCGCTACCCGAAGCACAGCAAAATGAGACCACCTGTTATTACACAGGTGTTTGTTATAAACAATTAAAGGACCAAAAGAATGCTATTGTGTACCTTAACAAGGCCGTGGTAGCCAGTATATCGCCTGCTACCGCTACTTACTACAACGAAATGGCTGATAGCTATGAAGCCCTTAAGCAATTAAACACAGCGTTGTTAACTTATAAAAAAGCGTTGCTTTATAACGACGACCCGCTAACTTATTATTATCTGGGTGCTTTGTACGACAGTAAATTCGGAGACAAACGCAACGCATTAAAGTATTACAAAAAGTATATAGCCGGCAAACCCGACAAATGGCAGCAAGGCTATATTAATTACAGCAAACAACGTATTGCAGAACTGGGCCGGAAGTAGTTATCGATTCATCAATCGTGCAACATACTTACCAATAATATCAAACTCCAGATTTACAACAGACCCAACCCCTACATTATGCAGATTGGTGTGCTCATAGGTATAAGGGATAATTGCTACCGAAAAACTGTTTGACTGCGAGTTTACCACAGTTAAACTAATGCCGTTAACAGAAACGGAGCCTTTCTCCACCGTAACATTGCCTGTGGTAGCGTCATATTCAAAGGTGTATTCCCAGCTACCGTCAAGCTCTTTAAATTGTATACAAACAGCGGTTTGGTCTACGTGGCCTTGTACAATGTGTCCGTCAAGGCGGGCATTCATTTGCATACAACGTTCAAGATTAACAGGCTCGCCGGTTTGGAGATGGCCAAGATTAGTTTTATTCAGGGTTTCTTCAATAGCAGTTACGGTGTGTTTACCGTCTTCAACAGCCACTACGGTCAAACAAACACCGTTATGAGCTACAGACTGGTCGATCTTTAACTCATTTGATATTGCCGACGCTACTGTAATGTGCAGATTACCCTGCTCATGCTGCAAATCAGTAACTTTACCCAAGGTTTCAATTATCCCTGTAAACATAATGCCTTTATAGATTTGTGCTGCAAAACTAATTATATTAAATCAGGTTTATCTATCACGTATGCATATCTCTAATCAAAGTGCCGGAATTTTACTATATCGCAACATAAATCGGCAACTGGAGATTTTCCTTGTGCATCCCGGTGGACCGTTTTTTAAGAATAAGGACGACGGATATTGGTCAATACCCAAAGGCGAGTTTTTGACTGATGAAGATCCATTAACTGCAGCTAAGCGCGAATTTGAGGAAGAAACCGGTCAGCAGATCGCTGCTGATCAATTTATTAAGTTATCGCCTATCAAACAAAAAAGCGGAAAGATAGTACATGCCTGGGCCGCCGAAGGTGAAATTAATGCCGATACCATTGTAAGTAATTTATTTGAGATGGAATGGCCGCCACGGTCAGGTAAATTGTCCAGCTTCCCGGAGGTTGACCGGGCGGGATGGTTTAGTATCGATAATGCCAAAATGAAACTAAATGCTGCGCAAGCAGCGTTGATCGACGAACTGCAGTCATTACTCCAAAGTAACTAAAATTCGCGCCGGCTCTTTGTCCAATTTGACGGGGCAGTGGCCGGCTCAGCAACCGTGGTTTTAGCAGTACTAAGCAATTGCTGCATTACCAAAGCTGCTATTTCAGCTTCGTCCTCATTATCCTGTTGAAGTACTTCGGGGGTAAAATATTTCTTTACAAAATGAGTATCAAATTTACCCGAGATAAAGGCATCGTGCTGCATCACAAATTTTCCAAAACCCAGCGTAGTAGCAATTCCGGTAATGGTATACTCCTCAATAGCACGAACCATACGGTCGATAGCCTCTGGCCGGTCCTTGCCGTAGGCAACCAATTTAGCGATCATTGGATCATAGTAAATCGGGATTTCCATACCCTGCTCAAAGCCATCGTCCACGCGTATCCCGGGGCCTTTTGGGGTTATATAAGTTTGCAGCGTGCCAATATCCGGAAGAAAATTATTGGCAGGGTCCTCAGCATAAACCCGCAGCTCAATGGCATGTCCGCTTATCCTTAAGTCTTCCTGCCTAAACTTAATAGCCTCGCCACGGGCTATTTTGATTTGCTCTTTTACCAGGTCGATGCCGGTAATCAGTTCGGTTACGGGGTGCTCAACCTGCAGGCGGGTATTCATCTCCAGAAAATAAAAATTGAGCTCACTGTCCATGATAAACTCAACTGTACCCGCGCCTGTGTAATTAACAGACCGCGCAACATCTACCGCGCATTTGCCCATAGCTTTGCGGATCTCAGGCGTCAGTATACCCGATGGTGCTTCTTCAATTACCTTTTGGTGCCGGCGCTGTACCGAACAATCGCGCTCAAATAAATGGACAATGTTACCATGCGTATCGCCGAGCACCTGTATCTCGATATGTTTAGGCGACGACACATATCGCTCAATAAAAACCGAACCATCACCAAAAGCCGAGGTTGCTTCTGACGCAGCCAGCTGCATTTGCTCTTCAAAATCGGCTACGGTATCAACTATACGCATGCCTTTGCCCCCGCCCCCTGCGGCAGCTTTGATCAGAATAGGAAAGCCAACTTCGATAGCGCGTCGTTTGGCTTCAGTAATATCCGTAATTGCCTCCTCGGTACCGGGCACCATCGGTATGTTATATTGCATGGCCGCCGCTTTGGCTGACAGCTTATTACCCATCACCTCCATAGCCTCAGGAGACGGGCCGACCAGGATTAAGCCGGCGTTGCGCACCTGGCGTGCAAATGCGGCATTCTCACTTAAAAAACCGTAGCCGGGATGTATAGCTTCAGCACCTGTAATGCGGCAGGCTTCGATAATTTTATCGCCTGACAGGTATGATTGGTTGGACGGCGCCTCGCCGATAAAAACAGCTTCATCCGCATAACGTACATGCAAAGCATCCCTATCGGCAGCCGAGTAAACTGCTACCGTTTTTATACCCATCTCGCGCGCCGAACGCATTACTCTTAAAGCTATTTCGCCGCGATTGGCTATTAATATTTTTTGCATATCTAAACAAATGTAAAATATTTGACTTAACCACTACTGCATGTAAATAAATTAGTTATAAAAATAAATTGTTAACAATTTGATAATTTATCAAACTTTTATTGATAACATTTGTTAAGCTTGCATTTATTATCGCCACAAGAATAAAATATAAATGCTGCCTATTTATGTCTAAAAAACGCGGACTGCTATCATGGTTCGATAGAAACATCAAAACCAAAGAAGATTTCCAATTTTTAATAGTATCTATATTTATTATATTGATTGTCTGTACCAAGTGTTATTTGTCATTAAGTAATAATACAGGTACATCTATGCAGGTACAAGATCAAACCCACGGATCAAAACACTCTTATATTAACTCAGTATTCTCATTTATCAACTCAGCATTTTCATTTATAAAATAATTATCACTATTAGCAAAAAAGCCTTACGAATTAGTATTCGTAAGGCTTTTTTGTTCGGCGATTATTAGCGTTGCTGCGGGGCACCGCCTTGTGGCCTTGCACTACCCGGAGGCGGCATATTACCACGTTTACGTTCAGGCCATGTTGCAGCTTCCAGGTGCGCAACACCGCGGTGACAAGTATAGCAGTTTACGCTGCCCAATTTAGCTACGCCTAATGAGTCTTTCTCTCCTTTAAAATATTTTTTATTGAGCTTGGCAGCCATTAAATACATTTCGCGGGCCATTTTTTTCTCAGGTTTCGCGTCGCTGGCAAAGTTCATTCCTCTGCCGGTGGTGTTAGGTTCGTGGCAAAAACCACATTTTACGCCTAAAGCAGCCGCCCAGTTATCCATAATATGTTCAACCTCTTTGTGGGTAAGCTTCTTAGGCAAAACTTTAAGATTAGTAACCGGCGGGTCAACGCGCTGTTGTTGAGGTTGTTGCTGGTTAATCATCGTCATTGATGCCAGGGAAATTACACCTGAGATCAACGCTACGGGTATTAAGAGCTTTTTGTTGAAATGCATGATTGTCATATTTAAGTCACTAAAGTAGCAGATAGTTTTTAATGTTCCAACAAATATTTATTAAAGTTATGTATTAAATTTTGCTACCATGTTGTCGCTCAGGCTCCATAGCTTTTCGCGGGCTGCTTCATCATTGGCTATCTTAGCGGGCCTAACCGCCTTTTGTTTAACAAAATAACCTCCGCTTTTTGATTGCAGCTTCTGCGCCGTAGCCAGATATACAATTGTCTGCGCACCTTTTTCGGCACTAATCATAAAAGGCGTAGCGAGCGAGAAAAAAAACTTTAACCCACCGCTTAACTTGGTGTTGAAGTTGGTCTTAACCACACCCGGATGCAATGCAAAGGCAGTTATTCCTTTACTGGCATACCGCCCGGCTAACGACTTGGTGAAGTATATATTAAATAGTTTGCTGTTGCTATAGGCTTTGGTTGCAGCATAGCGCTGCCTATCGTTGATATGCTCAACATCCAGCTTACCCGTTTTGTGCATCGCAGAGCTTACATTAATAATGCGTGCGTGGCCTTTTTCAAGTAGCGGCATCAGCCGTTCGGTAAGCAGAAAATGGCCTAAATGATTTAACTGGAAAGTAGTTTCAAAACCGTCTTTAGTCAATTTGAATTTATTAAACATACCGCCAGCGTTGTTGATAAGCACCTGGACATTAAAAAGCTTTGATTTTAACTGCTCGGCAGCGGCAACTATAGTAGCCAGATCAGTTAAGTCGCAGTAGATGATATGGATGTCCTGGTTACCGGTTTCTTTAACAACACGCTGTTTAACCTCCTCACCTTTTTGAACATTACGCACCAGCAGGTAAAGCGCATGATCTTTCTTAGCCAGCGCAAAAGCTACAGCCTCTCCAATGCCAGATGTTGCGCCGGTTATTACCGTAGTTGTTATAGCCATGGTGTTAAAATATGTTAAAGTAACACAATTGTTAATTATATATGGCAATTTAATTTTGTTTAATTACGAACGATTCGTAGATTTACGAAAACATCGTAATCAAATGGAAAAATTATCGATACAGGAAGAAGAGGCTATGCAGGCCATATGGCAATGCAACGAAGGTTACATTAAAGATTTTTTAGATGCTATGACCGAGCCAAAACCTCCCTACACCACACTGGCGTCGACCGTAAAGAACCTTGAACGTAAACAATTTGTCACCAGCAAAAAAATAGGTAATTCGTTCCGTTATAAAGCAGCTATTAAAGAAGAAGATTATAAAAAACGCTTTATGAGCGGTTTTGTGAACGATTATTTCGAAAACTCCTATAAAAACCTGGTAGCCTTTTTTGCCAAAGACAAAAAGATCAGCGCCAGCGAGTTAAAGGAGATCATTAACCTTATTGAGAATCCTAAACCTTGATGTCATGCCGGCACTATTTATTTTCCTGCTTAAAGTTAACATAGCGCTTATTGCTTTTTGCCTCGGATACTACCTGGTGCTGCGCAAACTCACTTTTTATACACTTAACCGTTGTTATTTAGTATTAGGGATTATCTTTTCGTCGGTCTATCCCTTTATTAATATCGATAGTTTTATAGGCCGGCATCAACAATTGGCGCCGATACGCCAGGTAGTAGTGAATCTGAAAACCCCTGCCGAAAAACTGCTGACCAATCAATGGTACTGGAATTGGGCCGCCATGATATTCTGGATTGGTGCCGCCGTTTTTGCTATGCGATTGGTGGTACAGTTTATATCACTCTACCGTATTTATCGCCGCTCAGAACCAGGCAGCCTGCAGCAATACGAGGTGCGGATTACTGATGCCGACATTAGTCCGTTCTCATTTTGGCGCAGCATTTTTATCAATCCTAATAATATTGACGCTGCCGATTTGAAAAGCATCCTGCAGCATGAACACGTGCACGTAAGCCAATGGCATACTTTAGACATTTTACTCGCTGAGATCAGCGCAATATTTTACTGGTTCAACCCCGGTATATGGCTCATCAAGAAAGCCATCAGCGAAAATATTGAGTTTATTACCGACAGGAAAATATTGCAGCAAGGCACAGATAGCAAAGCTTACCAGTATAGCCTTTTAAACGTTGGCCTGGGCATCAATACATCGCCAGGTATCACTACTCATTTTAACTTTTCGACGCTAAAGAAACGTATCCGCATGATGAATGCCCGCCGTTCGTCAAAAGCCAATCTCACCCGTTACGCCCTGTTGATTCCGACGGTAGTAGTCTGCCTTTTTGTGTTCAGCATTTCAAAAGCCGGCATTGTTGGCAAAAGCAAAGTCGCCTATAACAGCATCAGTGCATCGGTACGGCAGATAGTGGGCGGCCCTATTGCCGAGGTGGTTATTAAAGCTAAGAAAAAGAGAAATCACAAGTTTCTGGTACATTTAATCAACACCGATAAAAGAACGGCTATGCCTGTGATCTTTCAATTTAAAAACGATTCCATCGCCAAAAAGAACCTGACATTTGAGGTTAAAAAAGTATCCGGACAGCTATCTGCTTATACAATCAACGGTCAGCCGGTATCTGCCAGAGAATTCGAGGCTATGCGGCCGCATGCTAAAATGGATACCATTAATATCCTGGCACATTTCCAAAAACAGAACGGCATTGCACAAAAGCGCGGGTTTATAACCTTTCGTGATGATGTTGCCGGACCACCAGATAATGCGCCGGAATTAGCAATGCAAAGCCAGCCGTTTGAAGGTAAAAATATTGAAAAAGTTATGTTGTTTAGGCCAGATAACGACAGTGCCGCTATGCGGATGGGGAAAGTGATCCGGGCTATCAGAATTAACGGTAAAAAAGCTACGCCGGACGATTTGAAAAAAACAGCATCATCTATGATAGAAAAAATCAGGATAGTCGATGACAAAAAGCCTCCGGCCGATGATTCCAAAAATAACAATCAGGCCAATGACGAAAAAAATAAGAGCATTGAGATAACCACGAAGCAGCAATAACACTACTTAACGAACACCAACCTATCTATCATGAATCTGAAAACTATTACCTGCCTGGTGCTGGCATGTATTTGCATAACCGCACACGCCCAAAAAGTTACCTCATCACAAAAAAACAGTTTGCGCGCACCCGCCAATATCAAAATTGACGGCAAGCTTAATGAGTGGGGCGACAAGCTGCAGGCTTACAGCGGCCATACGCAGTTTTATTACACCATGTCTAACGACGATAAATATCTATACCTTACCGTACAGGCCATACGGCAGGATATTATTGACCGCATAACACAAGGCGGCATTACTTTAACCATCAACAGATCGGGTAAGAAAAAAGACTCCGAAAGCATACAAGTAACCTACCCTGTAACCGATAGTTATTTGGGAATAAACGTAAAGGATGCACCGCAGGCAAAACCGGGCGATAACGCTGCCGTTGCCGCACTAGATTCATTTATCGCTGCGACAAACACCTATATTCAACAAAAAACAAAGATGATTAAAGTAATAGGTATTAAGGGTGCAGACAGCTTAATTTCTGTTTATAACCTAGACGGTATCAAAGCTGCGTGTGCAATAGACCATCAACTGCGTTTTAACTATGAAGCGGCTATTTCATTAAAAGATCTGGGATTGAATATTCAAAACCCCATAAAGTTTGCCTACCAGGTAATGATTAATGAAAGAGGCAGTAATATGATAACAAAGTTTAGTTCTGACGGCGTACACAAATCTATCACCGTTTTTTTAATCGCTCCCGATAACCCAAATCTTGGCGGACAAGCGGCCACCGATTTTTGGGGTGAGTATACGTTGGCAAAATAGGACGTAATGATAAGCCCTGTTCATTTCGAGCAGAGCGAGAAAGCTATACACCAATAAGTTAATTATATTTAACTTGTGTATGGTTCTCTCCCGTTGGTCGAGATGACAGTCAGATTTTGTTCTAACTCGCCTCTGCCAGCTTTTCTTTATCCAGAATCTCCAGCAACGCTCTCTCAGCCATGTTCAACTCGGTGGCTTTGATATCCTTATCTTCATCCAGCTCTTTAATATAATTAAACAGCCTGCCTTCTTCATAGCTTTTAATAATGGTGGGATGCACGTAGTATTTTTTACAGACGGTGCGGGTATTACCCAGGTTTATAGCGACTTCATCTAATACACTTACGATCTTCTTTCTACATTCAGTAACGGTATCAAAGGCTCCGGCCTCTTTAAAAGCATACAGTGCACTTACGCTGCCCGCCCATGTTCTGAAATCTTTCGCAGTAAAATCCTCGCTGGTAATATTTTTAAGATAAGTATTGATATCGCCCGATCCTACGGAACAACGTGTCCCATCCTGGTTATAATATTGAAACAGCTCTTTACCCGGTATATCACGGCATTGTTTAACCAGACGGGCCAACTTTCGGCTTTGCAGTGCTATTTTGTGAAAGACACCTTTTTTGCCCTTGAATTCAAATTTCAGATTTGAGCCTTCAATCTTAACGTGGCGGTCTTGCAGCGTGGTTAACCCAAATGAGCCATATAGTTTTTTGTACGATTCATTACCTACCCTGATACTGGTTAACTCCATGAGCCGCACCACCAGCGCAACTACCTTTTCATGGTCAAGATCGCGGCGGGCCAGGTCTTTATCTACCTGTTCACGAATGGCCGGCAAATGTGCGGCAAAGCTTTGCAAACGATAATATTTAGATTGATTGCGTATTCTGTTCCACTCGGCATGATAGCGGTATTGTTTGCGGCCGGCAACATCAGTACCGGTAAATTGCAAATGTCCATTCTCATAAGGCGATATCCAAACGTTGGTATAAGCTGGCGGTATTACCAGTTTATTGAAGCGCTGGATGAGTTTCTTGTCTTTAACAACCTTGCCGTCCGGATCAATATAGCTCCAGCTGCTGCCTGCTTTTTTTCGGGTATAACCGGGCATCGAATCAGACACATAACGCAGTCCGACAGCCTTTGCAGTAACCTTTGGGTCGCGCCCAATTTTTTCGAGCTTTTTGATGAGTCTGTTCATTTGTGATAATAACGGTTTCGCGGATGATTAGTTTGAGCTTTTAGGCCAGTTGATCAGAGATCGGATGAATCATGCAAACGACCAGGATTGTCAGCCGAATGTTGAATTATAGGTGATTGGTTATGCAACTAGACGTAAATGTTAATTTTCCAAGTATTGAAGATAACCTATGAAAACAATAACCACTATTGCCGAAAGATTAGTTACCTTACTCAAAGAACAGCAATTTGTAACAGCCTACGAAGAGCTTTACAGCGAGAATGCCACCAGTATTGATCCTATGCACCCTCAAGCACCGCCAAACGAAGGGCTTGCCGTGCTTATCGAACGTGAAAAAGCGTTTTTGCGGCGGGTAATAATGCATTCGGTAGAAGTGTCGGCACCCATATACGGGGACACTCATTTTGCAATCAGTTTACTTTTGGATTTAACAATAGAAGGTCTGGACAAAAAGGTAAAAGAACTATGTGTTTACGGCGTTCGGGACGGTAAAATTGTAAGTCAGCAATTTTTCATGAATGTTTGACAATTTTATTTAAACACAATACCCAACTTTATACTTTAATACATAAACCAATCAACTTATGAAATACAACTTTTTAGGAAATACCGGCGTGCTGGTATCCGAGATCTGCTTTGGCACCATGACCTTTGGTGGCAGCGAGGAGGGCATATGGGGTAATATTGGCCGCGTGCAGCAAGACGAGGTTAACCAGATGATGAAAACCGTTGTAGATGCCGGTATTAACTTTGTAGATACGGCTAACGTTTACTCGTACGGTAAATCTGAGCAACTGCTGGGTCAGTCGATCATTGACTTAGGTTTGAACCGCAACAACCTGGTGATTGCAACCAAAGTGCGCGGCCGAATGAGCCCAGACGTGAATGATGTGGGACTGAGTCGTTTTAATATTTTCCAGTCGGTTGATGCCAGTTTAACTCGTTTGCAACTGGATCATATTGATTTACTTTATGTACATGGTGCAGATCTGTTTACACCGATTGAAGAGACTGTACGTGCCTTGAATGATATTGTTTCGACCGGCAAGGTACGTTATATAGCCATTTGCAACTGGCCGGCCTGGATGGTGATGAAAGCCCTGGGTATTGCTGAAAAACATAGCTGGAATAAGTTTGTGGGTCTGCAATATTATTATTCGGTTGCGGGTAGGGATATCGAGCGCGAGATTGTTCCGCTGGCACAAGATCAAAATTTGGCGATTATGCCCTGGAGCCCGTTAGCCGGTGGTTTTCTGTCAGGAAAATATACACGTAACAATCAAAGCGTAAACGATGCACGCAGGGAAAAATTTGATTTCCCGCCGGTGAATAAAGAAAAGGCCTACGATATTATTGATGTGTTGAGCGATATTAGTAAAGCACATAGTGTGTCGGTGGCCCAGGTGTCGCTGGCATGGGTGCGACAGCAAAAGGGCATTACCAGTACTATTATTGGTGCTAAAAATATCGATCAGTTAAATGACAATCTGAAATCAACAACAATTCAATTATCTGTTGATGAATTGAAACGGATTGACGAGATCAGCGCGTTACCAAAAGAATATCCCGGGTGGATGGTTGAAAGGCAAATGAGCGACAGGCTGGTTAAATAGTTCACTGGTTTCATTGATTCATTTATGAACTACCCATGAACAACGATTAATTTTGGTAGAGACGCAATATATTGCGTCTCTTTTTTTGCCCGGATTCTGAAAGCGAAAAATGTTTTATGATTTACTGTCCCGCCAGGGTGTTTCACCGCATTTTATCTGGCAAGCCGTAAAAACATAATAAGTTGTTGTTTATCAATAATTTAACACCATTTACCTCAACCTTTTGTACTGTTTCAAAGTGTTTCACTCGTTTTTCACAACAACCTCATTTACAGTATACTAAAGCAAAAAAGTGTTTCAAGTGTTTCAAAGTGTTTCACTTTTTAGCGAAACACCTGATACTACTGAACTAACAAACCAATCGTTTTAATCACATGTTCTACCTGTTCAGGATGCACATCCAGATGCAGCACAAAGCGGATACGGTGCTTGTCGGTGGACATAGCCCGAATGCCTTGAGCAGCCAGTTTGTTGAGTATAGTGTCGGCGGGTTCAATAGTGTCAAACAGGACGATATTAGTTTCAACAGGCAAAACATTCGCCACGGCCGGCGAGGCTGATAGTGCGTCGGCAACAATACGCGCATGAGCATGATCGATCTTTAACCGCTCTACCTGATGATCAAGAGCATAAATACCTGCTGCTGCCAAAAAACCGGCCTGCCGCATGCCGCCTCCCAAAACCTTACGCACGCGGCGTGCATATTTGATTGTTTCCTTATCAGCCAATAAAACAGAACCTACAGGAGCACCTAAACCTTTAGATAAACATACAGATATACCGTTAAAGTACTTACCGTAATCCGCAGCGTTGTCGCCTGTATAGGTAAGGGCATTGAATATGCGGGCTCCGTCAAGATGCAGCTTAAGTTCGCGTGTTTTACAAAGTTGGGCAATAGGTTTGATCTGGTCTAAAGTATAACAGGCCCCGCCACCTTTGTTCACAGTGTTCTCCAAAACTACCAGACTGGTGCGCGGGTAGTGCACATTCTCTGCATTGATCTCGGGTTCTATCATCTCCGCAGTTAATACCCCGCGATACCCATTCAACAACCTGGTTGATACCGCCGAGTTAAATGCAACACCTCCACCCTCGTACCGGTAAACATGTGCGGTTTGATCGGCAATCAGTTCGTCTAGTGGTTGCGTAAAGCATTTAATGGCTATCTGGTTAGTCATAGTACCCGATGGGCAATAGATACCCGCTTCCATACCGAATATAGCCGCAGCCTTCTCCTCAAGTGCATTTACAGTTTCGTCCTCGCCAAATACATCGTCGCCCACTTTGGCACTAAACATAGCAGCCAGCATTCCGGGAGTGGGCTTAGTTACGGTGTCGCTGCGTAAATCAACAGTAATCATATTAAATAGCTTAAAATTACGTTATTTGTGTTTTGTATCTCTTATGCGACCAATTTTAATCATTTTATGTTGTATGCTGTTGTCTATAACAGCAAAATCACAATCATGGCAACCCGGCCGCTTTTATGACATCAAAGGAACCAAAAATACAGGATTTATCCGGATTGATCCGCGCGGCAAGGGGCCTATAAAAGGCGAAGGTTTCATAGAATATAAAGAGGATGAAAAAGCCGAAACTATTAAACTAAGTGCCAGCGATCTGCGCTCATTCGTAGCCGGCCGCGACAGTTTTGTAGTTGCCGTAGCTCCGACACAGGGCTGGGCTAAATATGATCTGGATTTTGTCCGTGTAGCCGTTGACGGCCCTTTACGCCTCTTTGAAGCCAAAGGCAGCGCCGGCGATGGCAGCGGTGTAGGTCTTAGTCCGGGTATTGGTGTTGGTATGGCGGGTGGAGGTGGCACAGGGGGCTTTGGTGGCGGGCTTGGTGGCGGTATATCCATTCCGATAGGTGGTGGTAGTCGAGGGCGGAGCGGTAAAGCGGTTTACTACTATGGCGCAAATACAGCAAGTATGAAACCCCTTACTAATGAAAACTTCATCGATGTAATGACAGAGATCATGGGTGACGAGCCCGATGTCGTAGAAAAAATACAGACCAAAAAGTTTAGCCTGCGTGATATAAACAAGCTGTTAACTTACTTTTATCAGGTACAAGCAGCCCATGGACAGTAAGCTTAGCTGATGCTCATTAGCCAATCTTTACTCTTCAGGCGCTCATATTGCCGATCGATCTTGGTGTTTTCGGCTACAAAATTATTGAACAGCAGCTCGTAAACAATTTTTACCCATATCACTATCACGGGCCAGGCTTTCATTGAATATTTAGCGATGTACGGTTCACGAATAAATTTGGGAAAGGCATCGGTCAAGCCTAAACCGGTTAACACCAGCACCGATACCAGCAAAATGATATTGCCCGTTGTATACGGTTTATCCTGTATCAGCATCCAGATAAATACTCCGGTAACCGCAATAATATAAGTTGGATGCTCGGCGCCTGTACTAAATATCACCACCAATATTAAAGCTGAAGCCAGCACCTGGGCGCGGTATTTAAAGGATTTATATTGACTAAATCTAAGCAGCGGCAATAAAAATAAAAAAGCCCCTGCAATTAAAAACGGACCATTAGGTACATTGATATTATGAGTAAGTCTTCTTACAACCCCCATAACACATATATCCTGCGGCGAATCAAAATAGGCATTTAACCCGACTTTGCTATGCACCGCCGCGAGCCATTGATGATATGAGTTGACCATATATCCCGGACTATATAAAATAAGCGGAGCAATTAAGAGTACTACAGCCCATATGGCTGCCCACAAAACAAATTTGCCTTTATTGCGCGAAAACAAGAAGAACGTTAAACCTATAATTGGATATAGTTTGATTAAAAACCCTAACACAATAAATAATGTGGCCCATTGCTCTTTCCCACGCTCAACCAATATAAAGCTCAGCAAAATCATGGCTGTAATAGCCGGATTAAACTGCATGTAAAACACCGAGTTAGCATATTCAATAGCACAAAGCAGCAGTAATTGATTCTTTTGCCTGACAGTGAAGGGCAACAGATGAATGGCCCATAAAATTGCTATCGCATTAGCTAACTCCCACAACAAAAAGCCCCAACCATGAGGAAGCAAGGAGGATGGTGCTATGACAAGCGGAAATACGGGGCCATAGTAATACAAATCGCCATACTCTTGCGGGTAGCTCGCATATAAGTCTTTTTCTTGCCGTGCATGAAAGTATGAGGCCCTAAAAATTTTGTAATTGTTATCTATACCACGGGTATACTTAAAAATACAAGTATATACAGCCACCGCAATATAAAGTGCCCAAAGCCATTGATAGCCGGTTAAATAAAGAAATTTCCTGTTGCTCACGAGCTACAATTATACAACAATTCAGAAATATCAGATGTGCGATGTTTGTTTGCAGAGATATTACAAGGCGGGCCTGGCCTATTGATATGAACCATTTCCGATGGTTTGGGGAAAAGCATCAGTTGGCCCTGTCTTGTAATAGCCGGCTTTGCCGGCAGTTCGTTTATTTATAGAAGACATCAAAATGTCCTAATTCAGAAGTTGTAACAAGAACGTTACAAATATAAATTTATTTGTAAAATTCTCCTAAAAAATTTTAAATGTTTTGTGCAATAACAAAGCCGCTTGCCCACGCCCATTGAAAATTGTAGCCACCTAACCAACCGGTAACGTCTACACATTCGCCGCCAAAGAAAAGGCCGGGAACTTTTTTTGTCTCCATGGATTTTGAAGAAAGCTCATTGGTTGATACGCCGCCTCGCATGACCTCGGCTTTATCATAGCCTTTATCGCCGGCAGGCTTTACTTTAAACTGATGGATCAGATCATCGATTGCCCCTAAATCTGTTTTGCTTAGTGACGCCAAATTTTTTTCTATCGGGAGATAACCGTTTAAAGCTTCGGCAAACTTGCGGGTATACAAACCCGATAGGTAGTTTAATAAGGTCTTTTTGCCATTTGTCTCCCGTTCGCATTGTATTAATTGGGCGATGTTTTGATTGGGTAATAAATCAATATAAATAAATTCGCCAGGCCGCCAGTAAGACGATATTTGCAAAATTGCCGGACCACTCAATCCCCAATGTGTAAACAAAATATTTTCTTCAAAACTGACCTTATCGTTCCAAACCCGGCAAAAAATACTGTTGCCTGATAGCTGCTCATACCATTGCTGCTCTTTACCGGTAATGGTTAATGGTACCAGCGCCGGAGCTGTGTCGGCTATTGTTAAACCAAATTTTCGGGCTATGCGCAGGCCAAAATCAGTTGCACCCATCTTTTGAATGGGTAATCCGCCAGCTGCTATAACTACTTTGGAGGAATATAAATTGATAGTTTTTCCCTTATTTTCATAAGTCACCTCAAATCCACCATCCACCTGATCAATGCTTTTAACATCGGCTTCAGTAAGTATTTCCTGGTCAAGATCATGACATAGTTCTGTAAAAACTTTTACTACATCGGCGGCTTTGTTGCTTTGTGGGAATAACTGGCCGAGCGTTTTTTCTTTGCCGATAATACCATAAGTTTCAAAAAAGCTAATAGTGTCGTCCACTGTCCATTGTGCAAAAGCCGATTTCGCAAAGTGCTCATTTTGAGATATAAATTGCTTGGGCGAGGCATATAAATTGGTATAATTACACCTGCCACCACCGCTAATTAATATCTTGGCGCCTACTTTATCATTCTTTTCAAGTATCAACGTACGTTTGCCTAAAAAGCCCGCTTGTACGGCGCACATTAATCCGCAAGCGCCACCGCCAATAATTATGGCGTCAAAATCTGTTTGTTTTATTAAATTTGCCAACATGGTCGAAGTTCCGCAAATATCAGAATTTGGCAAGATACTTATCTTCCTGATCACCGGATTTATCTTCATGGGGCTGATGTTTTTTATAAACAGACTGATAGCCCCTCATAATCCTACGCCCGAAAAGCTAACTTCATATGAGTGCGGTGAAGAACCAACCGGCAACGCCTGGCTGCCATTTAACTCGCGTTTTTATGTAATTGCCCTGGTATTTTTGTTGTTTGACGTAGAAATGGTATTTGTCTTTCCATGGGCGACAGTTTTCGGCAATCATCAAATTATAGCAGCCGACGCGCGCTGGGGTTGGTTTTCGTTAGCAGAAATGTTTATCTTTTTAGGTATCCTGATATTAGGTTTGGTATACGTTTGGGTTAAAGGTGATTTGGATTGGATAAAACCCAAACAAGCTATACCTTCAAGCAATACAAACATTCCTGATTCGTTATATGATCAGTTAAATATTGATCAAAGCTCGTTTAAAGTGCGCGCATTTACAGCCGAAACTGTACAGCAAGAAGCTGTTATAGCAACGTCTGAAAGAGCTTTTCCGGCGCCAATACGTAAGCCTATGTTTAAACCAACTTTTAAAAAGTCAACTGATGAGTAACGATGTTAACAGCGAAGGCGGCGGCGTAATAGTCACCAAACTAAACGACTTGTTAAACTGGTCGCGCTTGTCATCATTATGGCCAATGGGGTTTGGTATTGCCTGCTGCGCGATCGAGATGATGGGATCGTACGCCTCGTCGTATGATATGGACCGCCTTGGCGTATTTCCGCGTCCCTCAGCCCGGCAGTCGGACGTTATCATCATTGCCGGCACAGTAACTTTTAAAATGGCAGAGCGTATTAAACGGCTGTACGAACAGATGCCCGAGCCGCGTTATGTTATCTCCATGGGTTCATGCTCAAACTGTGGCGGCCCCTATTGGCAGCATGGCTATCATGTGGTAAAAGGGGTTGACCGTGTTATCCCGGTAGATATTTATGTACAGGGCTGCCCTCCACGCCCTGAAGCGCTGATCGGCGCTATTATTGAATTACAGAAAAAGATACAAGGCGAGCAATTAATTGCCGGATGAATCACCGTATCCACACAAAACCAAAATTGATTATCTATAATTAAAAGATTTGGGGTAAACTTGCATTTACAAAATGAAAGCATTTTACGGAGATCTTAAACTTGGAATTTTAGGTGGCGGACAATTGGGCCGCATGCTCATACAGCAAGCCATAAACTATAATGTAACGGTGAAAGTGCTCGATCCAGATCGTGAGGCTCCTTGCCGCAAACTATGCGATGAATTTGTAGCAGGTTCTTTGGGCGACTATGAAACCGTTTACAAATTTGGCAAAAAGGTTGACCTCCTGACTATCGAGATCGAAAAAGTAAATGTTGACGCTTTAGAGCAATTGGAACGAGAAGGCGTACTCGTTTATCCACAGCCACGCATCATTCGCCTGATACAGGATAAGGGGCTGCAGAAGCAGTTTTTCAAGGAGAACGATATTCCTACGGCGCCGTTCAAAGTAATTGGTTCTGTTGATGAATTAAAACAAGCCGGCTTTAACTACCCCTACATACAAAAATTAAGACGCGACGGTTATGACGGGCGCGGAGTTTATAAAGTTGCCGACGAAAGCTCATTGGCAAATGCTTTTACTGAACCCAGCCTGATTGAGCAACTGATAGATTTTGAAAAAGAGATCAGTGTTATAGTAGCCCGTAATGAGAATGGCGAAGTAGCAACTTTTCCATTGGTGGAAATGGAATTCAATCCTGAAGTTAACCTGGTGGAATTTCTGATTTCGCCTTCCACTTTTTCTGCGGAAATTAAGGAAGAGGCCGATCGCATTGCCCGAAAAATTGCGGAGGATCTTAAAATAATCGGCTTGTTGGCGGTTGAGATGTTTTTAACAAAAGATGGCCGTATATTGGTAAACGAACTGGCACCGCGACCGCATAACAGCGGTCACCAAAGCATTGAGGGGAATGTAGTATCTCAGTTTGAGCAACATCTGCGTGCGATATTTAACCAGCCAATGGGCGATACCGCCTGCATAGGTAATGCAGTAGTGATCAATGTACTGGGCGAGCCCGGCTTTGAAGGGCCTGCCGTTTATCAGGGAATTGAAAAAATATTAAAGTGTAAGGGCGTATATGTGCATTTGTATGGCAAAGCTTTAACTAAGCCATTCCGTAAAATGGGGCATGTAACGGTAGTGGATACTGACAGAGAAAAGGCCATTGAGAAAGCCAGATTTGTGCAGGGCACGCTAAAGGTAATAAGCTAGTCCCACTCGTATTATTGCGGGTCTATATATACTCGTAATCAAGCGTTGATTAATAGTTAATAGCTTCGCTGAATTAAATTTACTAGATTGACTGTCTATTGCAGAGATTGCTTCGTCCCTTGCAATGACGGCTTTAAATATGAATATGAGCCAACCAAAAATAGGAATCATTATGGGCAGCAAATCGGATCTTCCGGTTATGCAGGATGCCGCTGACGTGTTAGCCGAACTAGGCGTTAATTATGAGATTACTGTGGTGTCGGCTCACCGTACGCCCGATCGTATGTTTACCTACGCACGTGAAGCCGCCGGTCGTGGTATCAAGGTTATCATAGCCGGCGCAGGCGGTGCAGCTCACTTACCTGGCATGGTGGCCTCATTAACCCATCTGCCGGTTATCGGTGTGCCGGTAAAATCAAGTAACTCTATTGATGGTTGGGATTCTATCCTGTCCATACTGCAAATGCCCAATGGTATTCCGGTTGCTACGGTTGCTTTAAATGCGGCCAAAAACGCAGGGATACTAGCAGCGCAAATCATTTCAACTGCTGATGAGCAAGTGGTTAAAAACCTCATCGCATTTAAAGAAAACCTGAAGAAGAAAGTTGAAGAATCGGCTGAGGAAATGAAGGCACCGGGGAAATAATAATAATGTCACCCGAGCTATACTCCGTTAATTTAACTGAGGATTTTCAGGGAAATTAGCAATATGCGCAAAACGGCTACCAAGGCTTATTACTACTTCCTTCCACATATTGTGTTCGCTATTGCTAAACAAAGTTCCGGCGCTGCATTTTTCTGCTACTATCCAGCTGTTTTCCTGTAATTCTTCATCCAGTTGGCTCGGCGTCCAGCCTGAATACCCCATAAAAAACTTAATCTCGTTTTCATTTAACCGGTAGGTATTTATTAATTCTTTAATAATTTCAAAATCACCGCCCCAGTATACGCCGTCGCATATTTCAATGCCGCCCTCTATTTTTTCGGGCACACAATGTATAAAATGTAAAGTATTTGCAGCTACCGGCCCACCGACGTAAACAGGTATTTCGGAGTATGAAATATCAGGTAAAACATCGCCCAGCAAATATTCGCTTTGATGATTCAGGATAAAGCCCATAGCGCCTGTATCAGCATATTCTGTAAGTAGAATAACCGACCGCTTAAAGTTAGGATCCATCATAAAAGGCTCAGATATTAATAATCGCCCCGGGGCGGCTGTGGTAGAATTTAACATAAACTTATTCTTAGGTTACATTTAATTAACAAGTTAAAGTAAAATATGTTCAACATGGCTGCACGAAATATAATATTAACTATTTACGGTATAATTAATTTGTAAGTTTGCAGTAATGAATCAGGAAGAATTACAGAACCTACGACAGGATTACAGCGCTGCTATTCTATCAGAAAAGACCATCAGCGCTAACCCTATAAAACAGTTTGATCAGTGGTTTAATGAAGCCATTGAAGCCCAAATACCTGAGCCAAACGCCATGACCCTGGCAACAGCTACCAGTGACGGCCGCCCATCTGCCCGTATTGTGTTATTAAAAGGATTTGATGATACCGGCTTTGCTTTTTACACTAATTATTTAAGCCGCAAAGGCAAAGAACTGGCTAAAAACCCAAACGCTGCTATTGTATTTCATTGGATAGGCCTTGAACGCCAGGTGCGTATTGAGGGCACTATCGAGAAATTGAGCAGGGAGCAATCTGAAAGATATTTTCATTCGCGTCCTAAATTAAGTCAGATTAGCGCATTAGCATCGCCACAAAGCCAGGAAATAACTGACCGCGACGAATTGGAGAACAAAATGAGTCAGTTAGAAACAGAATATGCTGAAAAAGAAGTACCCAAACCATCGTATTGGGGTGGTTATGTTTTAAAGCCCCGGCTAATTGAGTTTTGGCAGGGCGGTCGTAGCCGTTTGCATGACCGCATTGTGTACAAAAAGATTGACAACAAAAACTGGAAAAAAGTTAGGTTAGCGCCATGAGTTTCGGGGAGATCAAACAACTACTAATTGATAAATTTGGTGCCGATGTCATTGAAGGCGACGAAACCAGCGGCTTACAGCCTGCGTTGCTCATAGCACCGGATAAAATTACCGAAGTATGCCTTGAGTTACGCAAAAATCCCAAAACTTATTTTGACTTTTTAGCTTGCCTTAGCGGTGTTGATTATGGTGTTGAAGCCGGATGTTTTGGTGTGGTTTATCATTTAACATCAATGCCCTATCAACTACAGCTGACGCTAAAAATAAGCAGGCCCTTTGATCGGGCGGAGGGCGGCGAACCAGTATTTAAAAGCGTATCATCAGTGTACCGGACCGCCGACTGGCACGAACGCGAAGCATATGACCTTGTAGGGATCTTTTTTGAGGGCCACCCTGATTTGAGAAGAATATTATTGCCTGATGATTGGGAAGGTTATCCATTAAGAAGGGATTACAAAAACGCAGAATATTATAAAGGAATTAAGATAGATTGATTCAATAAAATGTCATTGCGAGCGTAGCGCGGCAATTGCAAGGAGAAAAAAATACCAGCAAATTCGCGATTTGTTTACCTCCTCGCAACGACAACAATATAACAGTGAATTAAAGTGACTGACGCATTACAAGCATATTATCAAAAAATCGCTAACGCCAGTGTTGAGGACATGGTCTTGAATATTGGGCCTCAGCACCCGTCAATGCATGGCGTTTTACGGTTAGAAACAATTACCGATGGTGAGATTGTTAAAGAAGTAATTCCGCATGTAGGTTACCTTCACCGCTGTTTTGAAAAACACGCAGAATCGCTTACCTATCAGCAGACTATACCATTTACGGACAGAATGGATTACCTGGCTTCGATGACTAATGCCCATGTGTGGGTAATGGGTGTTGAACGCATGCTTGGCATTGACAAAGACATACCTAAGCGGGTAGAGTATATCCGCGTGTTGGTGAGTGAAATGAACCGCATTGCATCCCACTTAATTTCTATAGGTACTTATGGAATTGATATCGGCGCTTTCACGCCCTTTTTGTGGGTATTTAAAGACCGTGAGCATATTATGGGTATGCTGGAATGGGCTTCAGGTTCACGCTTACTTTACAACTACATTTGGGTAGGCGGATTATTTTATGATCTGCCGGTAGGCTTTGAAGAGCGCTGCCGTGAGTTTATCGAATACTTTAAACCAAAAATGGCAGAGCTTAACCAACTGCTTACTGATAACCAAATCTTCATCAGCCGCACAGCTAATGTCGGTATACTACCGCGCGACGTAGCTATTAACTACGGTTGTTCGGGCCCTGTGCTGCGCGCTTCTGGTTTAAAATGGGATTTGCGCCGTATCGATAATTACTCAGTTTACCCCGAAATTGATTTTGATATTCCTATTGGAAAAGGGGAAATGGGCTCGGTAGGTGATTGCTGGGATAGATACAAAGTGCGTGTAGATGAAATTGAGCAATGTTTGAATATTATGGAACAATGCTTAGATCGTTTGCAGAAAGATCTGAAACGCACACCCGATTTTGATCCCCGCGCCAAATTACCACGGAAACTTACCCCCAAGCCACAAGACTATTATGTAAGAGGTGAAGGGTCAAAAGGCGAACTGGGTTACTATTTTATACACACTGATCCCCGGTCAGAAGTTCCTTTTAGGGTAAAAGCCAGAGGCCCGAGTTTCAATAATCTCTCCGTTTTATCTGAAATAGCCAAAGGCGTAATGATTGCGGATTTGATTGCAATTGTGGGTAGTATAGATTTTGTATTGGGTGAAGTAGATAGATAACACTTTTCTCCCTTGTCAGTTTGAGCTACAGCGAGAAATCTATGCATTGATATTAATCCATGCTTAGCTTCTGTATAGTTCTCTCCCGTTAGTCAAAGATGACAAAGAAACAAAGTATTTAAAAACAAGAAAGGCGCTTAACAGCGCCTTATCTCGTCCATAGGTAGATAGAATACTCAGGGTTAATAAACTTTAACCATGAATACAAAGTTCTTAGCCCTAGCCGCTTTTTGCGCTTCAGATAACCCTGTCAGCGTATTCTTTTTGTTTAATATTACCTTATTTTCCAGCGAATCGGCCGGGATGTTTTTAATAGCATCTAACAGGTATTTGGCTTTGATGGCAAAATGCTCCCCTTCAAAATGTGCTTCTTTTGAATCTGTTATACCAATTACGTTGCCTTTGCTGTCCCATAACGGTCCGCCGCTATTGCCCGGATTGATTGGCATAGTAATTTTATAGTGCAGCGTGTCGCCGTTTTGGCCAAATAATGATGACAACGATCCCGGAACATAAGCCGGATAGCCGTCAGGATAGCCATAAGTTGATATCTGTTCGGCCAGTGCGCCCTCTCCCCTTTTAAAAGTATAAGGCACTGTACCCAGTTTTTCAAAAGATTTGTCAGTGATCTTTAAAATAGCAATATCATGCTGAGGTTCTGTATACAACACCTCGGCTTTATACGTATTTCCGTCAGCATTTTGTACAAATACGGCATCAGCATCCTCAACCACATGGTAGTTGGTCGCAATCAACCCGTCAGATGTTATAGCAAAACCGGTTGCAGTAGCACTGTATTTGTCAACAGTAGTTTTACCTTTTTCTGATTTAATAGCGTTAATATAACGCCCCTGATTAGTGATTGACCCTTCCAGCCTGTTCATTTTATTTTTAAGGCCGATGATTTCTGAGTTGGTACTATTATTCAGTTTTCCGGTAAACCACATAGCCGACAAAAATGCAATGATACCTATCGACGCAGCAACCGATATTTTCGAATGATGATGACGCCAAAATTGAACGATCCAGATGGGATGTACCATCAGATTTTCTTTTAAAGTATGTACGTCTATTTCGTCATGGATAGCGTTTAAGCGGCTCTCCAGTTCTACGCGCTCGCCGTATTGCTTTAACAAACTTATAAAAAGCTTGTGCTCGACAACCTTGCTGTCCACCTCGGCATTTTCTTTACGCAGCAGTTCAAATTTCTTACGCTCATCGGCTTTCATTTCGCCATTAAGGTAACGTTCAATTGTCTCTAAAAGCTGATTATCACTCATTTTCATGCTCCTCTTTACTTTTGCTGAAAAAACAATTTTTTCAGCCTTTGCAGGCATTTATATTTCTGCGTTTTGGCATTATCTGCATTAGTATAACCAAAACGCTCACAGATATCCTGCATCGATCTGTTATGTATATAAAAGTCTTCCATTATGGTTTTGCATGGCTCGCCTAATAATTTAAGCGCGCTTTCCATTTTGGTAAACTGTATATTACGGTCATTGTGTTGCTCAATCTCTTCTTCCTCTATTGGCAAAAAATCCTGAAAATCCCGGATATCGCCACCATAGCGGTTAATTTGTGTCAGCCTTTTTAACCAAAGCCTGCGGCAAATTGAATAAATGTAAGTTTTTAACTTACTGCTTAACTCAAAGTCGCCTGCTTTTACCTTATTATAAAGAACTATTACAGCCTCCTGATAAATGTCCTTGGCATCGTCTGCGTCGCCATTATTATTAATAATGAGTTGCAGTACCATCGGAAAGTAAGCTGTATATAATTTTTTTAGTGCTGTTTCCGAATTATTTAAAATACCAAGAATAACTTCGCTATCTGTTGGCGTTGAATCTTTTAGCTGTTTGCTCACTCTATATCTTCATTACTTAATACCATTATCACCAAATAGTAACCCATTGGGGATAAGAAAATCTAAAAATAAATAATAATATGTTTAGCCCTTTATTATTTGTTGCTTAATTAGGGGTTAAACTATTAACTTTTTCATTAGCAGGCCATTAAACATCAGATAAAAATTAATTGGCATACTTAATGCATTGTATCAAATCGAATAATTTTTAATGACACTAATAAATAATTGCACGATCATGAAAAACACAGTTAAAAACGGATTGCTTGCTTTAACCGTAGCAGTATCATTTGCAGCCTGTAAAGGCAAGGGATCAGCCAATGTTGATTCGGTTAGAACTGATTCATCAACTTCTACCACGGTAACTGACACTACCAGGAAGGATACTAACTCTATGACGCCCGATTCTTTAAAAAAGGACACCAACGTACACACTACCACTACCACAACTAAAATCCGATCTGCCGAATCTCATAAAAAGCAATAAGTATGCAACAAAAGGGGATAGCGATTAAGCTCCTCCCCTTTTGTTTACAATAATCCGGGTTACCTTAAAAACCACGTATTAATTTATATAAGCGATTGTTAAAAAGAGCACTTAAAAAAATAATTTTTCTAGTTTTTATAGCTGATTTTTAGTTTTTTATCAAAGGGTGATCAATTATTTTACAAATAGTGGGTTACCTTTTGATGTTTATTGTATTAATAGAAAAACTATATAGTCACTTTTTAAAAAACTCAACATGAAAAATTCAATTAAATTCGCAGCAATCGCTTTAGTTATGGCTTCTTTCGTTGCTTGCAAAGGTTCAAGTTCAGCTACTACTGATTCAGTTAAAACTGATTCAACTGTAACTACTACTGACACTACTAAAGCTGATACTGCTAAAGCTGATACTGCTAAAGCTGACACTGCTAAAAAAATGTAATCATTTTTTTAATTAACAAAAAAGCCTCCCGATTTTATCGCGGAGGCTTTTTTGTTGTAATTTGCAATCGCTGGTTAATGACTTTGTTCTACTGAATCACGTAAGGCTTTGATTTCATCGTGCGACTGATCAATGATAGATTTTTGATCATTTAAAATATCACGAATATAAGCTGGCAAGCCTTCTTCTTCTAAAGCAGATTGATACGCTTTTTTGATAGCATCCTCGCCAAATTCACACTCTTCAAGAATACTTTTTTCACTATGTCCGGTGAATGAAGCTTTAACCTGAAGCCAGGTACGATGAATAGTACCGCTTACTGAAGTGTCGGTATCCGCATCGCCACCTAACACCTGTACTTCTTGAGCAAGGGTTGATTTTAATTGCTGGCTTTCTAATATTTTGTTATTGAAAACCGCTATAAGTTCCTGATCATTATTGGCTTCTGTAGTTTCTTTAATGGCCTTTTCAAAACCTTTAATACGGTCATTGTTAATTTGAACCAGGTCATTCAATGTCTCGATGGTTGCTTTATTATTTTCCATGTCTTTTTGATATTTGTTTAAGTTATCAATAACCAAAAACGGGCCAAAAGTTAATGCAAGCGCAATAAGTTGTCAAAAAAAGTAAATTATTTGCCTCCCATAAACATCGAGAATAGCCAAATAATTATACCTACTACAACTACTACTGCCAGTATACCCACAAATACGCCGGCTTTAAAAATGCCGTTAATCACAGAACATCCGCTCAAGGCAATCATTGCCAGCAGGATAAGGGAAATGTTTATTTTTTTCATCGGTAAAATGTTGTAAAATGGTTTTAAATAGTTTGTAATTAATATACAATGTGTAACGCTTTTAGTTTGCTTTGACAGATTAATCGTTATTTACCGTAACCTTCATAGGCAGAAAATTACTTAAACATTATGTCTTTATGTATACTGATGTCTAATTTTACCGGCCATGGCATCACCTATATATTCAGCAAAAAATCTTACCGTAAGGTTTTTAAATAATGTCCTGTTTACCGATTTAAACTTTAGTATAGACAAAGGGCAGCACTGGGCTTTGGTGGGCGAAAGCGGATCAGGCAAAAGCGCGTTGCTGCAAACCATAGCCGGCAACTTAAATGCCACAGGCGGCGAAGTTTGTTATCATTTTTTTGAAGATTACCTGCAAGATCATCCAGACAACACGGAACGTCTCACCCACCATAAACTGATTGCGATGGTAGAGGCAAAGCATCATTTTAAAAACCTGAGCAATACCGGGAATTTTTATTATCAGCAGCGTTATAATTCAATGGATAGCGATGACGCACTGACTGTTGAGCAGTATTTGCATACCATAAACCCCGCCCCTCAGCTTGATTTATATTGGCACTTTGATAAGATTGTACAAACGCTTAAGCTGGATCAACTAAGTGGAAAGCAACTCATTAAATTATCTAACGGCGAAACCAAGCGGCTGCGGATTGCTGCTGCCTTGATTAAAAACCCATTGTTGTTACTGCTGGATAGTCCACTGACAGGGCTTGATGTGCAAACCCGTCGGGAGTTTAATGACGTTATTAAGGAAATCACACAATCTGGCATCACGGTAATCATGGCCACGTCGCCCTATGAAATTCCCGATGCGATCACCAATGTAGCGGTTTTAAAAAATTGCGGTATTGCACAAAGCGTTGCAAAAGCGGATTTCAAACCGGGTATAGCCGACTTGCAAGAAGATGATCATATAGATAAAGGCGAGTTAAAATCACTATTGAGCCATCATAATTCGTCTGGCGAATATCGGCAGATCGTTGCTATGAAAAACGTGCATGTTAAATATGGCGATAACGTGATTCTGGACGATGTAAGTTGGCAGGTAAACCCCGGCGAGCGGTGGGCCTTACTAGGCCATAACGGCGCAGGCAAATCAACCCTGTTAAGTTTAATTAACGGAGATAATCCGCAGGCTTATGCTAACGATATTGTTTTGTTCGATAAAAAGCGCGGTACCGGCGAAAGTATCTGGGACATCAAAAAGAAGATTGGCTTTGTATCGCCCGAGTTGCATCAGTACTTCCCTACTGATAACAGCTGCCTGCAGGTAATAGAATCGGGATATTACGACACTTTAGGGTTATTCCGTCCAAGTAATAAAGCGCGCACTGAAGTTGCCTTACGTTGGATGAAAGCCTTAGAAATTGATAAATATGCCCGCGTATTATTGAAAAACGTACCCGCCAGCGCCCAACGTTTGTGTCTGTTGGCCCGGGCGCTTATCAAAAATCCACCTCTGTTGATCTTTGACGAACCTTGCCAGGGCATGGATAGCCATCAACAACAACATTTTAAAAAACTGGTAGATGCTATCTGCGGTTTAAGTGAGGTTACGCTTATTTATGTAACACATTACCAGCACGAAATACCTGAAAGTGTTGCTAAGGTTTTGAAGTTGGAAAAAGGCCGGGTCGTAGGTAATTGAACCATAAAATCACATTAATCCTACAATCACATTGACCAGTGGGTCAGACAATATACTTATATTTGCTCTATGATTACTGCCGATTTGTTACAGCGCGCTTTGCGGTTTGAGTTTTTGAGTATCGAAGAGGGTGTTTACCTATATCACAATGCATCTACTGCCAATTTGATGTACGTAGCTAACGAACTGCGTAAAAAACAGGTACCACATGGCAAAGTAACCTGGCAAATAGACCGTAACGTTAACACAACCAACGTTTGTATCGCTAACTGCAAATTCTGTAATTTCTTTCGCCGCCCGGGGCATGAGGATAGTTATATTACCGATATTGAAACTTATAAACGTAAAATTGAGGAGACTTTTCGTTTAGGCGGCGACCAACTTTTATTGCAAGGCGGTCATCATCCTGATCTGGGTTTACAATTTTATGCTGATCTGTTTAAACAATTAAAAGAGCTATATCCGACATTAAAACTTCACTCATTAGGCCCTCCTGAAATTGCGCATGTGGCTAAGTTGGAAAACATGAGTCATATTGACGTTTTGCGCGCTTTGAAAGAAGCCGGTTTAGATTCTCTACCGGGGGCAGGGGCCGAAATTTTAAATGATCGGGTACGTCGTCTCATTTCAAAAGGTAAATGCGGCGGGCAGGAATGGCTGGATGTAATGCGCGCTGCACATCAATTGAATTTGCCGACATCAGCCACGATGATGTTTGGCCATGTGGAGACTATCGAAGAGCGCTTTGAGCATTTGGTTTGGATACGCCAGGTACAATCAGAAAAACCCGAAGGACATTATGGCTTTATAGCCTTTATCCCCTGGCCTTTTCAGGATGACGGAACTTTGCTGCGAAAAGTTCGCGGGATAACCAACAATGTTACCGGTGACGAATATATCAGAATGATTGCTTTGAGCCGTATCATGCTGCCTAACATTAAAAACATCCAGGCTTCATGGTTAACTGTTGGTAAGCAGGTTGCGCAGATTTGCCTAAATGCCGGGGCAAATGATTTCGGTTCCATCATGATCGAGGAAAATGTGGTATCTGCTGCAGGTGCCCCTCACCGTTTTACAGCAAAAGGTATTCAGGACTCCATTCGCGCTGCAGGTTTTGAGCCGCAGTTGCGTACCCAAAAATATGAGTGGCGCGATTTGCCTGCCCAATTAGAAGAACAGGTAATTGACTATTAATATAAAAGTGTCCGGGCCGATCTGCCCGGACGCTTAATCATAAAAGTTAATATCAACCTTATTTTACACCAAACGGAGCAACCAGGGCAACAACTTGTGCTGAAGTTAATGGCTCGTCAAAGGCTCCGGTAGCAGCAGCACCAGAAATCTTACCACCTACCCCATTTAAACTGGTGATCGTCACGCCACCTTGCAAAACATTGTCTTCGCCTACATAATTATTATTTACTGCAGCAATACCAGTATCATTAGCACCGACAATCCACGGCTTAGTACCTGAAGCACCTCTTGTCCTGCGAATCTGGCGGATAGCTGACGCATGGCGTGCTTCAACCGAGTGGATATCTAAAGCAGCAGTTAAAACAGTCTGATTACCAACCAGGAAACCAGCCTGGCCTTTATATGCGCGTACACCGGTATCTTCAAATGCCTGAGCAACTGCAAAAAAGGTATCAGCATTAGTTAACACATCGTTAAAAGTACCGCCTGCAGTAAAATCATAAGTACCGTTTATACCCTGTGTATTTTGTGCAACAGCTGCAGACCCTAACACACTCTTTAAAAACACAACATGTTCATTTTCGTGACCTTGAATGGTGACTAAATAACTTTTCTCTGTTGCAGAGAAAGTAATGTTCGAGGCAACACCAGCGTTGTAAAATGCGGCTTCAAGATATTCTAACTTCAAGGCATAGTTTAATACGTCATTTACAGATGGGGTTGCCGTTTGGCCATAGGCTTTTTTCATTAAGCTGCCCAAAGCAAATGGCAGAGCAGCAACAGCAACTTTTGATCCAAAGCTCGTGATATTTTTAATAGCTGCACGGCGCGGGCTTATTCTGTCCTGAAACTCAGGATCAGCTTTTTCAATTTCTTCAATTATTCCAAGTAAATTCATGTCTGTCTGTTTTAATATGCTTTATAACCATAGTTGATTGCACTTACTTTGGTAGTAAGATAACCGTTCGCAATTGCCAATACCTGCGCAATTGATTGTGGCTTATCCATGCCATTTGAATCAATTACAGTACTGTCCGCAAAGCTACTTGGGCTGATCAAGTCGCGGATATAAGAAGCATGGCGCGCCTCTACCGAAACGATTTTTCCGGCAAGCAATAAATAATCGGCACTTTTTAACAGGTAACCTGCGCCGTTATAGGCACTCACGCCTGTATCTTCAAATGCTTTGGCGGCACCTAAAACGCTGGCTCGGCTGCTAAAATTAATACTGCTGAAATTTGGCGTTAATGCCTGTATAGCATGAGTACCCAGGGCGGCTTTAAAAAACTCTCTGTGAGCAACCTCATGGTCGCGTATATCAGTTAATAAAGCTATTTCATCGTCAGATGCACCGGTGTACATATGTGCTGCAACATTAATATAAAATGCTGCCTCTAACTGCTCAAGTGCATAAGCATAATTCAAAATTGCAAGGTCGCCGGTGGCACCTATATCAATTCCAGTTGTCATCTGTGGCTTGCTATGGTCTTTTTTGCATGAAGCGGCGGATAACACGCTTAGAGCGGCCATGCCTGCTCCCGCATAATGTAAAAACGACCGGCGGGCCATGTTTACATCAGCATTTTCAAATTGGGCTTCTGTTTTCATAAATAAAATTGTTAAGTATGTTTATATATTTAGTGTTTAGTTTAGTGGTGCTCTTTTTTATGTACGAGGCGCTTACCTGTCTTGGTTTTGATATTTTTAATCTTATCATTCCCACGGGGAATAATTAAAACATTATCATTTTAAACGATAAAAATTACAACTTTAATAATTTAAGATAGATTACCGCAAAGACAATTAGCATGCCACGTAAAGGCAATAATTCCTGTCACGATTAATAAGTGATCAAATTGTAGCCGTGCAAAAAGGCGTTGGGTTCAATTGGTGCCTATTTGAAAAATAAAGTTGTTACACGTGCCAGGAATACTAATTTTACTACCTGATGGAAAATCCCGAATTGTATATAGAGGCTCTTGTATTTGCTTCAGAGCAAAGCATCCGCGTTGAAGAAATACTGTATTGTCTTCAAGCTACGTTTGAGCGCGATTTTGAGCAAGCGGAAGTTAATACCTGTTTGACAAACATCAAACAAAAATACGCGGCGACTGATTTTGCTATTGAGCTGGTTCATATCAATAACGGCTACCAGTTTTTAACCAAAAAAAGCTACCATCCGGTAATCAGTTTATTGCAGTTACAACGTGCTAAAAAGAAGCTGAGCCAGGCCGCTCTAGAGACTCTGGCCATTATTGCTTACAAGCAGCCGATAACAAAAACCGAGGTTGAGCAGATACGGGGAGTCAATTGCGATTATTCAATACAAAAACTTTTAGAAAAGGAGTTAATCGCAATAAATGGTAAGTCTGATGCCATAGGCAAACCAATTTTATATGGTACAAGCCCGTTATTTATGGACTATTTTGGGATTAATAGCATTGCAGAATTACCTCAAATAAAGGAACTTACAGACACCTCGTCAACCATTGGCGAACCGCAGGAATAAAAAATTAAATGTTTTTTCTTTAAAATGAAATTTCGTTATTTTTACTATTGTTAACCAATAGCATTGGCAAGATTTAATTAGCTTAATCATTATCATAATTTTAATTTTATAAAACATTTTCACCTCATGGGAGCGCCAAGAAAAAATGCAGACAAGAATATTCCAAGAAGCACGGATGCAGAAGACGATGACGATGACTTGGAAACAACGCCTAAAAGAAAGGCAGTTGATGACGATGACGATTTTGACGGGCCCTTAGATGATATCGGCTTTGAAGATTATGGTGATGAAGATGACGACGACGATTATTAATCAGTTAATATAATTAGTAACTTATTTAAAGCACCCGGAACCATATCTTGGGTGCTTTTTTATTTCACTTCATGACGCTTACAGAAGTTAAAGACAAAACAACAAAAAAACAATTTCTTGATGTAGCCCGCATCGTCTATAAAGATGACGAAAACTGGGTTTGCCCATTGGATAATGATATAGAAGCGGTTTTTGATCCACAGAAAAACAACTTCCATCAATTTGGCACATGCACCCGTTGGATTTTGAAGAATGACAAAGGCCAACTAATTGGCAGGATAGCTGCTTTTATCAATAATAAAAAAGCCTATACCTTTGAGCAACCCACTGGCGGCATTGGTTTCTTTGAGAGTATTGATTGCGAAAAAGCTGCCTTCCTGCTGTTTGATACCGCGAAAGAGTGGCTTAAAGAAAGGGGCATGGAAGCCATGGACGGCCCCATCAATTTTGGCGAGAATGATACTTTCTGGGGCTTGCTGTCTGAAGGATTTTCACAGCCGTCTTATGGAATGAATTATCATCCACCTTACTACAAAAAGTTTTTTGACGACTATGGGTTTAAGGTAATGTACGAGCAGATAACTAACCACCTATATCCCCATGTACCCTTCCCGGATCGCTTTGAAAAAATTGCCAAATGGGTGGCACAAAAGCCAGGTTACGAGTTTAAGCATCTAAAGGCATCGGATATTGAGACGTTTGCTGCCGATTTTATAGAGATCTATAACGATGCATGGAAAGATTTTAAAAATTTTGTTCCTATAACACACAGTACTATCCTGGAAAGCTTCAATAAAATGAAGGCTATTATGGATGAGAAACTCATCTGGTTTGCTTATGTTAATGGCGAGCCGGGTTCCTTTATCGTGGTACTGCCCGATGCCAACCAGATGATAAAACCACTAAAAGGAAAACTTAACCTGATAGGCAAACTCAAGTTTTTATACTATAGGTGGAAAGGCGTAAAACGCATGCGCGCTGTGGTTATGGGTACCAAGCAACACCTTCAAAATCACGGACTGGAGTCAGCAATCTTTACCAAACTAAAGGAATATGTATTGTCGCTTAACCAATATGAGGTTCTTGAACTATCATGGGTGGGCGATTTCAACGATAAGATGATGGCATTGCACCGCTCTATGGGCGCAACCTTTGCGCATCGCCACTTAACCATGCGTTATATTTTTATGCCAGAAACCGTAAAGCCATAAACCAAAAAAGGCTTGCCACACAACCATAGGTTGTAAACATAAACCTTTTAATATTAGGCAAAAGTTTTATATGGCTTAAGCTGTGGCTTTGTTGTGCCTTAGCTCTTCAAAAAGCTCAATAACTTTTTTCTGTAATTCAATAATCTCAGTCTCGCGGTCAGTAAGTTTTTTATTGACCAGGTCTAACTCGTTGACAAATTTTTGCTCTTGTTCGTGATCGTTAAACGTAAGTAGCTGAACTACTGACATTTCAAACAAATTTGATATCTGCTCTAAACGCGATAAATTGATATCAGTAATGCCGGTTTCGATTTTAGAAAAAGCAGGAATAGAAATATCTAACCTTTTAGCTACGTCTTCCTGGCTCCATCCCTTTTGATGACGTAATAGTCTGATTTTTTTTCCTAGTGATTTCATTTAGGATCTTGTAAATTTGGGGGTAAGGGTTTTCTCAATAGTTAATAAAGTTACTATTATTTTTTTATTTAAAAACAAATCTATAGTATTTTATTTTTTAGTTCACTCAAATTTATACCTCCAAAATTACCTGAACTCATCATTAACAGGCTGGAATTGTTTAATTTAGTACTTTCCAATTGCTCTGATAGTAGTTGCGGGTCATTAAAAAAGGTTAAATTGTTTTTTGCAAACGCTGCTTTTACGACTTTTGCAGGATAAGGTTCCATTTTTTTTTGCTCAAAAGTTTTCTTATCAATAAAAACAATGGCCTCTTCAGCTTCGTCCATAGTACCGGAGTATTCAGCCAGGAAATCTTTATTTAAACTACTGAATGTATGAAGTTCTATACAAGCAATTAACTTTCTATCAGGGAATTGTGCTTTGACTGCATGGATAGTAGCCTGCAGTTTTGAGGGCGAATGTGCAAAGTCCTTAAAAATTGTCGCGGTGTCGTTTTTACCCACCAGTTCCAAACGCCGGGCAGCACCTTTAAAACTGGTAATGAACTGATAAAAATCAGCATTAGTAATGCCAAGTTGCTCACATACCAAACGGGCGGCTTGCATATTCAGCAAATTGTGTTCACCAAAAATTTGCAGGGTGTATCTTTTACCATCTGACAGTATGGTAGTTACGCCGTTCTCAATTATGTATTCAGGCAATGCGTAAGGTTCTTTTTGAACATTCGATGCATTGCTTGCTACCACTTCTTCTAAAACAGCGTCGGTTTTACTATAAATTAAACTCCCCCCGGGCAGTATGGTTTCGATAAATATTTTAAACTGGTCAATATAACTTTTAAACGTCGGGAACACATTGATATGATCCCAGGCTATACCACTTATGACACCTATATTGGCATTATACAAATGAAATTTTGGTCGCCTGTCAATCGGCGAAGCTAAATATTCATCGCCCTCTATAACCATAACAGGCGCCTCTTTAGTAAGCTTGACCATGGTATCAAATCCTTCAAGCTGTGCGCCAACCAGATAGTCAAAATCTTTGCCTGCTGCTCGCAACACGTGCAAGATCATAGAGGTAATAGTAGTTTTACCGTGGCTACCACCAATAACTACCCGCAGTTTATTTTTTGATTGCTCATAAACATATTCAGGGTATGAATACACTTTAATACCCAGCTCCTGTGCCTTTAACAGCTCCGGATTATCAATGCGTGCATGCATGCCCAATATTATAGCATCCAGATCAGCAGTGATCTTTTCAGGATACCAGCCATTTTCCGCAGGCAGGATACCATAGCTTGCCAAACGAGATACCGATGGCTCAAACAAAACATCGTCAGAGCCGGTCACATCACAACCGTTTTTGTGCAAAGCAATGGCAAGGTTATGCATGGCCGCACCACCTATAGCGATAAAATGTACTCTCATGGTGCAAATAAACACAAAAACGCCTGGCTTAGCAAAGATTATTCTTTCAACAACAATACGGGCACGGCGGCACTTTCAGCCAATTGTTGAGACACGCTATCATGCAACAGCGATTGAAAAAAGCTGTACTTATGCGGCAATGCTATTACCAATTGCGCATCCTTTTCGGTTGCAAAATGCAAGATACCGTTTATAACATCAGTATCATTTACATAGCTGTATTTTGGATTATACTGTTTAAGCATGCTATACAAAACAGTTTCTTCAGCCTTGCGTTCTGCATCGCCCGATAAGTGTTTTGATTCTTTATCGATATTGACAACCAATAGTTCGAACTTCTTTTTGTCTAACAGCTGTTTTAATGAATCCAGCGGAACGGTTTCTTTTACCTTATCAAAATCGCAAGCCACTACTACCCTTTTGATTTGTTTAAAACTATAACGCGGCGGCACAACTATAACCGGCACCGGGCTCGCTTTCGATATTTTTACCACGTGGCCACCAATCTGCGTATCTGTTTTACTGGTATTACCTTTACTGCCTAAAATAACCAGGTCTGCACTTTTTGTATCCACATTTTCAATCACAGCACGCAACAGGTGTGAACGATTGAGATGGACACTTATCTTTACACCCTCTCTCGCATGTTTTTGCAAACTATGCTTCAAACGCTCCAATTTTTCAATACGGGCAGCCACTTCGAGCTCAACTTCTTCTTCCATAAGCTGTACCATATCCGGGTTAGGCAACATAGTTTCTATGGGCGATACATAGTAAGCATTTAGTAATACTATATGTTCAACATCAGTTTGCTTACTTAGTTCGGCGGCAAATTCGGCAGCATTTATTGAGGCTTTTGAAAAATCAATAGGTATAAGATAAGTTCTCATAATAGCAGTGTTAGTTGTTGTCGTTTTGACTATCTTGGTATAAAAGTCAATACAAAATTAATTGAAGGAACTTTACACTCTGTCAAATAAAACACATAAATATAAATAGAGTTTGAAGATAACTTGCTATTGTAGGATCCCGGCAAAGCTCACACTGATGCCATTAGAAAAGTTATCGCCGAATAGGTGCACTGTGATACACGACGAAATATCCTACCCTACTTGATAAACTTAGCAGCCACCCATTCACTATCTTTTTTATGGGTGATGTACTTTAAGCCGTATTTACGGGCTTCGTCGGTAATAATATCCAGGTCCGGAGTTTCATAGAAACCGCTGAAGTATATCTCGCCTTCCGGCTTTAAGACCTCGGCATAACGGGACATTTGATCAATAAGAATATTGCGGTTAATGTTGGCCAGGATAATATCATATTGCTCATCAGGAATAGCTTCCTTTGATCCGCAACCGGCGGTAATGTTTGAAACATGATTTAGCTGAGCATTCTCGACTGTGCTATCATAACAAACCGGATCATAATCTATAGCCATGATATCATCGGCGCCCAACCTGGCGGCCATTATAGCCAGGATACCTGTACCACAACCCATGTCAAGCACTTTCTTGCCGGCAAACTCATTTTCGAGCATTAGCTGCAGTACCATAGCTGTAGTTTGATGATGCCCGGTACCAAAAGCCATTTTCGGGTCGATAACTATTTCGTATGCAAACTCGGGGCGGGACTCATGGAAGGTAGCGCGAACAAAAACCCTATTGCCAATAGTAATTGGCTCAAAGTTACTTTCCCACACCTCATTCCAGTTTTTTTGCGGGATAAGTGTCGCTTCATAACTAAAGGTGAACAAATCACGGTAAGGCGTTAAAGTTTCCAGCAACTGTTCTTCGTTGAAATCAGTTTCGGGTATATAGGCCTTAAAGCCAAGCTCGGTTTCTTCGAAAGTATCAAAGCCGATATCGCCGAGAGCGTTAATTAAAAGATCTTGCTGATAATCCTCTGTAGTTATAGTAGTGAAAAATACTTCGTAATAATTCATGATTTGTTTTCGGTTTCTACTTGTGGTTCAGGCTTTGTGGTTTTGAGTAGTTTCCAATCCAACAGGCATAAAAGTAAAAAGTTTATGATCCAGTAAAACAGTTGTACACCCATCATAAAGAAGCCAATTTCAAGCAAATGGTTTACTTTGGTTAGCGGGTCCCAGATAATGTAAGCCAGCCCAAATGCTAAAACCAGGCAAACCAAAAACATAACACCAAATAAGTTTATAGCTGATTTTGGTTTAGCTAATACCTTATTCCATAAAGGCATTACAATTAAAAATTGCGTAAGCACGGCAATGAGTATCTGGCCAGGCGCAAATATCTTGTAATAAGCAATTAAGCCATATACAGAGTCTTCGCCTATATGCTTAATATCGACGTAATGGAAAAATGTAGTGAACTTTATAAATCCGGCAAAGAGCCAGAAAGCAACTAAAGGGGGCAGTATTATTTTTACAAGGTATTTAAACATACTACCCCCTATAACAATGTTTTTAGTTAAAAGCTTTAACGATATCTGTAAAATCGCGAGATTTTAATGATGCGCCCCCTATTAAGCCCCCGTCTATATCTGCCTGTGCAAACAATTCGGCAGCGTTTTTAGGGTTACAACTACCACCATATAAAATAGTAGTAGCATCAGCAACCGACTGGTCATATTTAGCAGCAATCTCCTTGCGTATAAAAGCGTGGATCTCCTGCGCCTGAGCCGACGTAGCGGTAACACCTGTGCCAATGGCCCAAACAGGCTCATAAGCAATAACCAGTTTGCTAAACTGCGCAGCATCCAGGTGGAAGACACCTTCAGCCAATTGCGATTTGATCACTTCAAAATGCGTATTGCTTTCGCGCTGCTGCAATGTTTCGCCGATACAGAAGATCGGTTTCAGATCGTTAGCTAAAACAGTGTCGGTCTTTTTAGCCAGCAACTCATTGGTCTCACCAAAATACTGACGACGCTCTGAGTGCCCTAGGATGACATAAGCGGCACCAACTGATTTAATTTGCTTAGCTGATACTTCGCCGGTATAAGCACCGCTCTCGGCCTGGTGAGCATTTTGCGCACCCACCGATACCTTTGCCGAACCTTTAGCCAAGTGCGTCAGGCTATGTAAATGAATAAACGGACTGCAAACTACCACTTCCTGCGTGCCCGTAGCCTCGTCTTTAACCATATTTAGTACTTCAGAAAATAAAGACAAACCTTCGTTATAATCAAGGTTCATTTTCCAGTTTCCGGCAACGATTTTTTTTCTCATGATGGATTTGTTAGTCCATGGTCAATGGCCATGGTTGTTAATGTTGTTTTGAACTTATATAATCACCACGGACTATCGACCATGGTCTGTGGGACATCAAATTAAAATACGCTTCTATAAGACTCTGTTAAAGCAAAAACGGCTTTTAGTATCTCCTGCTCAATCTTATCAAATTCACGGTCACGACGCGGGTATACCAGCATTGAGGTTTCATACATCTTCTTTAGCGAATAGGTTTCGAAACCCTGCGCGCCACCCCATGCAAAATCAGGCACGAAGTTACGTGGATAGCCGGCACCAAATACATTAGCGCTGACGCCCACTACAGTACCGGTGTTAAACATGGTATTGATGCCGCATTTCGCATGGTCGGCCATGATGAGGCCGCAAAATTGCAGACCGGTTTTGCGGAAACGCTGCACGGTATAATCCCACAGCTTCACTTCGGCGTAATTATTTTTCAGATTGGAGTTATTACTGTCGGCACCAATATTGCACCACTCGCCTAAAACAGAGTTACCCAAAAAACCCTCATGGCCTTTTGATGAATATCCCCAGATCACCGAATTACTTATTTCGCCGCCTACCCGGCAAAAAGGCCCGACGGTTGTAGCACCGTAAATCTTCGCCCCCATTTTAACCTGCGAGTCCTGGCATAAGGCAAAGGCTCCGCGAATATTAACCCCCTCCCAAACGCTGCTATTGGCGCCCAGGTAAATCGGCCCATTGGTAGTATTAAAAGTTGAGCATTCCGCAGTGGCGCCCTCCTCAGCAAAGAAATCGTTGCCAATGATAGTATTAGTGCTGCTTATTTCAACGCTGGTGCGGCCTTTGGTAAGCAGTTTAAAGTCTTTGCGCAATTCGATCTCGTTCTTGCTGAAAATATCTTCAGGATGTTTTAGACTGATAAAGAAAGGATCGTAATTGATAACCTTACTAAATTTACTGTCAATAGATGCTTTGGACGCGATCAGGAAATCACCTTGTTGAAGTGCCTCGCCGGTTTTTAGTTGGCTGATGGCTTCCAGCAAACCATCATCCGGGCAAACAGAGCCATTGATATAAAGGTCATCGGCACCAACTTTTTGCGGAAATTTGGCTTGCAAATAAGGCTGCGTCTGGAAAGAGTGCTCAGCATTTAAATGCTTAGCCCATTTTTCGGCGATGGTTAAAATACCAATGCGCAGATCGGCTACAGGACGAGTGTAAGTTAACGGCAGAAGTGATTGATGTGCGTTATCGTCGAACAGGATAATTGCCATGGCGCAAAAATAAAAAAAGTCCCGACTGCAAAGCCGGGACTTTCAAATATTTTATCAACAAGCTATTAGTTCTTGTTGTAACGAGTGCGGAATTTATCAATACGACCCGCAGTGTCAACCAGTTTCATCTTACCGGTATAGAAAGGGTGTGATGTATGAGAAATCTCTAATTTTACTAATGGATATTCGTTACCGTCTTCCCATTTAATAGTCTCGCGGGTATCGATGCATGATTTAGTGATAAAAGAATAGTCGTTAGACATGTCTTTAAATACAACTAATCTATAGTTTGATGGATGCAGATCTTTTTTCATCGTGTTAATTCTCTTCTTCTTTCTTATAAAAGAGGTGCAAATGTAGTATTTTAAATCAAAAGTAAAAAGAGGAAAATAAAAAAATTAGTGGTTAGAGACCGGTGATTAGAGATTAGTCTTTGATGCCTGGCTATTAAGCGATATAATTACGAGCAAACAACCTCATCTTTTCGCTGCTGTTACTGTTTCACTTAAAAGTGAAACACTTTGAAACAGTTGAAACACTTTCGCATCGTAAGTTATTCATTTTAAGCATATTATAAAAACAGGGTGAAACACTTTGAAACAGTAGTAATAGTTCAGGTAAATATATTTAAGATACTACTAACCAGTAATTTACAATATTTCGTAGCATTTTTTTAATTTGAGGGGTGAAACACTTTGATAGAATACCAGATTAAGCGTTGTACCCCTCCTGCACCAACTCCACCAACACGCCACCTGCGCTTTTAGGATGCACAAAACAAACCAACTTATTGTCCGCGCCTGGCTTAGGCTCATCGCTTAACAAAACAAAACCCTTAGCTTTCAGCCGTGCCATTTCGGCTTTAATATCGTTAACCTCAAAAGCAATATGATGTATGCCTTCGCCTTTTTTGTCAATGAATTTGGCAATGGGACTGTCTGCAGATGTAGCTTCGAGCAGTTCGATTTTATTTGGCCCGGCTTGCAGAAATGCGGTCTTTACAGCCTCGCCGGTCACCTCTTCCATCTTATAGACATTGGTATTCAGCAATTGCTCATACAGGTCGCCTGTTATCTTTAGATCGCGCACAGCGATGCCTATATGTTCAATTTTATTCAATTTGATTGCTTTATTACAGATTACAGAAACCTAAATAACCACCCTTAACTGTAGATACTCAATAGTTAAAGATCAATTTAAACTTGCCATTGGTAAGTTTTTTTTCAGTGCCGTTATTGATGTTCGCCAGCGTCCCTCTGAAAGTACCCTCTATCCCCTTATCGGTTAATGAAGTAATAGTAATGCCCATGCCACCGTCGTCAAAATAGCTTGTGTACTGATTTGGACGGGTAGGTGAAAAAGGCCCTGTTACATAGGTAATGCCAACGTAATGCGTGTCATCAATAGTGGCGGTATAGGTAGAACCTTGAGTAAGAGCTTGGGGCTCGGTTATATTAATTGAAATAACATCTGAATTTTCATCCAATCCGGCAGCCCCGTAAAGATATAATTTATTGCTTTGTATTAGAGTAGCCTTGCTCAATTTGGCCAGATTATTTGTAGTAAAACTTACCGGCACGCCATCAACATCAGCGGTTATATAATATGTGGGCGCTTGTTGTTTATCTTTTTTGCATGAAGCAAACAAGACAAGAATGCAACTAACAAAAGCTAAAACTTTTTTCATAAACAAGGTTTAATTTTATTAAAGATATAAAATGTTATCTCTTTTTTAAAATCCTCAAAAATTAAAGCCAGGTACACCAGACATATTACTTAGCCGCAGCTTCGTCCTTCGGCGCCTCTAATTGCCGGCCCTGTGGCACTTCACAAGGGAAACCAAACAAACAGCGCTCTTTGATGATTGCAGCAACCTCATTGGGTACGTATTGCTCCCAGCCGGTTACACCTTGTTTGATAAGTTGCATTACAATATCGGTTTGCACGTGCAGGTTATTTTCGTTGTAGTTACTGATATCCTCTATCTTATTATTGGCTATAAGGTAACGGTACAGGTCTATCAGATGCGGCGGCGGATAAAAACGCAGGCAGTTCATGATGACGCCGTTGCGTAGCGTTGGATAGATAAACAACTTTACCTTACGGCTAAATAGCGTCGCAAATGATTCGAGAATGCCGCCGGGCAGGTCTTTATAGTGCTCCTCAGAGAAGATATATTCCAGGTTTGGATAGCCCAGCACCACACCCATTTTCAGGTTGGTGATCTTTGACAGATAAGAAACCAGTTTGTAATATTCGTGGAAGTTGGATATTAATACCGTTTGCCCCAGCGAACAAAGAATATCTACTCTGTCCAGGAAATCTTTTTCGTCAATTTCGGCGCTTTCGTCGGCATTACGCTCTTTAAGCGCCTGCAGGGTAAGTTCGCAAACTACGGTAACATTCTTTTTGTCCACATCGGGTTCGGCTTTAAACTGCTTTACGCCCGTATTCAGCATATCCATGTGCACGTTGATAAGCGGGCGAAAACGGCCGCGAATCACTACGATATGTTTTTTATAAAGTGCTTCTGAGGGTTGCTGGTTCTCACCGTCAGCACCAAACAAAGCGGCATCCGAAAAGCCGTATTTCACCAGATGCAAACTCATCAAACGGTTATCAACCTTTTCAAAGTTTGGCCCCTCAAAACGGATCATGTCTATCTGTATCCTGTCTTTCGATAACTCATCCATCAGCGACAGCAAAAAGATATTGGGCGTAGCATGATAGTAGTAACAAGCATAGACCAGGTTTACGCCCAGTACCCCTACAGCTTGTTGCTGTTGATTACTGTCACTATCCAACAGTTTAACGTGAATTACAACATCGTTATAAGGGCCATTGGGTTCCAATTGAAAACGCAAGCCCATCCAGCCATGTGCTTCGTTTGTTTTGTGATAGTTAAGGGTCGATACGGTGTTGGAAAATGCGAAGAACGTGGTATTGTCGCCGCGTTGCTGAGCTAAACGTTCAACGAGCAGACTATATTCGTGATCGAGCATGGCCATCAGGCGCGACTCGCTCACATAGCGCTTAACTTTCAATGCCCCGTAAATAGCGTCGGATACGGTCATGTCATAAGCCGACATGGTTTTGGCAATGGTTCCTGATGATGCTCCGGCTTTGAAAAAATTGGCAGCTACGTCCTGACCCGCGCCTATTTCGGCAAATGATCCATAAATCTGAGGGTCAAGGTTAATGGCAAGGGCTTTTTGTTTTGTGCCAATATCTTTATTGTAGGTGATATTCATACACGCAGAAGTTTGTTTTGACAGTTGCCAATATCATTAATATGATGACTTAAAAATACGATATTTTTAAGAATATGGCGAACCGTTTAATAAAAAGGCAAGGGTACCAAAATTTATTGATATAACGCCGGTAATTTGAAAATGTATTTTTCAAATTAAAAAAAGCTCAAATTATTAGTTTAATATGACCGTTTACCCTACGTTATGTGATCTTAAATAAAAAATGTTTACCTATCTTTGTATTATTAATACATTTAAGACATGAACATCCCAATTTATCTCGATAATAATGCTACAACACCTATGGATCCGCGGGTGCTGGAAGCTATGTTGCCTTACTTTACCAATAAGTTTGGTAACGCTGCCAGCCGCAACCATGCCTTTGGTTGGGTAGCTGAAGAAGCGGTGGATTACGCTCGCGAGCAGGTAGCCAAATTGATTGGCGCCAGTGAGAAAGAGATTATCTTTACATCAGGCGCTACTGAATCAGACAACCTGGCTATTAAAGGCGTGTTTGAAATGTATAAAGAAAAGGGTAACCACATTATCACCACGGTTACCGAACATAAAGCAGTATTAGATGCCTGCAAACACGTAGAGAAAATGGGCGGCAGGGTTACTTATCTGCCGGTTAAAGAAGATGGCTTGTTAGATCTGTCGGCTTTAGAGGCGGCTATGACTAACGAGACTATCCTTGTTTCGGTAATGTATGGCAACAACGAAATTGGCGTTATACAACCGATAAAAGAAATATCAGCAATTGCGCATAAATATGGCGCATTGTTTATGACAGATGCAGTACAGGCGGTTGGTAAAATACCGGTTGACGTTAACAAAGACGGCATTGACCTGCTGGCTTTGTCGGCACACAAAATATACGGGCCAAAAGGTGTTGGCGCTTTATACGTACGTCGTAAAGGACCACGGGTTAAAGTTACAGCCCAAATGGATGGCGGCGGCCACGAGCGCGGTATGCGTTCAGGCACGCTGAACGTTCCGGGCATTGTTGGTTTAGGCAAAGCTTGCGAGTTATGTCAGCAAGAAATGGAAAGCGAAGCAAAACGCTTATCAACCTTGCGTGACAAACTGGAAATAGCCTTAACACAGCTGGAAGAAAGCTATGTAAACGGAAATGTTGAACACCGCTTACCACACGTAGCCAACATCAGTTTTAAATATGTTGAAGGCGAAGGCTTAATGATGGCGATGAAAGACCTGGCGGTATCATCAGGATCTGCTTGTACATCAGCTTCTTTAGAGCCATCATACGTGTTAAAAAGCTTAGGTTTATCTGATGATCTGGCACACTCTTCGATACGTTTTGGTTTAGGTAGATTTACTACCGAAGAGGAAGTTGACTACGCTGTCGAGGTAACTAAAAACGCGGTTAACCACTTACGTGATCTGTCGCCGCTTTGGGAGATGTTTAAAGACGGCATCGACCTTAACTCGATTGAGTGGGCAGAACACTAAAAGATTAGTAAATGTGCGGATATGCAAATGCAGATGCCGTGTTAAATAAACATATAGAGAGTTATTCAATAATTTATTAACTCACAAATTCAATAATTAAGAAAATGGCATATTCAGATAAAGTAATTGATCATTACACCAACCCACGTAACGTTGGTACCTTAGACAAAGCTAGTCATAAGGTAGGTACCGGCCTGGTTGGTGCACCAGAGTGCGGCGACGTAATGCGCCTGCAAATTGAAGTTGGCGATGACAACGTCATCACTGATGCTAAATTTAAAACCTTTGGCTGCGGTTCGGCTATTGCTTCTTCATCATTAGCTACCGAGTGGCTAAAAGGAAAAACCATTGATGATGCAATGAAAATTGACAACATGGATATTGTTGAAGAATTGGCATTGCCACCGGTAAAGATACACTGCTCAGTTTTGGCAGAGGATGCAATTAAAGCCGCTATCAACGACTTCCGCGTAAAAAACGGTTTAGAGCCGATTGAAGTAGAAAAAACGCACCATTAATTCAGTGTCGAGTCTTAAGACTAAAAGAGATGGTAACTGTAACTGATAAAGCAAAAAGTAAGATAGAAGACCTGATGCGGAATTCGGGCTTAGATAGCTCTTATTTTCTGCGGGTGTCTGTGCAGGGCGGCGGATGCTCAGGGTTATCATATAACCTTGATTTTGATAACGAAGAGAAAAAGGGCGACCAATTTTTCGAAGACAAAGGCGTACGCATGGCCCTTGACATGAAATCATTCCTGTATCTTGCCGGTACTGAGCTTGATTTTTCTGACGGCCTGAACGGCAAAGGTTTTAACTTTCACAACCCTAACGCAACACGCACCTGTGGCTGCGGCGAAAGTTTTTCGGTATAATTTTTTTAATTTCACTGATTTGATAAAAACAAAAAAGGCGCCTTTAGCGCCTTTTTTGTTTAATTATTCTGAACACAGCAAATGCTGTAAACTATACGTACACTGCCTGGCAGATTCTTCGCTTTGCTCAGAATGATAAATTAGACTATTATTCTTTTTACTCAAAAAAATCCATAGAATCAAAAAAAATGATGAAATCGTGTTAGTTTTGCCACAGTAATAAACCGATTATCAAACAATGACTTTAGCCAACGAGCGCAGCACTGTACCCAGCCTCATCCGTTACTTAGTAAAAAATATCCACCCGGATACCCGTACCTTTTTAAGCCATAAGGCCGGCGACAACTGGGTGGATATCACCTATCGCGAGGCGTTGGATAAAATAGATGCCTTATCGGCATGGTTTATTGATATCGGTATAAAAAAAGGCGACCGCCTGGCGCTGATCATGGAAAACGGACCTGACTATATTTATTATGACCAGGCACTGCAGCAAATTGGTGGCGTAAATACTTCAATATATCCTACTCTTTCAGAAACTGAAATTGAATATATTCTGAATGATTCAGGCGCCCGTACCATTATTTGCGGTAATTCGTTTTTATTCAGAAAAGTGCTGAAGATAGCCAACAATTGCCCCGCGCTGATCCGCATTATTCCGGCTTTTGACGACTTTGAAAAACACCTGGAAAAGCAAGCGCTCAATGCGGGCGTCATCGGCTTTAAAGAGTTGGTTCAAATTGGTACCGGTTTGGTTGGCAAACACCGCTCTGCTATTAACAGCGCGCGCGAGGCTATTTTGCCGTCAGATCTTTCTTGTTTAATTTATACTTCCGGCACCACCGGCACGCCAAAGGGGGTTATGCTTACGCATCATAATTTGGTGGAAAATGTCCGTGTTTGTTTAATACAAATACCCATCATCGAAAAAACCGATGTCTTCTTGTCTTTCTTACCATTGTCGCACGTATTTGAGCGCACAGCCACTTACCATGTTTGTTTATATGCGGGCTGTAAGATTGCTTTTGCTCAAAGCCTTGACCTTTTGGCCAAGAACATGACCGAAGTTAAGCCAAACGTCATGAATTGCGTTCCGCGCCTGTTGGAGCGTATCCACGACCGCGCCATGAAGAACGGCACCAGCGGCGGCGGATTAAAACCTAAAATATTTTCATGGGCCTTAGAAGTCGGTAAAAAATACCGTATTGCTAATGAAGACGGTAAAAAATCAGGCCCTATACTAAACGCACAACACGCTTTGGCCGATAAATTAGTTTTCAGCAAGATCAAAGAACGCACCGGCGGCAATTTAAAGATCATGCTATCGGGCGGTGGCGCCTTGCCCAAAAATATTGGCGAGTTTTTTGGCGACCTGGGCATCAAAGTGCTCGAAGGTTACGGATTAACCGAGACCTCGCCGGTAATGTCGGTTACCGAAGTTCATCGCCAGATCTATGGCACTGTAGGCCGGATCGTGCCCGGCATCGAAGTGGCTATACAAAACGTCGACACCAAAGAAATTTATACTATACAAACCCATGAATCTTTTAAAGAAGATTTTCAGTCGGAAGAAGGAGAGATCATCGTACGTGGGCATTGTGTAATGAAGGGATATTTAAACAAAACTGAAGAAACCGCCGCGACTATTGACAAAGACGGTTGGCTGCATACCGGCGACATTGGTCGTTATTTCAAAGGCAATCTGCAGATCACCGATCGCCTTAAAAACATGCTGGTTAACGCGTATGGTAAAAACATTTATCCAACTCCGGTTGAAAACACCTACCTAAAAAGCCCTAAAATTGAAGGCGTATTTTTATTAGGTGATAAACGCGAACATGTCACCGCCATTATCATCCCGGCAAAAGAGGCGATGCAAGAGCAATTTGGCTTCAAAGAAGATTTCTTCGAAGATGCCGATCCGTTCATCGAGAGCAAAGAGGTGCGCGACTGGCTGAACCAGGACATCCGCAAACTATCAAACGAACTGGCCAAATTCGAACGCATCAAGAATTTCAAAGTAAAACGCAAACCGTTCAGCATGGACGATGGCGAAATCACCCCGACCATGAAACCAAAGCGCAAGGTTATTGAAAAGAAATACGCCGAAGCGATTGACGAGATGTATGATGGGGACGTGGAAGCGGATTGAGAAAAAGGTTTTGTCATTGCGGGCGTAGCGTGGCAATCGCAAAACAAATAGAACGCGTGCGGTTGCTTCGTCGTTCCTCCTCGCAATGACAATGTAATTATTTATAAAAACGCCAGAATATCCCTAATACACTCCACACTTTTAAACATGCCGCTGTCAATACTTTGCTCAATCTCTTCATGAGCCCAGGTAATGTGATAAGGCACGTGTATAGCATAACCGCCGATATTAAGTACCGGCAGCACATCGCTTTTTAATGAGTTACCAACCATGAGTAACTCGCTGGGACGTATGTCAAGGTGTTTGATAAGTTTCAGGTAATTAACATCGTCTTTTTCGGACATAACCTCTACATGGTGAAAATAGTTGGTCAGGTTTGATTTGCGCAGCTTGCGTTCCTGATCAAGCAGGTCGCCTTTAGTGGCCACTACCAGGCGGTATTTACCTTTTAGGTTATGCAACACTTCTTCTACGCCGTCCAACAATTCTATAGGCTGATTAAGCATTTGTTTACCCAAGTTCATGATCTCGCCAATGGTCTTGGTCGAGATCATGTTATTGGTAACGGCCATGGCCGTCTCAATCATAGACAATATAAAGCCCTTGATGCCATAACCATATAAGCCAAGGTTGCCAATTTCAATTTTAAGCAGTTCTCGCTCCAGTTCATGACGCGGCAGGTATTCCTCCAGCAACGTACAAAAAGCTTCCTCAGTTTGCCTGAAATAGGGCTCATTTACCCAAAGGGTATCGTCAGCATCAAAAGCAATAACCTTCACGTTCATACGGCAAAGGTATCAAACAGATTGCAGTATAAAAATATTACCGGGGGCTTATCAAGCCGTAATTTTAAGTCGTTAGTGTATGCCCTGTGCGGTAAATGTTTAAGCTTATCTTATCGCACAACCCAAAAAAATCCTATTTTTGCAGCTTCAATAAAATATCGTACAACAACATGAGTATTGCACTATCCGAACAGGAAATTATACGCCGCGAATCTTTACAGCAATTACGTGCCCTGGGCATAGATCCTTATCCTGCCGAGGAGTTTAAGGTTACTGGTTTTGCGCAGGATATAACTGATAATTTCAATGCTAATCCGGATACTTATAAACAGGTAACCATTGCCGGCCGTATCATGACGCGCCGTATTATGGGCAGTGCATCGTTTGCCGAGATACAGGACAGTACCGGCCGCATGCAGATTTACCTGAAACGCGACGATATTTGCCCTGATGAAGATAAAACACTTTACAATACCGTATTCAAGAAATTACTTGACATCGGCGACTACGTTGGTGTAAAAGGCTTTGTTTTTTTAACCCAGACCGGCGAGATCTCGGTACATGTACAGGAGCTGACTATTCTTTCAAAATCATTGAAACCGTTACCCGTTGTAAAGCGCGACGAAGAAGGTAATATCCACGACGGCTTTACAGATCCTGAATTGCGTTACCGCCAGCGTTATGTAGATCTAACGGTTAATCCGGAATATAAACAGATCTTCATTAAACGATCAAAGGTAATCAGCGCAATGCGCAATTACTTTAACGCCCAGGGTTGGATGGAGGTAGAAACGCCGATACTGCAGCCTGTACATGGTGGTGCGGCGGCGCGTCCGTTTGCTACGCACCACAACACACTGGATATGCCGCTGTTTTTGCGTATAGCTAACGAGCTATATTTAAAACGATTAATTGTTGCCGGTTTTGACGGTGTTTATGAGTTTGGTAAGATGTTCCGGAATGAGGGCATGGATCGTACCCATAACCCTGAGTTTACCGCAATGGAGATATATGTAGCCTACAAAGACTATATCTGGATGATGAGTATGGTTGAGGAATGCCTTGAGCAGGTAACCCGTGCGGTGCATGGCATCGCTGCGGTACAGGTAGGCGCCAATGAGATCAACTTTGCAGGCCCTTACACCAGACTAAGCATGTATGAGTCAATACAGAAATATACAGGCATTGATGTGTCCGCTATGGATGAGGCCGGCTTGCGTGAGGTTTGTAATGACCTAAAAATTGAGGTAGACGCTACTATGGGTAAAGGCAAACTGATAGACGAAATATTCAGTGCTAAAGTTGAAGCTAATTTGATACAACCTACTTTCATTACCGACTATCCTATCGAAATGACTCCGCTGGCCAAAAAGCATCGCAGCAAAAATGGCCTGGTTGAGCGCTTTGAGCTATTTGTGAATGGTAAAGAGATTGCCAATGCCTATTCAGAATTGAACGACCCTATTGACCAACGCGAACGTTTAGAAGAACAGTTGATCCTGGCAGGCCGTGGTGATGATGAAGCTATGGCGATGGACGATGACTTTTTACGTGCGCTGGAATATGGTATGCCGCCTACCTCAGGTCTGGGTATCGGTATAGACCGTTTGGTGATGCTGCTAACTAATCAAAGCACCATTCAGGAGGTATTGTTCTTCCCGCAAATGCGCCCGGAAAAGAAAGCTAAGGTAGCTACTGCCGATGACTTTGTTAAAGTAGGTGTTCCGGCCGAATGGGTGCAGGTATTGAATAAAATGGGTTTTAATACAGTTGAGGAATTAAAGGCTGCAAATCCAAACAAAGTGTTCAATGATCTGGGCGGTATGCGCAAAAAATTGAAGTTGGAAATTACTATGCCTGCTAAAGAAGTGGTGATGGCCTGGTTTGAATAATAAATATTTTGCGTCTCCGTATTTTGTAGAGACACAATACTTTGCGTCTTTGGGGATGTTGTAGACGCGAAGTATCGCGTCTCTATGTTCATTTATAGGTTTTCAACAACCGTTATTAACAATTCTTTAATATAAAAATAAAATTGCGGAAACTTTGGCATTTAATATGTTACTTACTTTTACATACACATCTTATGCAAAAGTTATGACTAATAATTCAATGTTAGAAATTACGGAAAGCGAATATCTGATTAAACTAAACAGATCAAATTTTAATCTGTCATTTATCAGAAGTCTGTTGAAAATTGTTGAAGTTGCTAATCCGCGAGAGGACAACTTTTCAACGCCCGACAGAAATATAACTTATAATCAGAATCACCAGTCTGAGCCTGATTATTTCAGTTCGCTTGAAGAAAAATAGGCTTTAAAACCGTGTGTTCTAAAGCTTATTTTGTATCCTTTTTTAGAATTGCTGGCGATATCCGCCTTTAATTACCTGTTTGTCCATCTGAGACATTTGCTGCTTCATCATTTTTATCTGCTCCGTCAACAATTTATTCTTATCATCTTTGGAGGCCTCTTGCAGGTACATAGTTGCTTCGCGCTTGTTGCGTTTAGCCATTGCTATACCTGCCAGGCTTAATTTAGCAAGCGCTGTATTGTGCGACATGGTCATGCCTAGCTGCAATGCCTTTTTGAAATATTTCTCAGATTTTAACGGTGCCTTGCGCGATTCGATCAAACCAATCAGCAAATTGTAGTATCCATGCTGATTTTTATGCAGTTGTTTTTCGTAATTATTAACTTTCGACAACCAGGTTTCTGCTTTTTCTGATTTTTCTTTACGCAGAAAGTATTGAGCGATAATCATATTCTCATTAAAGAAGTATGATAACAGGATGATACCGCCCAATAACAATACCAATATCCCCCAGCCCCAAAAACCAAAGACACAGAGTGCTACTGCAGCACCCAAAAAAACGCAGGCTGCAATCAGCCGAACTATATTTGACATAATTTGTTATGCTATGAATTAAAGTGCAAATATCCGTTTATTTGTAGTCTTAATCAATATTTCAGAAATATTTATGGCAATTGAGTTAGAGGCTTCCTGGCTTGAGGTTTTACAGCCCGAATTTGATAAAGATTATATGCTAAAGCTTAAGCAATTTTTAAAAGACGAAAAGCAAGCCGGTAAGACTATCTACCCTAAAAATACCGATATTTTTAATGCATTTTCAAAAACGCCGTTTGATAAAGTTAAGGTGGTGATATTAGGGCAGGACCCCTATCACGGAGCCAATCAGGCGCACGGGTTATCTTTTTCTGTACAGCGCGGTGTACGCACACCGCCATCGCTGCAAAATATTTATAAAGAGCTGGCTACTGATATCCCCGGCTTCATTATCCCTGACAACGGAAACCTCACTGAATGGGCCGAACAGGGAGTATTGTTACTAAATGCTACACTAACTGTACACGCCGGCAACGCAGGCTCGCACCAAAAAAAGGGTTGGGAACAATTTACAGATATGGTGATTAAAACCATATCAGACAAAAAAGAACATGTGGTATTTATACTTTGGGGTGCCTACGCGCAATCAAAAGCGCAGCTGATCGACCCGCATAAACACCTGATCATTAAATCAACCCACCCCTCGCCCATGGCCGTTAGCCACGGCGGTTTCTTCGGGTCAAAGCCATTCTCAAAAACAAACAATTACCTGAAAGAGCACGGCGAAAAGCCTATCGACTGGCAGGTGTCTAATAAGTGAATGATTGAATGATTTTTAAATTGGTTATGAAGAAGATTAGTATACGACTTGTGAAATAAGATTAGAAATCAAACACTACCGCATCTGATCACTAATCTTCAATAACTAATCTTCGATCTTTACGATCAATTACTCACCACTGATCAATACTCCAGCGGCACAATGGGTTCTTTCTTGCTGGTGGACATGATCATCATGGTCTGAAAGGTTTTAACCACGCTGATGCGGCTTATCTTTTCCATGATCAGTTGCTCGTACGATTTAATATCGCGCACATAAACTTTCAGCAAAAAATCGCATTGGCCGGTTACGTGGTGGCACTCTGTTACTTCCTTGATCTTTTGTATTTCGCTGATGAAAGTATGGATAGTATCCTTCTGATGAAAATCAAGCGATATCTGTATAAAAGTTTTAATACCCAGGCCAAGCTTTTCTTCATCAACCAGAGCATGATAGCTTTTTATGTATTCGGCATTTTCCAGTTTTCGAACACGTTCCAGTGTCGGCGCAGGCGATAAGCCAATTTCTGTCGAAAGTTGGAGATTTGTGATTCTTCCGTTCTCTTGTAAGGTTTTAAGTATTTGCAGGTCAATCCTGTCCAGTTCTGCAGCCATAAATACGTGAAAATTTTAAACAAAATACAAAATTATATTTTTCCATACTAAGATATCTGAAAAATTAAATTTTATTATTAACAATTTTTAGACTTGTCTAAAAAAAATATTAGATTTGTTTAAATGAATACTTTAGCCGAAGAAAATTATTTAAAAGCCATTTATCATCTCTCGTTAAATGATTTAAGCGTGAGTACCAACCAGATAGCTGCGGCGCTGTGCACCAAAGCGGCCTCTGTTACAGATATGGTGAGAAAACTGGCTGATAAAGAACTGATAAACTACGAGAAATATCAGGGTGTAACATTAACTGCTGTCGGCGAGAAAATTGCTTTGCAAATTATCTGTAAGCACCGGCTTTGGGAATACTTTTTGGTAGAGAAGCTCAACTTTAAGTGGGACGAGGTGCATGAAATGGCTGAGGAACTAGAGCATATTTCATCGGTTGAGTTGATTGACCGCCTGGATAAGTTTATGGATTATCCAAAACACGATCCGCACGGCGATCCGATACCTGACCGCGAAGGCAAGTTTAAGAAGCACGAGCTTAGGCCTATCGCTTCTTTAAAATTAAATGAGGTTGGCATTATATCGGGCGTGCGCGATCATACACCGGGCTTTTTACAGTATCTGGAAAAGCAACAACTAACCATTGGCAAAAAAATAAAAGTGACTGATATTATTGAATACGATAATTCTATGATATTACAGGTTGAAGGCACTATTACACACATAAGCCGCGAAGTGGCCAAAAATTTATTAATAGTAATATGAGCAACGGTTACAACGAATCATTAGGAAACGTCCACGGCTCGGTATCTACAGAAAACAAAACGGGCTGGAAAAAAATATTAGCCTTTATAGGCCCTGCATATTTAGTTAGCGTAGGCTATATGGACCCCGGAAATTGGGCTACTGATATAGCCGGGGGCAGCGCCTTTGGCTATAAATTGATCTGGGTACTCTTTGCATCTAACCTCATAGCCTTATTGCTGCAGTCATTATCTGCCCGATTAGGCATTGTGCGGGGCCTGGACCTGGCGCAGGCTTCAAAGATCACCTATCCGCGCTTTATTAACTTTTGCCTTTATCTTTTGGCGCAGATAGCTATCATTGCCTGCGACCTGGCTGAGATCATTGGTATGGCTATTGGCTTGAATTTATTATTCGGCCTACCCCTAATCTGGGGTGTATCATTAACTATTACCGATACGCTGCTGATGTTATTTCTCATGAACAAGGGCATGCGCAAGCTCGAGGGCTTCATTGTGTCAATGATATTTATTGTAGGATTATCTTTTTTGGTAGAGATGTTTATTGTTACGCCGGATGTAAAGGAAGTGGCTTTGGGCTTTATTCCGCAAAATTTAAGCGGCAATGCGTTATACATCGCTATCGGGATTATAGGAGCCACGGTAATGCCGCATAATTTGTATCTGCATTCATCGCTGGTACAAACCCGGAAAATAAACCGGACCGAAGAAGGGCTGCGAAGTGCTATCCGCTTTAATTTATTTGATACGGTTATTGCGCTTAACCTGGCCTTTTTTGTCAATGCAGCAATACTGATCCTGGCGGCCAGCGCCTTTTTCAAGAACGGCTATTTCCATATTGCCGAGATACAGGATGCCTATAAACTGCTTGAACATATTTTTGGCCGCACTGCGCCGGTGTTATTTGCCATAGCATTAATAGCCGCAGGGCAAAGCTCAACCATTACCGGTACGCTGGCAGGGCAGATCATTATGGAGGGACACATTAACCTGCGTATCGAACCCTGGCTGCGTCGTTTGCTGACCCGTGTATTGGCTATAGTTCCGGCTGTATTCACCATTATATATTCCGGGCAGGACGGGTTAGGAAATTTGTTAATTTTAAGTCAGGTGGTTTTAAGTTTACAGCTGGGGTTTGCTGTTATTCCGTTGATACATTTCACATCCGACAGGAAAAAGATGGGCAACTTTGCTATCAGTGCTAAAGTCAAAATCTTTGCCTGGGCAGCCGCCTTACTCATTGTCGGGCTGAATGTTAAACTGGTTTACGAACAGATTAAAACCTGGGCAGCTGCATCGCCGGAGACAGCGTTTTGGATGTACACTTTGGTTATCCCGATGGTTATTGGCATTGCATTGTTGTTGCTATATGTCCTCTTGCGTCCGCTGCTGTTTAAACATGCCGATGCGCCTGCATATATTCCACATGGTATTGCTGCCGAGATTGACAATTTAGAGACCGTCCATTACCATACCATTGGCGTCAGCATTGATTTTTCAAAAAATGACACCAATGCAATCAGGCATGCCATTATGCAGGGCGGCAAAAGCGCTACTTATATATTGATGCATGTAGTTGAAACTGCCGGCGCACGCTATTATGGCGACCAGGCCATGGACCACGAAACCCAAAGCGACGTAGATAATCTGGGTCAATATGTTGCAGCCTTACATAAATTGGGCTATAAAGCCAACGCCAGGATTGGCTATGGCACAGCAGCCAGCGCAATAACAGATATTGTGAACACGCAGCGGGTTGATTTTATAGTGATGGGGTCGCATGGCCATAAAGCGTTAAAGGACCTGATTTTTGGCACTACGGTAAACAAAGTACGCCACATGGTTAACATTCCAGTACTGGTAGTTAAGGCATCAAAATAAATCCATTTTACGTAAGTTTGCACTGCAATGGCCGACGAAAAGATATACATCAAGAACAAGAAAGCTTATTTTGAATACACTATCCTGGATAAATATATAGCAGGGATAAAATTATTGGGAACCGAGATCAAATCTATCCGCAGTGGGAAAGCCAACCTTAACGACGCATTTTGCACATTTATTGACGGCCAGCTTTACGTGCGCGCCCTGCATATTTCAGAATACACCTTCGGCTCATTCTATAACCATGAGGCCAAACGCGACCGCGTGTTATTATTGAACAAAAAAGAACTCAAAAAGCTGCAAACCCGGGGCGAAGAAAAGGGGCTAACTATTATTCCGCTGGCACTTTTTATAAGTGAACGCGGCTTTGCCAAACTGGAAATAGGATTAGCACAAGGCAAAAAAACCTACGACAAACGCGAAACCCTGAAAGAACGCGACACCAAAGTTGAGATGGACAGAGCGCTGAAACGTTAATTAACATCGCTCCTATATAGTGAAGTTTTCTACCACGCTCGTTCTCCTACCAATGGCACAAACCTGAAAGTATCCAGCACATGTCGCTCATAGTCATTCTCGCCCGTTTTTAAGATAGTCACCATCTGCTGCGATCTTTCATCGCCGACAGGGATGACCAGCGTACCACCGATTTTTAATTGACTTAGCAAAGTTTCAGGTACAGTCGGCGCGCCTGCGGTAACAATGATCTTATCATAAGGCGCATGACTAGCAATTCCTTTTGAGCCATCGCCTAAAAAGAAATGAGCTTTATAACCCATACGAGGCAATAGATTGCGCGTACGTTCGTATAACTTCTCCTGCCTTTCTATGGTAAAAACCTTCGCCCCAACTTCAGCCAATACACAAGCTTGATACCCCGAACCGGTACCAATTTCCAGCACCCGGTCGCCCTTTTTTATATGCAGCAATTCGGTTTGATAGGCCACGGTATAAGGTTGCGAAATAGTTTGCCCCTCTCCTATCGGGAAGGCAATATCTTTATAGGCCTGTTTCCAAAAAGTCTCATCGAAAAAGTAATGACGAGGGATTTTGCCTATTGCTTGTAAAACGTTTTCGTCCTCAATACCTTTCTTGCGTAGTTCATCAACCAGCTTTTTACGGGCGCCTTGCTCGCGGTAATTATCAACGTACTTATATGCCATTTACACGATTTAGTGATTTTAGGATTTGGCAGGATGATAATACGATTTAGTGATTCTTTTAGAATGAATAGTCCTAATTTTATCGAATTGGATTTTCGCCCGGATTCACTAATTTCTTGTTATAAACCCTTTTAAATTCTAAACTTGATCCTCCAAAATTGATTAATAATCCGTCGGCAATATTATAAACTTCCAGGTAATTTATAGCTTGATTTTTATGAATATCTTCAATTTTCTCAAACGCCTTTAACTCAACCATAACGCTCTATCCTCGACAAAGAAATCAACACGTCTTGACCCAATCAATTCACCACAATAAATAATGGGCATCTCCTTTTCACGCTCAAATCTTATTCCTGAATTGCACAACTCAATCGCTAACGCTCGCTGATAAATTATTTCTAAGAAACCATTCCCTAAATGATTGTGAACGCGCATCGCACATCCAATTATTTTATGAGTCAATTCATTGACATTCTTGTTAGCGTTATTATCCATTGTGAAAGATTGACAGGTTATCTAACATTAAATTTAATCAATCTAATAAATCAAATCAACAACATTAACATTAATACTGTCAAACTTAAAATCCCTTAATCGTGTCAATACGGATCGACGTCGGGCTGTACTATGCTCCCTTTACTCAACTTAGTAGTTTGAAACTGCGTAATAACATCGCGGATGGTTGTCTTTACTTTATTAATTGATACCCCGTCCTTCTCAAATTTAAGCATGATAGATTGGATATAGTAATTACGGATCCGACTGATCAATGGTATCTGCGGACCAACAACTCTCTCCTCGCCGAAATGCTTACGCAGTTCCTTGCCCAGGTAAGTTGCCTGATTGTAGAGGATCTCGGGGTCTTTGTGCTTAACGTCCAGATTAATAATACGGTAAAACGGGGGATAATGAAATGCTCTGCGCTCTTCCATTTCGGTAAAATAAAGGTCGCTATAATCATTTCCAATTACTTGCCGGATAACGCGATGCGCAGGGTCATAGGTCTGTATCACCACCTTGCCTTGTTTGCCCCGACGCCCTGCCCTGCCGCTTACTTGCGCCAGTAGCTGGAAACTGCGCTCATTGGCCCGGTAATCCGGATATTTAAGCAAGCTATCCGCATTAATAATACCGATAACGGTTACATCTGCAAAATCAAGCCCCTTCGCTACCATCTGGGTGCCTACCAATATATCGATCTTTTTCTCTTCAAGATCATTAAGGATATTTTGCAATGAATTACGTGACCGCGTAGTATCCAGGTCCATGCGCGCTATGCGGGCCTCGGGTAAGATCATGCTTAGCTCGTCCTCCACCTTTTCGGTACCAAACCCCCGGTACTCCAACTGTGTTGACCCACACGCCGGGCAAATAACCGGCGAATCTTCTTTATAACCACAATAGTGACAATGTAGTTTACCCGTATGCTTGTGGTAGGTCAGGCTTACATCGCAGTTAATACATTTGGGCGTATAGGCGCATATTTTACATAATAAAACCGGAGCATAACCACGCCGATTTTGGAAAAGGATGACCTGCTCTTTATTGGTTAGCGCAGCCTGCATATCGCCCATCAAAACACTGGTAAAGTGCGATTGAATGGTTTTCTTTTTAGTTTCTTCTGCGATGCTGACGACTTCAATGGTTGGCAACTCTACACCACCGTAACGCTCGGTCAATTCGGCAAAACCATATTTATGCGTACGGGCATTAAAGTAACTTTCAAACGACGGCGTAGCCGACCCCAGCAGTACTTTACCGCCATGCATGTTGGCTAAAAAGATGGCTGCATCGCGCGCATTATAGCGCGGTGCAGGGTCAAACTGTTTGTAGGATGTTTCGTGCTCTTCGTCGACGATGATCAGGCCCAGGCCGACAAAGGGCAAGAAAACGGACGACCGCGCCCCCAGTACCACTTTATAGTCGCCGTTTAACACTTTCTGCCAAACCTCTACCCGTTCATTATCATTAAAACGCGAGTGATAAACACCGATGCTGGCACCAAAATACTGTCGTAAACGCTCTATAACGTGAGTAGTCAGCGCAATTTCAGGTAACAAATACAGCACTTGCTTACCCTGGGCCATGGCTTGTTCAATAAGGCGGATATAGATCTGCGTTTTTCCTGACGAGGTAACGCCATGTAGTAATACCACATCCTTTTGCTTAAACTGGTCTTTAATAGCATCCAATGCCGTTTGCTGATGCTCGCTCAATTCAAAGTTGGCATCCAGAAACTCCTCCTCAAAAAACAGGCGGCTTACATTGCGCTCTTCCGCAATAAAAACCTCTTTCTCTATCAATGAATTGATACTCGCCGCACCCGCCCCACTTTCGTCTACCAGCTCGTTTTTTGTGATAGCTTTCTGATGACGGGCCAATTTCAAGTAGGCTAAAACGGCATCCGCTTGCTTTGGTGCCCGCTTCTCTAATATTGCAAATAGCTCACGCAAATTATCCTGATCATGATAAGCGGGGTTAATGGTCAGAAACGTACGCTTGCGCGGCTTGTACCGATCGTTAACCTCTTCAGATATATTGATGATATTTTTCTCAAATAAGCCCTTGAGCAGCGGCATCACCGTCTTTTGGCTCAGCAATTTAGAGATGTCGCTAATAGTTAACTCGGGTTGTATTTCTAAAGCCTCTACAATCAGGTATTCTTTATCATGCAGCTCTGATTTATCATATTCAAAATCTTTATTGAGGATGATCTTGGTTTCGCTGGCCAATTTTAGGGCCGATGGCAATGCGGCATTCATTACCTCGCCTTCAAAGCACATGTAGTATTCAGATAACCACTTCCAGAAATGCAACTGCTGATCTGTAACCACCGGGCGATCATCCAAAATCTCCAGTAAATATTTGGCTTCGTACTTTTCAGGAGGCTGTTCTGTTATAGCTAATACTATCGCGGTATACAGTTTACTTTTACCAAACTGCACCACCACGCGCTTGCCTATAGCTATCACATTGTTTAGCTCAAAAGGAACACGGTAGGTATAGTTTTTCGCTATTGCCAGCGGCAAAATCACTTCAACAAAAAGCGTTTTGCGGTCCTGGTGTCGGGCTTCGGCAAACTCAAGCATAATTACCTACTTCTGGATGCAGCTATAGCCAGCGACGCCCATCCCCCTATAAAAAGCAATCCGCCGACAGGCGTTATCGGGCCTATCACACTAGCCTTTAAATGCAAAATATCGCGACAAGCCAACAAGTACAGAGAACCGGAAAATAAGATAATACCAAAGGTGAATAAATAATAGCTGGCTGATATCCATCTACTATTATTTTTTGCCAATACAGCCAAAAACAACAAAGCAAAAACGTGGTAAAAATTATATTCAACCGCCGTACGCCATATCTGTAGTTCGTCAGGCGCTATCATTGTCTTCAATGCGTGAGCCCCGAAAGCGCCGGTCATAACGGCAACCATGCCAAACAATGCTGCAGTAATAGTGATTGATCTGTTCATAAGTATTTGAAAAGGCTAAGTTAACCAATTGAAACAATTACTTGAATGGCTCGCCTTAAAAATCTAACTTGCGGCGTATTCTATTACAATGAAACGACTAATCGCTATCACGATATTACTGATACTGGCAACTGCAGGTATTACAGTCGTTTATTTTAAGAATTTAAACACTCCCGGTTTGCATACTGCCCAAACCATGCTTAACATTCCGGACAATGCAGCACTGGTTTTTGAATTCAATAATGAGGAAAGTTTTTACGATATTTTTAAAGATAACAAGCTATTTACTGCAGTAATTGGCCGGCAACAATTAGGCGACCTGGATACGCTGCGCGAACAACTGTTCATAGACCCGGTGCTGAATAAATTCTTTAATGGTCAAAATACCTTTATCTCGCTACATCCCCTGTCTGATAAATCTATCGGCTTGCTTATTACCACCGCCGCAACTAAAGGTTTTAATCCCGAAGATATTGACCAGCTCACCGTTAAAACCCACAAGGGCCTGGTAGTTACGCCCACCGCGTTCGACGGCAAAAAGGGTTTTGTTATTTACTCAGCCACATTAAAGAAACGTTTTTACCTGCTTAACAAAGAGGATGGAATTTATTTAGGTAGTTTCTCCAAAGAGTTGATAGATTTAAGCGCCAAATACACCGCATCAAAAGATAAAAAGATCTTTATGGCTTTGCCCGAGCAGCAAAACGCCAATTCGCTGGCTAACCTGTATATTAACTATCATAATCTTAACCCGCTGTTTGCAGCGCTGTTTAGCAACGAGAATACGGATATTTTTAAAAGCTTTAAGTTGTTTCCCGCACTTGCTGCGTTGAGTTTAAATTTCAAAAGCGATGCCCTGTTATTCACGGGTTTTTCAAACATTCAACGCGATCAGCCCAGCAGTTATCTGAATCTGTTTACCAATCAGCAACCAATTGCCAATAACCTGCAGGACGTTTTTCCGTCAACCACCGCCTACAGCATTTGCTTTGCGGTATCAGACCCTGTGAAGTTCAAGACTGACCTTTCTGACTGGTATGCCAAAGCCAAACTACAAACGGAGAAAGATTCGATTTTTGCCAAAGTAAAAGCCGAAACAGGCGTTAACCTGATCACCGAATTTAACCATGCATTAGGGCAGGAATTTGCTGTGGTAACCACCAGGTACATGGAAAAATATGCCATTGTATGTCTTAAGGACGGGTCAGCTTTCAGACCTGTTATGAATAATATCAGTACCATGGCTACCAGTGATATCGGACAGGTAAATTATCGCAAACTGCCTTTTTATTTATTGGGTGATGCCTTTGGCCTGTTCAATCATCCGTGGTTTATGATTGTTGACAATTACCTCATCATGGCTAACAGCCAGTCTGAGTTAACCAGCTATCATGACTATTACTTTAATCATAAATTACAAAGCAAACTAAAACAGTACAACCAATTTTCTGATCTAACTGCCGAGCGCAGCAACATAACCTGGTATATTAACTTTAAAAATGCACAGCCCATTTTGAAGCGCGATCTAAGTGACGATTTTTACCATAGCTTTGAAAACGATCAGGCCGGCTGGAAGAATTTTTATGCGGCGTCATATCAGCTGATTTCGTCAAACAAAAACTTTTATACCAGCTTTTGTATGAACCTAAACCAACCCGATACCGCCGCAACAGCCTTAAAATAATTGAACCTTACAAATAGTTAACTAACCCTGAAACAAATAATTAATTTTATTTTGGGTTAAATTGATTAGTAATTTTATCTTTAATGAGTTTGACCCCATGTTAGCTATTAATACTAAATGAGAAAATACCTACTTGTTTGCTTCTTTTTTCTTGCAACGATTAAAGCTTTTGGACAACAGTTCGCGCTATATAATACCGGCACTTTGTACGATTCATTTGAGAATCCTTCGCAACGGGCCTTTATACCTGATACCAGCAAACAAATTGCTTTCAACTTTTTTATTCCAAATTTAAATGCCAATTTTTTCGTAGCGGGCAACGGACAGCAGGCCTTAAAAACCCGCGCATTTCACTCGTATTATAATACCGCCAACCTCGTAACCGGTCAGGGCGCTTATAACCACCTGAATGCTAATTTCAATGATTACACCATCATGCTGAAAGTGTTCACCAGCGAAAATGGCGACCAGGAAATGGGGCTTGCTTTAAATACCAGATTTGAGGGGCGCGCCATAGCTACCGACGAAACTATTTCTTTTTTTAATGGCTTTACTAAGTTTCCTCAGGATGTCTATGCCAACGTTTTTAACAGCAATTACAAATCACAGGTCTACCATCAATTAAGCTTTACTTACCGCGAGCAAATAGACAAACGAACGGCTATAGGCTTTAAATTAAGCGCATTGGCAGGTATTGATTATCACCAGTTAAATATCACCCAGTCAAGCGCTACCTTTAATAAAACTGCAGATCAGGCCAGGCTGGCATTACAAGGCTCTTACCGCGCAAATAGCAATAAAGACGAATCGAATTTTGACCAGATATTCCCAATTTTTATTAATCCGGGGGCTTCTGTTAGTTTTGGTTTAACCTATTTTGACGAAAGTGGCTTTAAGTGGCAGGGAAATATTAAAAATCTGGGCTTTATTCATTGGGGCAGTAAATCAAATACCAATACATTCAACGGCTCTGCCTTAATCAATAATTTTTCATCAGCAGATCGTGAATCAATTATAGAACATTCAATTGACAGCCTTACACAAGGCGGACAGCGCAAACATGGGTTTATCACACCAACCAATGGCTTGCTTGAGTTAAGTATTAACCGAACGTACTGGTTAGACGATGAGGGTCATATTAAGTTTACACCGACGCTGATCGGCTCGAAGGAATTATTTTATAACGGCTTTACAGCTGCCTTAGTTGCACCGATACAATTAGGTAAACATAACCTGGCGCTAACTTCAAGTTATAACGAACTAAAGTTATTTAACCTGGGCTTTCAGTATATGAAAAAGAGTGATGATGCCGAATTTTTTATTGGCAGCGAACGCCTTTTCGCAACCGGCAGCTTTTTAAACGCGGCCTTTAAAAGCGGCAGCCAGGGTACTATGTCCCAGGCAAAAACGCCGCCAACTGCTTTTACCGGCATGGATTTTTATATTGGCGCCTCATTAAAATTTGGCCCGCTTATTGAACGCAAGATGAACTCAAGCGGCATAGCTCCTGCCGGTGATAAAGGATTTTTTGGCAAACTATGGGATGGGCTGTTTGGTAAGTCAGATCCTAACTATTAATTCTTTTTCTGAGTTACCAGAAAATCTTTAAGATAAAAAGGTTCAAAATAAGCTACATCTTCAAACTGCTGGGTTAGATACTTTTCGGCAGCTTTTTTGGTAAGGTGCTTTGCCGAATTTATAAATTCAGTATTAAACCGGGCATTAGAGCTCTTGCTTAAAAGAGCCTGACATTTTTCGGCACCATCGCCAAAAAACAATATTTTTTTTGTCTGCAGATGTTCAGTAAAACTGTGTTCATCAATAATCTCTGCCGATGTAGGTTTTACCATATTACCCCCGGCGTCAAACAGCGCAGTATATACCTCCATGCGCCGTGCGTCGATCATGGGGCAAAAGAGCGTGTCTGAATCGATATTATCTTCTGCCATTATACCATGTGCCATTGCTTCAAGAGTTTCAATGGAAATCAAAGGCTTATCCAGGGCAAAGCAAAGACCTTTAGCTGTCGATACGCCTATACGTAAGCCAGTATACGAACCGGGCCCACTGCTTACAGCAATAGCATCAACGTCATCAAACTTTAATCCATTATTAACAATAAGTTCATTAATGTAAAGGGTAATTACCTCGGCATGTATATTGCGCTCATTTAATTGTTTAACAGCAATGGTCTCACCATCTTTTGCTAACGCGACAGAACAAACAGTAGTTGCCGTTTCTATTTGAAGTATAACACTCATTATTTTAAATTGTATTTATGGCACCGGATCGTGCCCGTGCCCGCCCCAGGGGTTACAGCTGGCAATGCGTTTCAAAGTTAGCCATCCGCCTTTAAAAGCACCGTATTTTTTTATAGCCTCAACACCATATTGCGAGCAAGTTGGTGTATAGCGACATGAAGCTCCCGTTAATGGTGAGATAAAATATTGATATATCCGTATCAGTAAAACAAAAAAAGCACCTATAAGCGCTTTTAATATGCGTACAAGTGCATTCATTTTGTCATCTCTGTATTAAGCTGGGTTAACAGCTTGAGCATCTTTTTTTCGATAAACTCATAAGATGCAATTTCTTTACCTATATAACCTATTGATAACACTATTTGCTTTTCGGCTGCAGTAAGCGAAGCATACAGCGACAATTGTTTATTTAAACGGTATCCTTCACGCATACGGCGTTTAATCAGGTTACGATCGACAGCGCGCTTAAACCGCTTTTTAGATACTGAAAATAATATTTGAGCAGGGAATTTCTGCGGTTGCGATACAACCAGCCAGGAGGCTTTAAAGGGGTAACATAAAAAAGAAGAACCATTATGAAAAAGCTCATCAATAAGCTTTTTATTACATAACCGTTCTTCTTTTGTAAAGGTGTACATGATTACTAATTATGAACCGTAATTTAAAACAGGTTCAAACCCTCTAAATACCAGAGAGCAAGTAACCAGATATTATGCTTTGTGGCGACCTTCGCTTGATACAGTTAATCTTTTTCTGCCTTTAGCTCTTCTTGCAGCTAATATTCTTCTACCGTTAGCAGATGACATGCGCTCACGGAAACCGTGTTTATTTCTTCTTTTTCTTTGAGAAGGCTGGAACGTTCTTTTCATGATTCTTTATTCTATTTGTTTTTAAAAAACAAGAGCGCAAATGTAGCGTAATTTTTTAGTTTTTCAAATACACGACTTAAAAAAAAATTACCGGTACTGCGTTGATAAGTTTGAGTTGCTTTTTATATCAGTTTAAATCAGCTCCCGGTAAGTGATCGAAAATATTTCAGAATCCTTACTTAAAAGTCATGTTTGGTGATCCAAATTGATCCACATTATTTTACAGCTCACTGTATATCAGAATTTACAAAAAAAGTGATTCACGCTGATCCGCATTTACGTGGATCATTAACATACCAATGTCCCGTTATTTTTTTGCCAGCAAGTCACGTATCTCTGTAAGCAGCATCTCTTCTTTTGTAGGTGGAGCAGGTGGTGGCGGTACGTCAGCTTCTTTCTTTTTAGTAACGTTAATGGCTTTAACTATCAGAAATAAAGCAATGGCCACAATCACAAAAGAAATGATTTGAGACAAAAAGTTGCCGTATTTTATAGCTGTGCCCGGTATTACCAGTTCAGCCAAGTTTGTTAAATGAGCTGCTTTAAGCGCCGGGGTAAGTATAGCCGGGGTGATAATGTCATCAACCATAGAGCTTACTATCTTACTAAAGGCGGCACCAATTACAACAGCAACTGCCAGGTCAACAACATTGCCACGCATGGCAAACTCCTTAAATTCTTTTACAATAGCCATAGTTTACAAGTTACACTGATAAAGTTATTATAAAATTATCGTCTTGCCCAAACAAATGTTGCGTTTAGGCATTTACAGATAAACGCTATCATAACAATCAAGTTTTAAAAATTTGGGTAATTGATGTAGATTTGCCCTGTCTGATTTATGCTAAAACAAAATCTCCAACAAAAGCTACTACAAAAGCTATCGCCACAGCAGATACAGTTTATTAAGCTGTTGCAGGTGCCTACGGTATCGTTGGACACCCGTATCAAGGAGGAATTGGAAGAGAACCCGGCGCTTGAGGATTTAAGCTTAACCAATCTTAACGAGCCCGAAGAACAATACCCCGACCGCGACCCTGACGAGGACAATTTTAATAATGACGAAGAACGCGGCGAAGCAGATGAATTTAACATTGACGATTATCTGCAGGAAGATAATGTAAATGAATACGGATCGCGCTATGACCAGAATGGGGAGGACGACGACGACCGTAAAGAAATACCTTTTGCCGTGCAAAGCTCTTTTTTCGAGATGTTGCAATCGCAACTGGATATGATACCTATGCCTGACAAAGACTTCAAGATAGCTAACCAGATTATAGGCAGCTTAGATGACGACGGTTATCTGCGCCGCCCTATAACCTCACTTACAGATGACCTGGCCTTCTCGCAAAACGTGATGGCCGAAGATGAGGAAGTTGAGGAGATGCTGAAGTTGATACAGAGCTTTGACCCGCCCGGTATTGGTGCACGCAGCCTACAGGAGTGCCTGTTGATCCAACTTCGTCGTAAGGACATCAATGATCCGATAGTAGCTAAGGCAATTCTGGTTGTTGAGCATTACCTGGACGAGTTTACCCGCAAGCATTACGACAAGCTTGAAAAATCACTGAACATGACCTCGGTTGAATTGCGCGGAGTAATAAACGAGATACTAAAACTAAACCCAAAACCAGGCGACTCGAACGAGGTAAACACCAAGCAAATGCAGGTTATTCCTGATTTTCATATCAAGAATAGTGATGGCGTATTGATATTGACATTAAACTCCAGGAACGCTCCTGAACTGCGCGTAAGCCGCTCGTACCAGGAAATGTTTCAGCATTATGATAAAGCATCTCAAAAGGATAAAAAGTTAAAAGAGGCGGTACAATTCGTAAAGCAAAAACTGGATTCGGCTAAATGGTTTATCGATGCTATTAAACAGCGTCAGCAAACTTTACTCAAAACCATGAATGCCATCATGCATTACCAGTATGATTTCTTTTTAACCGGCGATGATAAAAACCTAAAACCGATGATATTGAAAGATATTGCCGACAAGATAGGCATGGATATTTCAACGGTATCGCGCGTTGCTAATTCCAAATATGTTCAGACCGAACATGGTACGTATCTTTTAAAATCATTCTTTTCTGAGGCTATCCAAACCGAAAGCGGCGAAGAAGTATCAAACAAAGAGGTTAAAAAGATACTGGAAGAGCACATTGGCAAAGAAGACAAACGCCACCCGCTGGCTGACGAAAAACTTACCGAAATACTCAAAGAAGCCGGCTACAACATAGCCCGTCGAACCGTAGCCAAATACCGCGAGCAGATGAATATCCCGGTTGCAAGGCTAAGAAAGGAACTTTAGTTCTTAAAATCAGACACTCAGGATATTAAAAAACAAAGCCCTGTAGCATAATACTACAGGGCTTAATATTAATACAAAAACTTGATCCTTCGCCCCGATTAAACGCGCTGTTAGAATCCGTGTTGCGGACAAGTAACCTTATACCTGTTATTCAACAGTAAGCCAATTACAATTTCATGCGTACCGTTGCTTACGGTATTTAATGAAGAGGTGGTAATATCGTATGAATAGCCTACGTTTATAAATGAACTCAGGTTAAAGCCTGCCAGTATACCAAACGAGTCATTGTGACGGTATGAACCACCCAGCCAGAATTTATCCTGGAATGAAGCCTTCAAATTCAAATCATAAGTTAACGGTACAGGTTGAATTTCTTTAACCAGTATTGATGGCAACAGCGTAACATCATCCGAGGCATACAATTTGGTACCGGCCGTAAAGAAAAAATGCGGCACCGTTTTACTTACATCAACTGCCGTAGTCGAGGTACTGAAATATAAATTTTGTTTAAGCAACTGCTGTACCGATATACCAACGTAAAAATCGGCAGAATATAGCCATGTGCCAATACTTAGATCGGGCTTCCACTGGCTGTTGTTACCGTTGGAAATAGCAGGGTCAAGCGGCGTAGCCAGTGTAATTTCAGAAGTATTTAAAAGGATATGATTCATACCCGCAGAAACCCCTACCGACAAATTTAAACGTGGCGCCAAACCCAAATGATAAGCATACGCGGCGGCGACGTTGGTTTGCGTGATTGGACCGGCTTTATCGGATACCAGGGTAAAGCCTATACCGTGATGCGGTGGCGATGCCTGATAATATTGTGTATACAACCGGCTTGAAGGGTTAACATCTCCCCCACCCGGAAATCCGGCTGCATCGCCTTGCGTAAAATCTGTGCCTAATGGCGCGTTGATAGACAAAAAGCCCGTCTGAGGTGCACCGTTTAATCCGGTCCACTGGCTGCGGTAACCCAACTTGGCATCAGTATAATTTTCAATACCTGCCACTGCAGGGTTTAATAAAAAGTTATTGAAAACGTATTGAGTATATTGAGGCAACTGCTGAGCGGAAGCTGCTTTAATAATGACAGCAAAACAAACCAATAAAAGTATATTTCTCTTCATAGAAATCGACGCCTCAAATTAATACTTGCCCACAATTTACCCCATGTAATTAGTTGCACAAAAAATAATAACTGATTATAGGGTTATTTAAAATCAAATTAATTACCGAATATAACTCTTCTTGTTTAATCTACTCCAATACGGCATAAATTATTTAAAGTTTCGATTTATTCCTATTTGGAATATTATCTGATGATATTAATTGACCCGGTTAATGGTTTTGTGCCTGATTTTAATTTGATGATATAATAATACGTTCCTATCGGCACCTGTTGTCCCTTAAAGGTACCATTCCACGGCGATGGATAGCCGTTAGTGTAATATACCTGTTGCCCATATCTGTTCAATACCTCAACCGTGCAGCCGGCATACAAGCTTAAGTTTTTGATATCCCAGGTATCATTGATGCCATCACCGTTGGGTGTGAAAGCATTGGGTGTGCTGATCGCCCCGGTGACTATTTCCAGTATACCCGGCACATAAGCAATTGCATAATTTTTTGCGATGGCACCGGCAACGTTGATTGGGTATTTACCAACAGGCGACGAAACTACGGCCGTAGTTGTTACAGTTGGAGGCGTAGTGAGCAGCGATGGACCATCGCCATTTACAAAGCCTGTGTAAGTTACGGTGAATGTTGGTAAGGGGTCGCCAAAAAATTTAGTTTTATTATCAGCTGTAATATTTAGCTGGGTGGTTAAAACGGCACCTTCAACCGGCACGTTTACAGGCTCTGCACCCGGGCTGCTCAATTGGATATTGCCATGATAGGTATCTACAGGTGTAGTAGCCTTAAGTCTGACAAAAACCTCCGTTTGAGCTACGTCGCCCTCGGTTCCCACCATAAGGGTATCTTTAAATATAATATCGTCTTTACTGATCTCGAACCCCGCCGGCGCTGTTGCTATAATAGGGCCTTTAAGATTATTGCCTCCAACATTGACCACCTGTCCGGTAGATGCAATACCGTAATGCGTGGACAATGCAGCAATACTACCAGGCGCATTAATATTTGGCGACGGATTAACCGTAATACTGTAAGTGATAGGTACGGTACTGCATCCAATACCCGCTGTTACGAAGTTGCCGATAGAAATAGCCGCGCCTTGATTAGTTGGTATTGGCGGCCCCAATTGATCAGTACTTGTGTCAATCACTTCAAGTTCGTTTGGATTTTGGCCCACAACGAATACTTGTTTCCCATTTGGGCTAACCGAAATACCTTCTGATGAACTGGGAATAATTAAATTCTTTATCACCGTATTGGAAGCGGTATTAACAACAGTTACGTCTCTGGAAATGGCGTTGCTTACATATAATTTATCGCCGGCAGGAGTGATTGCCAAAGCAAAAGGTGCAGTACCAACAGTAACGGTTTGCGCCCCTCCTGTAGCAACATCTATAACACATATATAGTTAGCTGTATTATTGGTGACATAAACCTTACTACCATCCGGACTCACCATTACCGCCGTAGGATAAGTGGACTGCACCGGAATTTTTTTTAACACCTGGTTAGTTGCGGCATCAATAACATACAGCTGGGCTGTAGTGCTTCCTACATATAGCCGGCTGCCGTCTACGCTTATAGCTATACCCAGCGGCCCCGTTACGGTAATATCAGGTATGCTTGTATTATCCGTCAAATCCACTACTGATACTGTATTGCTGCTCTCATTAGCCACATAGGCACGTTTGCCATCAGGGTTTACAACGATTGCCTTCGCATTTTTTCCAACGGTATAATTGCCAACAATAGTATTACTTGCAGCATCAATTACAGATACTACACCAGGCTTGGCATGGCCGGTTTCGTTTTTTGAGTTAACCACATAAACCCTCCTGCCGTCAGGGCTTACCGCTACACCAAAAGGCTGGCTATCTACCGGAATATTAGTTACTACGTCATGGGTAGATGTGTTAATGACGGTAACATTGTTTGATAAAGAATTGGCTACATAAGCAAAACCTTCAGACAAAGGCGTTATGCTGATATGTGCAGTAATTGGTTTGTTTGTATTATTAACCGCTGTAAATGGCTGAACATTACCGGTACCATTTGATAGGGGGAAGCCAATCTGTGCATTGTCTGTTACCGTCCATTTGTAAGAACAGCCTCCTCCGGGCAGGGTTATAAGCTTTGTTTGTTCTCCGTTTTCTACAGTTTGATTACTCTGAGCCTTCAACACAGTTAAATTAAAAAGCATAAAAAAGCCGGTCACAAAAAGCAGGGCATTTGTGAGTTTGATTGAAGCGATTTTTTCTGCGGCGTTCAAATTCTGTAAAAAGCTTATAAAGTTACCATTGTCTTTATTAAAGCAAAAGTTTAAACCGTTATAAAGAATTATCTTATAATGGTTAAATACCCACTGGTGGGTTTACGGCCACTATTGGGGCTGATAATGTAATAATAGGTACCTACGGGTAAATTGGCGCCGTTTGATCTTCCGTCCCATGGCGTTCCATAACCGTTCGAATAATATACGCGCCCACCATACCGGCTAAGTATTTCGACGGTGGCATTAGGATAATCGTTAAGATACTTAATCTCCCAGGTATCATTTATACCATCACCATTTGGTGTGAAAGCATTTGGAATAAGCGGCATTTTTAAAACCTTAACGAAGGTTTCTGTTGAAGTTGGACACCCTGTACCCGATGTAACGGTTAGGGTATATTTTGTATCGGCAGATAGCGTTGCCACCGGATCTGGTATATTATCGGCACTCAGTCCTGTGGATGGCGTCCATTTATAAGTAAGATTACCCCCGCCGGCAATACCTGCAATAGCCCGTAAGGTAATCTGGTTACCTTCAAGAACGGCAAAATGTTGCTGTAAAGAAATCGTTGGTGCAGGGCTAACTTTAAGCACAAAAGTAGCGACATAAGTACATCCTGTTGCCGATGCGGTAAAAAGATAATTAATGGTAAAAATACCGGCACCCGCTTTCTGCGGATCTATTAATCCATCTGTTGAGATACCTGGCCCGGTAAATGCGCCGACACCTGTGTATGAGCCTTTATCTTCAACTATCTGCAGTGGTAAATCGCTGTAACACATTGTAACTGTATCAGGTTTTGTGTTGCTTGTTTTGATTAAGTTATTGTTAGCCGATAAACTGACAACCGGATTGGCATTAATTACAACTTCTTTATAAATGGTGTTTACACAGGTCTGACCTGAGTAAACATCCATCCGTACATTATAGGTTTGTGTTGGCGGAGTATTGAAAGTATACCGGTGCAAGTATTTTTTATTGCTGTGGATAGCGCTGCCGATATAAGTCTCATATATTTCCGGATGTCTGTCGTAATCAAAATACCAAACTATCCTGGTAATGTTGTAGGCGTCAATAGTCGACTTATCATCAAACACAATATCCTCGCCACTGCAATTATTTTCAACGGCAAAATCAGCTTTAGGATTCGAGCCGTTTACAGTAAACGACTTCTGTAAGGTAGTTGAGCAGCCATATTTTGAGGTAACCGTCAGTTTAACTGTATACAACCCAACTGTGGTGTAAGCATGCCGTGGATTTTTCAAGGCCGATTGGTTGTTTGCAGAGGTCGATCTGGAATCTCCAAAATCCCATAAATAGTTAAAATCAGCCTCAGTATTATCGCTGATTGTACTGTTATCTGTAAAGCCTGCAAATCCATCGGCTAGGCAAACATCCGGCACGGTAAAATCAACCACCGGCAGTGGATGTACTGTTAATACCTGGGTTAAGGTGTCACTGGTACATCCTGCATCGGTGGTAACGTATAGTTTAACATTATAATCGCCGGCATTGGTATATTTGTGCGTTTGATTTTTGCCGGTTGTTGCGTTAACTATCGTGCTATCACCAAAATCCCATGTCCATTTAGTAATGGTTCCTTCTGTCGCTCTCGAGGTATTACTAAAAGTAACAAGTTGGCCGGAGCAATCAGGCGTCGGGATATTGAAAGCTGCCACAGGTCTGGCGATAATATGTACTGTCTTAGGAGCCGAAATATTAGTACAACCATTATTATCAATTTCGGTCAGGTGTACATTGTAATGCCCTGCCGCGGCATATTTGTGAAGAGGATTTTGTAAAGCAGAGGTAGTGTTATCACCAAAATCCCATAGCCAGCTTGTTATGCTTTCGCCGGTAGTAAGAACAGTGTTATCCTTAAATGCGGTCGAATCGCCCAGGCAGTCCTCATCCGGCGCTATAAAGCTGACAGGCGGGGGGTCGGATATTGAGAAGTCGTTTTGAATATCCTGATTTGATCCGCACACATCAGCCACCGGATTAAAAACCGTTGCTATAATAGTATGATTACCGGCTATAAAATTAACCGGAGCATTGTACTCATATAAATAAAGCTGTTTGTTATCCTTAACGGTGATTGATTTTACCACCGGATTATTATCGCTATAAACAGTAGCACCGTCTATTTTCCAATTTATATTTGTTGTTTGGAAAGGGATGGTAACCTGGGCTTTATAGGTTATATTGCTACAACCTGTCGTAGTTTGCGTAACGGTTGGGTTGTTAGCATCGGCAATAGTTACATGCTCATTTAAATCTGCCAAGTTTGTGCCTGCCGCATAGCCATAAGATTCGGTACTGCCAAACCCGTATACAATAGCGTTAAAAGGTACCGCAGCGTCCAGCGTATGTGTACCGGCGGTAACCGAACCTGCCCCATTATTATCAGTTTGAGGGCCTGAACTTACCGAAATCTGTGCATACGAATAGCTGGAGTTAGGTATAGGTATAAAGCTTGAGGCGTAGGAAATTCCGTCGACCTTAAAAGTTGAAACAGCGGAACTTGGCATAACAACATTAACATAACTTTGCAGTATGCGATAATAGCCTGTAGCATACAAGGTAACATGCGTCAGCCCCTGTTCAACAGGGCTGAGATAAATCATTTCGGGGTCGCCGACATCGCCGGTGCCAACGGTACAATCCAACTGTTGGTTTTGTGAAGGCGAATACTGCACAACCTGTATGGGCTTATCTGCCGAAATAATATTTTCCCGTGTCGACTCAAACTGATAATATAACCCATTAGTAAAATTTGCCGGATCAATAGTTTTACCATTTAAAGTAACAGTAGTATTCGGATCGCTCAATATAATCCTGAAAACATCATAAGGTCTTGAACGTAGCGGCGCAGCCACATAATTTTTACCCCAGGTAGAAGTGGGATATACTTGTTGGAATAAATTGTCAGAGCTAAAGTTCCGGCCGTTATTAACACAGCCAATGCCCATACGTGTGCTGCCAGAAAAAACAGCTATTTTTTTACAGCTGCCTGCATTATTGCTGATGGACTGTATTTGGGTGCCGGTAAGGTCTGTTTCTGCCAGGCCCTGATATACCTCGCCTTTATTTAAAGTGATATTAAATGTTGTATTTGCCAGGTGCCCATCAAGTAAATTTGAGGGCGGGGTTACGGCTACGGTTGTATTATCTTCGGTAGCAATTATTGCAAAAGACGAATATGCCGGTGCAGTAGAAGGCGCATTCGATAGCTGTGTGTAGTTAAGCGACATGTACTCTTTACCCATAGCGCTGACCGGCAATAGTAAAGTAGCTCCTGACACGTTGAAGGCATAAATATGCGCATAAACAGCTATAGGCTTTGCTGACGTTATATGGATACCACCGTTAGGAAATGTACCTGCATGTTCCAAAAAAGCGCTTGTGGGTATATCAACAAAGGTAACCTGGTTGGCGGTGACTGTGAAATTTTGAAGCAATGAGCCCCCAATTTCTACGCTGCCGGTAGTTGATATATCTGATGTGATATACAACACCATCATAGCACCCGTATTAGGATTGTCAACGCCGGCATTATGCGACATGAAAGCTGTCCAGAACTCTGTGCCTTTATTACTTTGCGCGTTGCCACTAACACTTATTAGGAGTAACAGGGGGATTACTACGCTATAAAATGCCTTCTTCACTTAAAATAATTTACACGCTAACGTTTATTTACCCGAATTGGTATGTAATATACGCAGGTTTTGCTAAATCAGTTGCCATCTCAGGCGCGTGGTTTACCAAACGCGTCAAGTTCGGCATAAGCAGCGTTTAGTTTACGGGCCAGCTCTTTATTTTCTTTACGCAGATTATAAATTTCCAGGGCGTTTTCAATGTACATTTTTAACTCATCATTTTGCCATGGCTTTACCAGGTATTTGTAAACCTGCCCTCTATTGATAGCGTCCATAACCGCATTGATATCAGAAAACCCGGTTAATAAAATACGAATGGTGTCGGGATATACCGGCAATATAGATTCTAAAAATTCAATACCCGTCATACCGGGCATACGCTGGTCAGTTATGATAACACCTATTTCCTGCGTGTCCAGTATTTTGCGCCCCTCCTTAGCAGAGCTTGCTGTAAATATTTCAAAATCGCGTCTGAAAGCGGCTTTAAAACTATTCAAATTATTAACTTCGTCGTCAATGTAAAGTACACCTATTGCCATAATAAAATTTATCGGTTATCAGATTGTCTTAGTAATTAGTTTTAAAAAATGCGCAAAATCTCAATTTTCTGTGCATTTTTATTAAGCGGCTGCGGCGCCGCTATGTAAAAATGAAAAAAATATTATTAATCTTATGTTGCCTGATACAAAATCTTGGCGTATTTGCTCAAAAAACTGACACATTAGTCATACACGACGACGAAAGCCGCTATTTGACCAACAGTTATTTCCTTGAGCTCGAAGATCCGCGTAATAAAATTCTGGCCAGAGATATCATCTACAATCATAATTTCCACCGGATAAATGATCAATTCCCGCGCCTGGAATATTCAAAGACCATAACCTGGCTCAAATTCACCCTAAAAAACGCAAGCCGACAATCTACTGTACCTATCACTATCAGCAGAAGTGTTATAGATGAGTTTGACGTTTATTTTATTGATAGCAATAAAACGGGCCCGCCCCGCCTGAGGCACCTATCGGCAAAAGATGCCTCAAATAGTTCGAATCTGCTTACACAAAGCATTACCCTTGTTGAAGCGCCCCTTGAGCCGGATTCATCTATCACCCTGTTTGCCCGGATTAAAAGCAATGCAACTACAGTTATCCCTATTCAGATCAATAGTGCAGACTTGTTCATTACACGCCGTGGCATTGAAAACTTAATTAATGGAGCCGTAATGGGCATGTTTGCCATCATGGCATTGTATAACCTGATGTTATTTATCATTGTAGGCGATAAAAATTATTTATACTACAGCATATATATCGTGTTTTTGTCGCTAACTCAGGGCTTACAGCTTGGCTTTGGGAATAATTTATTTTCCGGCAATCTTAGACTCCTTAATAATTATATCATACCCTTAACCAGGATTTGCTTCGGGTATACTTTACTGTGGTTCGCAGGCAATTTTTTACGTTTTAAGCAAAACGTAAAAAAGCCCTTTTATAAGTTTTATCAATTTCTATATGTGCTTTATGCATTACCCCTGTTGGCAACCCTTTATGGCTATACAGATATTGCTTATAGTCTTATTACTTTTGCCATTTTCACTACCTGCCTCACGCTGATCATGCTGGTTACTATTCTGTATACCCGAGGCTTTAACCCGGCTAAATTCTTTATTATGGGCTGGGGGTTGTTTCTGATAGCCATCCTGATTTCTATATGTAAAAACTATGGTGTTGTACCTTACAATTATTTTACGGCAAACATTGTTGTATATAGCGGCTTAATTGAGCTGATATTATTTTCGGTTGCGCTGGCAGACCAGATCAACTTCTACCGCAGGCAAAATACCGAGTCGCAATTGGCCGCATTGGCTATCGCCAAAGAAAACGAACGTTTAATAACCGAACAAAATATATCTCTTGAAAACAAAGTAAAAGATCGTACGCAGGAACTGATTCAAACCAACCAAAGCCTATCAGTAACCATTGACAATCTCAAATCGGCGCAGATACAATTAGTTGAAACAGAAAAGATGGCATCGCTTGGTTTGCTTACCGCAGGTGTCGCGCATGAAATCAATAACCCGATTAACTTTGTGGGTGCTAATGTCAGCCCGCTACGACTGGATATGAACGAGCTGATAGAGTTGTTAGGAAAATTCGAAATTGCCGCTAACAACCCTGATAAGCCTGAACTATTGATAGCGGCCAAAGAGTATAAAGAAAAAATTGATTCTGATTTCCTTAAAGAAGAGATACATATTTTGCTGAACGGTATTGAAGATGGCGCAAACCGTACGGCGGAAATTGTACAAAGTCTGCGAACCTTTAGTCGCATTGATGAACCGGCCCTTACCCCAACCAATATTAATACAGCAATATTGAATACACTGGTAATTCTCAGGAGCGCTATACCTTATTATATTGAAGTAAAACCCATACTTAATACCCTGGAGCCACTCAACTGCTATACAGGCAAAATCAACCAGGCTTTACTTAACCTGATTAATAATAGTATCCAAGCCATCGAAGCGAAAAAAGAGCACCATAAAGAGAATATTACCATTTATACACATGATTTCCCTGACCATATTACCATTGAAATTATGGATACAGGTATTGGAATGTCTAATGAGGTGAGACAACGCATATTTGAACCTTTCTTTACCACTAAAAATGTTGGCGAGGGTACAGGTCTGGGTTTATCCATTGTGTTTGGTATTATTGAGAAACACAATGGCACCATCCAGGTGCAATCATCTCCAAATATTGGCTCCAAATTTACTGTTACCCTACCTAAGCACCTAACCAATTCAGAGGTAAGTCCCTTCGATTAGCTAACGCGCTTACCTTTTAACAACCTATCCATCGCATCATCCAATGAACCGGCACGGGTAACCTCGCCCGAATTAACAAAGTAAATCTCGTCGGCGTTCTCAATAGTATTCAACCGGTGCGCAATGATGACCCGTGTGGTAGTATCGGGCAGTTTATTCAGGATATCGCCCAATAATTTTTCGGTGATAGTGTCGATGTTAGCCGTTGCTTCATCCAATATCAACAATTCAGGATTACGCAGTACAGCACGCATAAAAGCAATCAATTGCTTCTGCCCCAAACTGATACTATCGCCGCCCGATGTAACCGGCGTATCCAACCCCTTCTCAAAAATAGCCAGCAAAGCGCTTAGGTTAGCATCATGAATAACTTGTTGTAACTGATCATTGGAGTAATCCTTATAAGTCTCATTACCATACAGGATATTGTCACGCACGGTGCCTGTAAACAGGAACGGCTCTTGCAGAATAAAACCTACTTTCTTTGAGCGCTCTATGGCATCATAACTTCTGATATCCTTGCCGTTCAATAACACCTCGCCTCTGTTAGGATCATATAAACGCGCAATTAACGATGCTGTAGTGGTTTTACCACCGCCGGTAGGGCCAACCAATGCATAAGTTTTGCCCCGTTCCATTTTAAAGCTGACGTTATGTAAAATCTCATGGCCCTGGGCATAACCGAAGTGTACATTTTTAAACTCCAATAATGTTTCATCATCCCCGGCGTGGTCATCTTCAATATTGGTCAGGTTTGAATCTAAACCCAATATCTGCGATATTCTATCCCAGGCCGCCATAGCGGTCTGAAAGTTAGCCCAAAGTGCTGCCAGCTGCCTTAAAGGGTTATAAAACAGGGTTACATAAGACAGATAAGCAATCAGCAATCCGACAGAAAAATCGTTACCGATCAGATAAACACCATACACCAGCACAATCAACTGCGCCATGCTGGCCCCCAAACTATAAACCGGCAAAAAAATATTATTAGCCAGACCGGCCCCAATAGCTGATCTATAATTTTCCTGATTAGCTATATCGAACCGTTTCCTGAAATAATCGCGGCGATTAAAGGCTATGATCACTTTGAAATTATTCAGACTCTCCTGTATCTCGGCGCTCATGCTCCCTACGCTTTTTAAGCTTTTAGCATTGGTTCTTTTAACCCATGGCGATACCAGCATGGTAAATATCAATATCAAGCCCATTGGCGCCATTGCAGCTAAACCCAATTGGATATGAATCAGCAGCAAGAATACACCCGCCCCAGTCATTGTAGCAATACTACCAATGAATTGCACCAGCGATTGCGAGAAAAACTGATTCAGCTTGTCTGTATCGTTATTTACGCGCGATATCAGGTCGCCGGCTTTGTTTTGATTAAAGAAATCAACCGGCAATAGCTGTAGCTTATTGAAAATGGCATTGCGTAAAGTAAACAGCATACGTTGCCCTACCCCACCCATCAATTTGGTTTGCAGGTAGCTTGTGGCTAATCCTATCAGGTACATGCACAACAGCACTGTCGACCAGAAAAACACGCCGCTATATTGTTTAGGTATCACATAATGATCAATTGTACGACCTATAATAAGCGGCCCGAACAAGTTTAATGAAGCATTAAGCAATATAATAAGAGTGGCAAGTAACAATGTTGGCCGCTCGTGCGCGATGAGTTGCAGCAGTTTTTTTAAGGCAGCCAGGTTCGAAGTCTTTTCGGTTTGCCCGGATAATTTGTTCAAATTATAATTCATAGTTGCTTGTGCTTTGTTGCGAATTAAAAATTTGTACATATTCGGGGCTTGTATCCATTAAATATTTGTGCGAGCCGTGGGCAATAACTTCGCCCTGCATTAAAAGAATCACCTGGTCATAATGTTCAATAGCCGCTATTTTTTGGGTTACTGACAAAAGCGTCAGGTTGGGATAATTGCGCTGTACATTGGCCAATATCTTTTTCTCGGTACTGGCATCGACTCGAGCTGTAAAATCATCCAGTAACAAAACTTTAGGATTAACCGCCAGCGCCCGAGCCAGCATGATACGCTGCTTCTGTCCGCCTGACAAACTCGACCCACGCTCAGAAACCACTGTGCTTAAGCCCCCGGGCAAGCTATCTATAAAATCTTTCAGCTCCGCCGTTTCAATAGCTTTTTCCAGCGACCCGTTAGTTACGGTATCGCTAAACGCGATATTTTCGCGGATACTCATATTAAAGATAATGCTATCCTGAAATACAAATCCCACCTGGCTATGAAATACCTCGCTATTATAGTCGCCAATTGGTTTACCATCAAATTCAACCGAACCGCTATCAGCGTCGATTAGTCCGGTTAACAAATAAAGTAATTGTGTTTTACCGGCAGCAGTGGGACCGATAATGGCGATTTTTGATCCAGCTTTAACTGAAAGCGAAATACTCCTCAACACCGGTTTCTGGTCGTATTTTAAGGTAATATCCTTTAGTTCGATATCGCCTTTTATCTCATCTGTTATTGTGCCGTTGTCCTGCATATCCGCAGCGTTCAGAATCATGGTAATACGGGTGTATGATGCTGTTGCTTGCGCGATGATGTTACTCATGAAACCAATTACCAGAATAGGAAAGATCAGCATTGACAAATAGCTGTTAAAAGCGGCAAAATCGCCTAAAGTCATGCTCCCGTTAATTACATAATGCCCACCCAACATCAGGATAGTCAGCATCGATAAGTTGGACGTAAATGTGATAACGGGGATCAAACCGGCAAACAAATTCAATATTGACAATCCAAAATCTCGGGCTTTGGTATTGGCCTGCAAAAACTTGTTGATCTCTAATTGTTGAGAGTTAATAACACGAATTAATGCCGCACCCAGGATACTTTCATTAATAATCTTATTCAGCCAGTCGATCACCTGACGACTTTCGATAAACAATGCTCTTACCTTTTTCAATACGTAAAAGAAGGTGCCGCCTATAATGGGGATAATGGCTATAACCGTCAAAGCCAGCTTCCAGTCGATAGTCAACAACAAAATGCTTGCACCTATTATAATAAATACCGACGAGGCGATAGACACTATAGCCTGCGATATAAACATTTTGATTGAGTCGGTGTCGGCAGTCAAATTGGTCAGCAGCTTAGACGGATTCGCTTTTTCGATAAAAGCATGGCTTTGTCGGGATATTTTGTCAGCCAGGCGAGTGCGCAAATCGCGTGCTACACGTTCTGAAGCATAGGTTTGGATAATACTTTGTACGTAAGCGAAGATAAATATAAGCGCTATCGCTCCGCTAAACTGAACGACGATATGCCTGACATCAAAAGTGTGATGTGTAAAAGCATCAATACCATTAGCAATGATTTTAGGCAACAGTAAGTTGATGCTATTACTGAGTAAGGCAAAGAGCAACAGTAGCAATACTAAACCTCTGTAAGGTTTAAGCAAGCTCATAATACCCGGCGACTTTTTTTGCGCTGTTTGAGGTTTTTGTGACGGCATGTATGTTTCTTTGTGTCAAATATTGTGCAATTGTTTTAAATCTCAATAAAATAATAGACGATTATGTCTACAAAGTCTTTTAAATTTTAAAAAATAAAAAATGGCCCTGAATTTCAATAAAGATCAAGACTATATACTTGAGGACGACGTTATATTAATAAGGCCTTTGCAAAAAGATGACTATATAAACCTTTTGCCCATCTCTTTAAACGAACCCGAGACCTGGGACCTTTCATCCAAATCTGCCGCAGGCGAGGAAGCACTAAAAGCTTATATCGCAGAAGCGCTGGCGCAACGCGCCGAGGGCAAGGAATATCCTTTTATTGTATTTGACAAAACCACCAGCCGCTATGCTGGCAGCACCCGCTTTTATGATATCCAAATAAACAACGATACGTTGCAATTGGGTTATACCTGGTATGGCAAGGACTTTCGGGGAACAGGATTGAACAAACATTGCAAATTTTTGCTTTTACAGCTTGCATTTGAAACTTTCAGTGCCGAACGGGTAGAGTTCAGAGCAGACAACCGCAATAAGCCTAGTATTGCAGCCATGAAAAGCATCGGTTGTACAGTTGAAGGTGTAATCCGCAGCTATATGCCGCTGCGCAATGGCGGCCGCCGAGACGCAATCATTCTAAGTATTCTGAAAGATGAATGGCATGGCTCTGTAAAAGAAAGCCTTAAGAGCAAACTAAGATAGATTCTGAATAACAATCTGCTTATTGAAGCAATTCAGGCTTGATTATCTTTGCCGAAACTAAATTCTATATGAGTACAAAACTTACTATTAATAGCAACGGATCAGTAAAAATTGATGGCGACTTTGAAATTGTGGATATGCAAGGCAATCAATACGGTTTACAGGGACGTACCGTAGTTTCTATTTGCCGCTGCGGGTTATCGGCCAATAAACCATTCTGCGATGGTTCGCATAAAGGTCATTTCGAGCATAATGCAGTAGCTTTTGATTTGCCGCCTAAGAAAGTGTAATTACACCTATTTGCCATCCTGAGCGGAGCTAAGGATCTGCCGAGCGACTATCGAATAGTTTGCCTACGCTTCGTTCCACTCAGGATAACAAAAATCATTATTTCCCGCGCATATATAGGTCTTCCACCTTCTTCCTTGCCCAGGGCGTTTTCCTTAAAAACTTGAGGCTTGAGGCTATACTCGGATTATCCAGAAAACAATTAATGCGTATACGATAACCCAATTCCGGCCACCCGTATTTGGCTACCAGTTCGGTTAATATCGCCTCAAGCGTTTTACCATGAAGTGGATTGTTGGCTTGTTCCTGCATACTTTTACCTGCTTGACTTTACTATTTCAATAGCTTTTTTGGTAGCCTCAGTCAACTCAGCATATTTTCCTCTTTCCATTACAGCACTGCTTATCAGCTGGCTACCCATGCCTACCGCACAAACACCGGCTTTAAACCATCCGCCAATACTTTCTGCAGTCAGTTCGACACCGCCGGTTGGCATAAAAAGCAAATTGGGAAACAATGTTTTTATGCTCGCCATAAAAGCCGGACCTAAAATATTACCCGGGAAAAGTTTGATGATCTTGGCGCCCATTTGCTCGGCTTTGATAATTTCAGTCGGCGTCATACAGCCAGGCAACCAAAATACGTTGTTGTTATCAGCCACCTCTATAGCATCCTCTACTAATCCTGGGCTGATAATATAATCGGCACCTGCGTCAATAAAAGCCTGTGCGCTTTTACCGTCTTTAATAGTACCCACACCCAGATACATCCCGCCTAAATCATTATCGCAAACCTTGCGCAAACGGGCAAAATTTTTCAGCGCCGCTTCGCCGCGATTGGTATATTCTATGGTTTTTATACCGGCATTGTATAAAGCATGAAGAATATTAACGCTTACCTCTTCGTCCTTATTAAAATATAACGGAAGGATACCCTGCTCAGGTATTAGTTTGAGTATGGTGGCTTTTTTGTCCATGCGGTAAAAGTAGGAAAGAATATTTAAAACCGAAGTCGCCAACCACGCAAACGATGTCATTTTATTTAGGTGCGAAAGCCTTCTTAATTAATTTGCTTTGATGTACATTTGGCTGCACAGCATTAACCAATTACCTATTTATCCAGTACACAATGCCAAAAAAAATAGTAACATTCGGTGAGATCATGATGCGGTTGTCGACACCGGGCAACAAACGTTTTGTACAAACCGATAGTCTTGACATTACCTATGGCGGCGGCGAGGCTAATGTAGCCGCGGCCCTTTGTAATTATGGCATGCAGGGTGTGTTTTTTAGCAAATTACCAGACAACGCACTGGGGCAGGCAGCCATTAATCATCTGCGCCGTTTTGGGGTTGATACGCAATTCATCGCCCGTGGCGGTAAACGTTTGGGCCTTTACTTTCTGGAGCCGGGCGTTTCTATGAGGTCGTCGCAGGTTATTTATGACCGGGCTGATGCTTCAATATCCGAGGCTGAATCCGGCGATTTTGATTTCGACGCCATATTTGCAAATGCCGTATGGTTTCACACTTCTGGCATCACTCCCGCGCTTAGTGATAAGGCTGCGGCCCTCACCTTAGCTGCTCTGAAAGCTGCTAAGGCAAAAGGCATTACTACCAGTTTAGATTTAAATTATCGAAAAAAATTATGGAGTGCAGAAAAGGCACGTGAGGTATTGACCGAGCTTTGCCAATATGTAGATGTTTGCATTGGCCCGGACGCTACGCTGGGTTTTCATGCCGGAGATACGGATGTAAATTTAAATGAGTTAAAGCCAGAAGATTATAAAACCGTATTTAAGCAAATGAAAGATAAATACGGCTTTCAGTACATAGCGTCAGGTGTACGCGAGAGTCATAGCGCATCTGACAACAGCATAAGCGCCCTGATTTATGACGGCAATGAAATGTATCAAACCGCTCGTTATGATGTACGGATTGTGGACCGTGTAGGCGCCGGCGATTCGTTTGCCAGCGGGTTGATCTTCGGGCTGCTTAACGGAATGAGCGCCATAGACGCCGCTGAATTTGGCGTTGCCGCATCCGCTTTGAAACATACTATTCCCGGCGATATGAACCATGCTACCTTACCCGAAGTGGAAGATCTGGTAAAAGGTAATCGCTCAGGAAAAATACAACGATAACAGCTACTATGATCATCGATACCCTTAAAAACGCAGAACGTTACTATACCCTACACAGCGGTTTTAAAACCGCTTTCGAATATCTGAACTCAACCAATTTAGCTGCGCTTGAAAATGGGGTAATTGAATTGGGCGACGGCATTCGCGTAATTGTATCCAATGATCCGGGGCGTACAAGAGAAGCTGCTGCCAAAATCTTTGAATGTCATAACCAAAACATTGACATACAAGTTTGCATACACGGTCTTGAAACCATGGGCTGGAAACCTCGTGCCGATTGCCAACAAGTTGAAGTGCCTTACAATCCTGAAAAGGATTATATGTTTTACAACGATGAGCCTGACACTTACTTCTCGTTAAAAAACGGGCAATACGTGATCTTTTTCCCTGAGGATGTACATGCACCAATGATTGGCGAAGGATTGATCAAAAAGCTGGTGGTAAAGGTTCCGGTTTATAGTATACTATAAAATGATGTCATCTCTTAGACCTAAGGAGAGATGACATATTGGAGAAGCCTCAAAGTTTTACTTACTTATAAAACCCAAAATACTCTCTGGCGTTATTGTAACAGATGTCCTGTACGATTTTACCGGTCCATTCGAGATCATTCGGCAGTTCTCCATTCTCGATATCAGTTCCCAGCAGATTACATAGTATCCTGCGGAAGTACTCATGCCTCGGGAATGACATAAAGCTACGTGAGTCGGTCAGCATACCCACCATTTGGCTTAGTAAGCCGATGTTTGACAGTGAATTCAGCTGATCTATCATTCCGCTTTTCTGATCCATAAACCACCAGCCCGAACCAAATTGGATCTTGCCGGCTACCGATCCATCGTTAAAATTACCCGTCATGGCCGCAAACAGGTCATTGTTTACCGGATTGCTGTTATAGATGATGGTTTTGGCCAGACGATTATCAGTATCTAACTTGTCTAAAAACCTTGAAAGCGCCTTGCCATGGTTAAAATCCCCTATCGAATCCCAGCCGGTGTCCGGCCCTAAGGTGGCTAATCCACGGGTGTTGTTGTTGCGCAAAGCTCCTAAATGATATTGTTGCACCCAGCCTTTTTGGTGATCCCACAGCGCAAACCGGTATAACAAAGCCGACCTGAATTTCAGGTTTTCGTCGGCAGAGATAGGTTTGTTGGCTCTTATTTTCAGGAAGATGCTTTTGATTTCATTTTCGGTATAATCAACCGAATAAATATGATCCAGTCCATGATCAGACAGTTTGCTTCCATTTGCAGCAAAATAATCGTGGCGGTTTTTCAGAACTGATAAGTAAGCTTCGTAATTATCAATTTTGGTGTTGCCTACTTTTTCCAGCTGATCGATATAAGTATTAAGTACATCTATATTATCTGGATTCATCGCCTTATCCGGCCTGAACGAAGGCAACACCTTAACTCCAAAATCGTCTTTTTTGATTTTTTGGTGATGGGCAAGATCATCCAATGGGTCATCGGTTGTGCCCACTACCTCTACCTTAAACTTCTTCAGCAAACTGCGTACGCTATATTCCGGCGATTGAAGTTTCTCAGCACATTCATCGTATATTTTTCCGGCAGTAGCCGGCGACAATATTTCTTTGATACCAAAATAACGTTGAAGCTCCAGGTGAGTCCAATGGTACAGCGGGTTCCGTAACGTATAAGGCACTGTCTCTGCCCATTTCTCAAACTTTTCGCGATCGCTTTTGTCGCCAGTGATATAACCTTCGTGGACGCCGTTGGCACGCATAGCCCGCCATTTATAATGATCGCCGTTTAGCCAAATACGGGTAAGGTTGGCAAATTGCTTGTCGGCAGCTATCTCATCGGGTGGTAAATGACAATGGTAATCAATGATAGGCATAGACTTGGCATAGTCATGATATAGTTTTTGGGCAGTTTTGCTTTCCAGTAAAAAGTCATCGTCAAGAAAGTTTTTCATTGTCAGGTTGTAATTTGCTGAGCGCAATTATACTTTTTATAACCTGTTATATCAATATTATATCGAGTTATTTACGTTATCGTTTGCGTATATCGAAAGCGAGTAACTCATCAACCAACTCTTTTAAAATTACAGATGCACAGGCAATAACATCATCCCCGGCACCATAGTAAATATAAAGCGTGTCGTCAAACAAAGCCGTCCCTGTCGGAAAGCAGACATTGTCTACATCGCCAGCCAATTCGTATGGCTGATCTGGCACGAATAAAGGGTAAGGCAAACGGGCAATCTCTTTCCGCGGATCATCAAGATCGAATAGTGCCGCGCAAGCCGAATAATGGTAACCATTATCAAAATGCTGCACCCCGTGATAAATTACCAGCCAGCCACATTCGGTTTCAACCGGAGGGCAACCTGCACCGACATAGTTTAACTCGTGCAAATTTTTAGGGGTAAGCACAATGTTATCCTTGAGGTCGCTTACATAACCTTCCCAAAAATCTTCGGTCAGTTCATCCAAACTATTAACAGCTACCAACTGTATATCAGGTTTTATGCGGTGCAAAAACATCAGCTTACCATTGACACGTCGCGGAAAGAAAACGACATCCTTGTCCATGATGATAACCTCGGGCGAATTATAATCGTCACGATACCGGGCTATGATATCGGCATTATTGCGTTTTGCCAGCAGATCAAACTCACTGCATTTTAATTGCGGAACAATGATGCCTTTTTTATCAAAGTGAATCAGGTCGGTAGATGTTGCGACCGCCCCCAGCGCATCGGTACCATCAAACGCCACATACGAAAGATAATACGTATCATCAATCTTAACAATGCGCGGATCTTCCATACCGTGCCTTTCATAATCATATTCAGGCGACAAAAGCGGCGATATCATGCGGTCGGCTATTGTGAGCGGTCCATCGAGCTTACAATAACCAATGCTTGAAAAATTACCTTTACGTACTGCCCGGTAAAGCAAGTGTACAGTATTCCCTTCTTTAACTGCGGCCGGGTTCAATACGCCTTCGCTTTCAAAACCGAGATCTGTGGTACTAAGCAGCGCCTTTTCTTTTTTAACCCTTACCATTCTCGCAGCCAGAAATTAATTTGACTTTTTTGCAGTAGCCACTACAACAATTCCACCGACAATTAATATACCACCCAGGTATGGCGGCCAGTTAACTGTTTTTTGCTTATCGGCCGATATCTGTACAGGGCCGGCGTCTAAAACCTTTTCTTTTTTGGTATAAGTAAAACCTGTCCAAACCAGCATAATGGCGCCGATTACTATTAAAATTATTCCGATGAGTTTAGTATTCATAGCATAAATGTTTATAGTTATTAATGCTATAACAGGCTATATTGTTTGCCATTTATGCCTTTACAACAATTAAAAGGCATTTTCATACTTACCTTTTTTATCCAGACAGGCTATAATACCCTCAATAACGCGCTTAGTTTCATTGGGGTCTTTAATACAAATGGACGCAATGCCAGCTTCTTTGGCAGGATAATCATTACCCCCGGGAAATATCGCATCGCCAACGAATATCATCTCTTTCTTTTTGATGCCGAGTATTTCGCGCAGTTTTTTTATACCATAAGCTTTATCAATACCCGGCCTGGTAACATCTACCGATGTGGTACCGCCCAGATTTACTGAAAACTCAGGTATAGTCTTGGCTAATACGGCCTGTATCTTTTTGCGTTTGGCAAATCCGGGGTCCCATTTCTTCTTTTCTTTCAAAGGAGCATGCTGCCCCAGCGCCGAGTAGGTGATTTGGCTACCGCGATCTTCAATCTGCTCGCCCCAGGTTTTTTCGGGTTTAAAACCCTGCTCTTCTACAGCGGCGTTTAAGCAGCTGACGATCTTTTTCTTTTGCTCCTCCGTAAAATCTTCAGAATATAATTTTTTCCAACCCGATTTGTACTGATAAAACTTAGTGCCACAAGTGGGCAATATCGACAGGTTTTTGAATGCTTTTTTATTGGTGAGGTGCGCCAATACTTGTTTTTTAAACTGCGGCCAATCACCGCCAGACATGATGGCTACCTGAGTGACATCAATCAGCGCGTTCAATATCTTTACCATTTCGTCGTCAATTGCTGCTTTACTTTCGGCCAGCGTTCCATCCAGGTCAAATACGATTAGCTTCTTCATAGCACAGGGTATTTATCCAGATCAACACTATAGCGGCCGACACGTGCGGCACTATCCATGCTTGCCCTAAAACGCAGCATATCCTGGGCTGCTTTTACATTTTTGTCCTTGCCCTTCCAGATATCAAGAGCAGGCTGCTGTATAGCACGGGCGAATGAGAATGTAAGCGGCCACGGCAATTTACTTTCATATTTAACGTGCATCTCGTGCAAATTCGCTGTGGCCTGCTGCGGGGTTTGCCCTCCAGATAAAAATGCTACGCCGGCAACGTCATGTGGGACCGACGCAAGCAGGCAATTGATGGTAGCGGTTGCAACTTCATCGGTACTATTTTTTATATGACTGTCTTTGCCGGCTATTACCATGTTTGGTTTCAAGAGTAAGCCGGGCAGGTATACACCTTCCTTTTCCAATTGCCTGAACAATTCTTTAATTACACGCTCTGTCACCTCATAGCAACGCTCAATGGTATGATCACCGTCCATTAATACTTCTGGCTCCACAATCGGCACAATATCGTCTTCCTGGCACAGGCGCGCATATTTGGCTAATGTTTCTGTATTGGCTTGAATATTCGCCTCTGTTGGCAAATTTTTACCAATGGTAATTACTGCACGCCATTTGGCAAAACGGGCACCCAAGCCATAGTAATTATTCAGGCGAATGTCAAGCCCATCCAATCCTTTAGTTATCTTTTCTTTAGGCGAGCCGGGCATTTCCGCTGTCCCTTCGTCCACCTTAATACCGGTAATAATACCTGCCTTCTGCAATACATCAATAAATAAAACACCATCGTCTGTCGACTGATAAATGGTTTCGTCAAACAATATTGCACCGCTTATACTTTCTGCCAATCCCGGCGTGGTGACTATAAGCTGGCGATATTTACGCCGATATTCTTCTGTTTGCGGGATGCCCGCTGCTTTAAAACGTTTGTTACAGGTAGGCAAACTTTCATCCATTGCGAGCAGGCCCTTGTCGTCTGCCATAAGTGCATCGGCTATTTGTTTAAGTTCTTCAGTATTCATACTAGATTTAACAAGCTGTGATAATAATTGTGTTTAATTTAAACGTCACAAAAAAAGGGAGTTGTATATCTACAACTCCCTTTTTTTTGTGACTACGGATATTCTATTATCTGCCTAAAACCGACCTGGTGCGGTTTAGCTCTTCCATGGTATAACTTTTGGTTCTACCGGTTGTTGCGTCTCTTACCTTTTGTACATCCGAAGGCAAAACAACGCTGCCTTTGTTACCAAAATCACTGCGGATGTAACTTAATACTGATGCTATATAGTCATTGGTATTGCTGCCTAAAGCCGGCATTGCATCATTATAAGTTGTGCCTCTTATAGGCCCTTGTAAACCATATAACAATACTCTGATGATTCTATCAGGCGAGTTAGCATTAACATCCGAATTTCCGGCCAGTGGCGGTGCGGTGAATGCATCGCCTCCGGTTTTAATGCCTTTACCATCTAAACCGTGGCAGGTAAAGCATAGTTGCTTAAATACAAGAGCGCCTTGCGCTACCAGTTTGGCACCCTGCTCGTTCATCATTTTCTGACGTGCCAGTTGCTCAGCCCGGGCCCTCAGTTTATTTTCATAGCTGCGCTGTGACCCCTGCAAAGCCGGATCGTCGGGATAGTTTTTTATTAAACCCGCAATAATAGCTTTTGATTTGTCTGAATTAACAAAGCGCATGGTCAGCAATAACTGGAAACGCACGTCGGCACTCGGGTCATTGCTTAATTGTTCAAGCAGGTCAATGGCATGACTGTCTTTTTTCATAAAATCCTCGCCCAGCCAAATAGTGGTTTTACGTACTTCAGGATCTTTATCTTTTAAAGCGGTACTGAATGTTTCTTCGTCCATTGCATCCAGGCCATTCAGCGTCCATAGGGCGTGTATACGTGCCAGCTGACCGCCATTAACTGCCAATGCTTTCAAGGCAGGCACAACAGATTTATCACCCCTTAGTACCAGTAGTTTTTGAGCATTATCTCTCCACCAACCATTCATACTATTAAGGTGATCAACCAATTGAGCACTGGTTTCTTCAAGCATGTGCGGTTTTTCTTTTGATAATTTAAAATCATCATGCACCAGGCGAAAGATACGGCCGCGGCCTATGTTTTTTTGCAATCCTTTTTGCAGAATTTTTGGGCGTAGGTAGCTATCAGCTTTTGTCCACTCACTTTCCTGAATAATACCGTGATACATATCTACAATATACATACAGCCATCAGGTCCGGTAATGGTATTGACCGGACGGAAGTTCAGATCTGTCGATGCCAGGAATTCCGATTTATCATATGCATTCCGGATGGTGACCTTTCCGTTGTTGTCATTAACTTTGGCCCTCCGGATCAAGCGACCGACAGGCTCGCAGATAAACAGGTCGCCGCGCATATCGGCAGGTAATTTATCGCCGCGATATATCGACTGCCCATTACTTGCGGTAAAGTGGTTCAATGTACTATCCGGAAAACGCAGGCGGCCGAAACCTCCCTGTACATCTGGTGTGGTAACAATTGGCCATACGGCAACAAAATCACGGTCATACCGGTCGCCAAAATCAAACTGACCATAATGAACGTTTTGCTGATACATGTAAGCAGGGTCCTCGCCACCGGCAGATGAGTAAAACAAACGACCGTAATCATCATTGCCCATACCCCACTGGCCCGCAGTACCGTCAATCAATGTATCAGGTATTACTTTATCGCCGCTAACCGTATATCTAACCGGGTCATAAGTGAGGTATAAGCGGTTATCCAGGTTCCAGATCAAACCACTTTTCTGGTGTTCAAGATTGTTGGTATTGGTGCCGTTATTTTCGTAAGCTATCCAATTCTTATCGGCAACGCCATCGCCATTGGTGTCCTGAAAACAATATACGCTGTTTGACCAGGTTAAACTAACCAACAGTCGTCCGTGGTCTAGAGGTTGTAAAGTGCGCGGCAAAATAATGTTATCGGCAAAAACAGTCATTTTATCCATCACACCGTCGCCGTTTGTATCTTCAAGAAGTTTTATCTTACAGGTTTTATCGCGTTCATGAGTACCGTTAACATCTAACATATAGGTGTTCATTTCGGCAACATACATGCGGCCGTCTCCATCCCATGCAATTGCAGTAGGCTGACTAACCATCGGTTCAGAAGCTACCAATTGTAAATGATAGCCCGGTGGCACATAAATATGCTTCATTTCCTCGACCGGCGACTTCGGCGTCGGATCAGGATGCATATCAACCAAAATCCTGCCCGATGCATCGCGCTGTACAGGATACTGCGTTACATACTTCTGCACCGACTTACAGGTATAAAACAACACTGCTGCCGCCGACACGACAATTAAAATACCTTTGTAATTTTTCTTCATAATTTAAGGTTTATACTTCAAATTTTAACATAGCACAGCCGATACACCAAAACGGGTGTTAAGGCAATTTATTTATTACGGAGTTTAGGTTACAATTGGTTATAAATTAAAAGGCCGGTGTAGTAATCTATATAGTATTAATATGGATTGCTATACCGGCCAGTTTGGGGGTTATTGTATAATTGTATGGTATACGATAACCGCGTTTTCATGCAATTTATTTAAGCGATAAGATGTATTGCACCATCTTTTTGATATCAGCTGGTGGTACCGAGGGGTGTGCTGACATTGGCACATCGCCCCATACACCACTACCACCGGCAATAACTTTTTGCGTTAGTTTCTCATAATTTGCGGCAGTTGCAGGATATTTTTTAGCAACGTCTTTGTAAGCAGGGCCTACATTTTTAACGTCAACTTTATGGCAGCTTAAGCAATCGTTTTTTGTTAGTAGTTGCTTTCCTTGTTCAAGGGTTACAGCGCTAACCTTACCGGCCGCAGCTGGTGTAGTTTTTTTAACTACAGTAGTTTTTTTTGTAGTGGTTTTTTTTACAACTTTTTGTGCAAACGATGTGCTCACAGCAAACATTGTAAAAAAAACGGTAGTTAAGATTGCGATCTTCTTCATTTCGGATATTGTGTATATATGTATAAAATTGATTACTTGGTGGTACGACTAATTATTAACTAAGAGGTTTAACAGTTAAACACGTTTATATATCAGCTCTTATTAAATTAATTGGCGACGAACAAAGTTAAACAATATCAATAGACCATCAAAGTTGTGCAATCGATGGCACAAATGCAAATGAAAAATAAATTTTATAATTAAAAACTGTTACTGCCAGTGTCAGCAATGCACTTTTAAAGCTGAAAACAGTAATTAAATTAAACGAGAGGCTTAATCTGTATTACAATTGTTACTAATACAACAAACAAGAAGGGATAGCCCGATCGGACTATCCCTTCTTGTTTCAGGACGGATAAACTGTATTTAATTAGCTCTTCTTGACTCTGCTCTTTTAGCCTGATAAGCCAATGGAAGAATAATAGCAGCTAATAATGCGACAACTTCTAATATTACTAACATAGTGGTTCTTAATTTTAATGTTTTAATTGATGTTAACTGTCTTTGCAGAAACAATCGCACAAAGCGATTGCATCCGTGTTGTTATTCGACACAAAATATGCCATAAAAAAATAGGCGTTTCCCGAGTCTAAAAACCAAATTTTTTGAAATCAAAAATTTAAACAATTCACCGGTGAATATTAAAGTTTGGTTAGATATTGTCTGTTTTTTAAAATTGGCACGGGAAAAAAGTTTGCTTCGGAAAAACAAAAAAGTGTTTTTTGGCCAAAAAGTAAAAACGTGCCGAAAAAAGACTGACAATTGCGAATTTTCCGATGTTTAGCGGGCCGAAATCGAAAAAAGTACTATTTTTTAAAAAAAAAGAGCCTGAAAAACAACTCAATTTGAAAGACTCGTCCAAAAATTCGACGCTATTGATTTTGATCATCAATCCTTAATTAAAGGGGAAAATATTTTACGCCATATTGTCAGCCGAACAACATTACTGACAAATCATGACAAAAAATCCGAAAAATTGACCAGATTCACTACTTTCTGGTCTAAAACAGCTCCAATCAGTTCAAAACCCTCAAAACCGGGGTATGCCAAACTTTTATTATGAATTTCGCAATAAAACCTGGGTTTTAATGATCTAATGCACGGCGTTTAATCAATCCACCTCTCACCTCCGAAACAGAGTTGGTTACAATGAAAGCCGTTGGATCAATTTGTTGTACCCGGGCTACCAAACGCTGTACCTCTAATCGGGTGATAACGGTTACAATAATATCAACATTTTTTTCATTTATATCCGTCTTACCAAAACCGCGTTCGCCTTTGTAAACAGTTACTCCTCTATGCAGATGCCGCATTATAACGTTTTTTATTAACTCGCTTTTGGGTGATACAATGGTTACTGATGTAAACTCATCAAAGCCCTGCACGATGTAGTTAATGGTTTGCGTAGCTGCCAGGTAAGTTAATATTGAATATAGAGCCGCCTCAATCCCCAGGAAAAAAGCCGCAATTCCAAAAATAAAGATATTAATTACCAGAATGATCTGCCCTATGGATAGTGGCGACTTGGGGTTAATATAAACCGCCAGCAAGTCGGTGCCGTCAATCACACTGCCACCGCGCATGGCTAAGCCGATGCCGGTGCCCAGAAACAACCCGCCAAAAACTGCGGTAAGCAACTTATCATGAGTTACCAACGGAAAGTTAACAAAGTATAGAACAAGCGACAGGAGGACTATAGCTACAGAGGATTTTATAGCAAACAGTTTGTCTATCCTTTTATATCCTAAAAAAATAAACGGTACATTAATCACCACAATCAATATTGATATCGGCCAGTCGGTTAATGAACTAATCAATAGCGAGATACCGGTAACGCCTCCATCAATAAACTCGTTAGGGATTAAAAATCCTTTAAGTCCGAAAGCGGCACTGGCAATACCAATAACAATCATGATAATGCGAATTATCTCAATGCGGCGATAAGCTTGTTTACGAGTCAGGGTCATAAGTTTGATGCTTGTTTTATTAACGACTATTTTCGAAATAAAATACACCTTTTTTGTTGGAAATTACGATATCCTTCAATTTATCTTTATTCATATCCTGTACCACAACATGCAAACCAACGCCCGAGTTATCATCAATTTGGTGTGCTATGAAATAAGGCGCTTTGCCAGGTGTAAATTCAAACCAGTATAATACAGCCGGTTCGTGCGAGCCGGGGTCGGTGTTGGTATCGTTATGAGCAAACCAGCGCTTACCGGTAACCAGGTCAGGATAGCTGTCATTATTTATATCTACCAGGGCCACACCGTGTGTTTCAGAAAATGATTTGTCAATCTCGTGCTTTGTCCAGGTAGTATTTCCCTGCACATCCTTACCCTGCTGATACCACCATATACCATATTTATGTGCTGATGCACTGATTACGTCGTTCAAACCATCACCATTAACATCTATTACATACATTTCAGAGCAATCATCGCCAAAGTTGGCAGGATGAAATTTCCAGTCAGTCTGCTTACGATCGGCTGGGGCTTCCCACCACCCTTCTTTAATGAGTACATCTTTGCGTCCATCTTTATTAACATCGCCGAAACCCAAACCATGCGAATAACGATCGGTACCCGGGGCATTTGTATCACTGATAGCATAACGCACCCAGGCAGTATCGCCTTTTTTTACTGGCGGACTGAGCCATACCATTTGCTTAGCATCTATATCGGCACACAAAATATCAACACGGCCATCGCCATCGACATCTACAAAATTGGGCGACTCATTTCCCACCCCAAGGTTATCTACAATAGCGTGTTTTTTCCAGTAACCAGCCTCGCCTTTTGGGTTTTCATACCAGCAGGCCGGCGTACCGGGATAACCGACAATGACCTGATCGGCCCAGCTATCCTGGTTCACATCAATACTATAGTTTAAAAATGATGTACTATATTCGGTACCAGGTTTTAAAACTGGCGTCGGGGCTATTTCGTGGCGAGTCCAATTGGGCGCCTCAAACCAGCAACTGCCGGCTATAATATCAAGCTTCCCGTCGCGATTAACATCGCCAACAGATACCCCTTCTGATATAAAATTGTTAGTAACTACATGTTTAATAAACTTAACGCCGGTTTGGGCGTTTAGCAGATTGCCTGATAACAAAGCAACGGTGGTTAATATAATTACACGGTTTTTCATAAAGCGGACGTTTGTTTTAAGTATGTTATTTTATTAAAACAGGCTGTTTTATAATATGCAAGTTAAAGCTTATCGTCTTAAAAGGCAAAGTCAAAACATGGGTATAATCTTTAATAATAAGCTTTAAACATATAAGCCGTAGCACTAAAAAATACTTGTATCATATTATTATAAGTTTGTGTAGTTTCGTAATCTGTTTACCTACAGCAACCTTGGGCGGATTTCTATACAAGAAATTAGAATGGCGAAACAGGATCAGGAAATATTAAATACCAAACCTTTAAGTATCCGTAGTATATATGATGCTTATGCCGGTATGTTGCTTGGCTACATTTTTGAAGTGGTAAAAGACCACAAAATAGCTGAACACTACCTGGTAAAAACCTTTTGCCGCATAGCTGAAAAATTTAATGAAACTGACTGGGGCGAAACCAATATATCGTGTCAATTGCGGCGTTTTGCTAAAAACGAACTGGTTGACTTTTATAAACTGGCAGAAGATTATGAAATCCCAGCACACAATAGATCAGCTACCCTCCAAAACGTTTACCTTAACCAAATGACCGATGAGCAAAAGCTTGTTTTCTGCAACATTTACTATGGCAGGATAACTACGGCACAACTTGCCGCCGAAATAAAAAAGCCCGAGGCTGAGGTTAAACAATTGTTGAAAGAGGCGTTTGCCGTAATCAGGAGATTGCATGAACGTTAATCAGCATAGTTTACACTTATTTTTACGAATCTCGATAAATCACCCTGTTATAAATCAATGGCGACAGTAGCATTAAATAGCCCCGCAGGTAAATGGATCATGGCATCGACCATACTGGCGTCGTCTATGGCGTTTATTGACGCTACGGCGCTTAATGTTGTACTACCTGCATTGCAACAAGGTCTGCGCGCAACCGGTGCCGATCTTTTCTGGATATTGAATGCTTACCTGCTCATGCTTGCCTCGCTGATCCTGATTGGCGGCGCCATAGGAGATAAACTGGGCCGCAAAAAAATATTCATGGTCGGAATATTTATATTTATCGCTGGCTCAGCAGCATGTGGTTTATCAACCGGCGTCTTAATGCTGGTGATTTGCCGGCTGCTACAGGGCATTGGCGGCGCGCTAATGATACCTGGAAGCTTGTCACTCATATCTTCATCTATCGATGCTAAAGAGCGCGGCAAGGCAATAGGCACGTGGTCGGCTTTTACAACAGTGGTAACTATGGGCGGCCCGGTTTTAGGTGGTGCGTTGGCCGACGCTGGTTTATGGCGATACATCTTCTTCATAAACATACCTATTGGGGTTTTAGCTTTATTTATGCTGGCCTTTAAGGTACATGAGATCAAAGATGAAGACAGCAAAGCAGAGCTTGATTTCACCGGAGCCATTACTATTGCCCTGGCTCTGGCAATGATTACTTTTGGATTTTTGCGGATACCGTCTGTTGGTTTGGCAAATGTGCAGGCCTACGGGTCGTTAACTACAGGCTTGTTGTTTTTGGTAGTATTTATCGTGATTGAAATGAAGAGTGCTAACCCCATGATGCCGTTAAAATTGTTTAGCAACAGCACTTTTAGCGGGGCTAACTTGCTAACGTTCTTTCTTTATGCAGGGCTAGGTTCCGGGATGCTGTTTTTGTCACTGAACCTGGTACAGATACAGGGTTATAGCCAGCTGCAATCGGGGTTAACGTTTTTACCTTTTACCGTGCTTATGATTGCTATAGCACGGTTTGCCGGCAGCCTGGCTGACAAGCTCGGCCCACGTTTGTTTCTAATTGCGGGGCCGGCCGTTGCCGGCAGTGGCTTACTTATTCTGTCGTTTGTAAAACAAACCGGCGGACCGGCGGATTACTGGACTTCCTTCTTCCCCGGCGTGTTGGTTTTAGGTCTCGGTATGGCCTTCACTGTTGCTCCGTTAACCGCAGCGGTGATGAGTTCAGTCAGCGATCACTTTTCGGGCACTGCATCGGGTGTTAACAATGCCATGACACGGATATCCGGTGTTTTTGCTAATGCCATATTTGGAGCAATGGCCGTACTGTTTTTCTCGGGTGCGTTGCAGCAAAGTTTGCAAGCTGGGTCTTTCAGCGCAAAGGAAAAACAACTGGTTATGCAGCAAGTAAAAAACCTGGGCAACGCTAAAGTACCCGCTGCCTTAAATGCCAATAAATCGCAGATAGAGAAATATTATCATGAAGGTTTTATCAGCGCTTATGCTAATATTATGCGCATATCTGCAGGTTTGGGGTTCGTTGGAGCGTTAATGGCATTAATTTTTATCCGCCAAAAGACTGCCCATAAAACCTGACATTGTCAGAAATCTCCGTCGTGCTCCAGTTTTTCAGAGATCGTCTTAATGGCGCCGTCCAGCTTTTCAACCGATATTAAAATATTTTCTTCGGCTTCAAGGTATTGCTTGTGCTTATCGTTACTGTTTTTGATCAGGTCAATTAGTCTTAAATATTAGAGAGATGACGACGCACTTCATGCGAATTAATAAATGATAACTCTTTCTTTTGCGAATCAAAAAACAACTTTTCATAATATCGCTTTTGCCATGTGATATTAAATATCATGGCGATAATAACTGCTGCCAACATGGAAATAATGACCACGTTGATAACGGTTTAATAAATAGTGTTTTAATCGCTCACAGTTATATTATTACATAGTGGGTGCCTGCTCATAGATGCTCCAGAGCTGATCGGGTGTATTGCGTTTTACACCCAAAATAATAGCTGAGTTTACGCCGCCCCTATTGTCGGCCGACGTTATATACAGATCGGTTCCTTTTAGCTTGATAAGGTAAATATCCGCCTTAACCGGAATAAATTCATACTGTTGTTTGTTGTTATCTGGTACCAGTGGCTGTTCATTAAAAGCCACATTTGCTGCCGGTGTACCTATCGGTTGAAACGTTTTATTGGTTAATAGGTTTTGCAGCTGGTAAGTGTTGTCGCCGGTCTTTTTAAAATTCCAGGTCATACACTTCCAGTTCTCGGGATAATACGCCACCAGAGGGGTGCCATTTTTTGAGCTCGCATCCTTTACACGCAACAGCATACCTGTTTGTACATTTTTAATGGCATAATTGCCTTTGATATCCTGTGCAAAAACAAAAGCCGCATTTGATACAAATGCGGCTAATAAAAGTAAATTCTTCATTGCGTATATTTATTATGGATGTACTATGGCCCATCCGTCGTTACCGCGAATGATGATCTCGCCATTACCGCTAGGTACATAACCGATAAAATCAAACAACGTGTTTTTATCAATATTACGTTCTTTGATGGTATTGTTGCATTGTGCCAGCACCACACCTTTTTTCTGTAAAGCCTGTAACGTTTTCTCGTATGGGCCAGATTTCAAAAACATAGTATAACCACCAGAAAATGCCACAAGTTCAATTTCAACCTTTCCTTTTAAACGCGGATCTTCCAAAGCATTGTCGATATTACGTAAGGTCATTTTAATTTTTGCTGATGCGGTATCGTCAACAAAATACAAAGCTTTATAATGAGCTTTACTAGCGGCAGCGCCTTTAAATCCGACATCAGTTTTTTGTGCAAATGCCGGTTTAACCAACGCAATTACCGCCAAAACAAGAAAGTATTTAAATAGAATTTTCATAATCAGTATATTAATTTAAAGTTATTATTTTTTTGTGTTTAATTTCTGCTCATTAGCGATAGGCTGATACGGGCCAAACTTATGTTGGTGTTCGTTAAAACTGTCAGCATACGGAGCAAATGGAAAATCCACAGGCTTTTTGGCAATATTTTTCCAGTCGGCGCTTTGATCAAAATGCGGACGCGGCTGCGAGTTAACAAAAGCTGCCACGTTCCATGCTTCTTCATCAGTTAACTGCGGGTTTTTATAGGTGGTACCAAAAGGCATATTGCTTTTTACAAAAGCTGCTAAATTGGTTACGCGGTATAAACCGGCCCCGTCATTATAACTATGACTTCCCCAGAGCGGCGGGAAGGTGTAAGCTACCTTATCTGGGGTCAGCTGCCCTTGCCCATCAGCACCATGGCAAACCTGGCATTTTTTCATGAATACCTCTTTGCCTTTAATCGGGTCGGCAGCTTTATCCATATAAGCCAATTTCAAAACACCGCTACCAGCGGGCTTCTGGCCTTTGGGTACGCCTTTGCCTAACCATTTAATGTAAGCAATCATAGCTTTCATTTCGCGGCTGGTAGTATCCATCGTCTTGCCGTTAAGGCTGCGTTGCATGCAACCGTTTATTCGCCCCGCTATAGATAATACATTATTGGTACGCGGCATAAATTTCGGATAATTTGCTGAAGTAGCCTTAAGGCTTAAACCGTACGCCTTAGTCCCTGCGTTGTTGTGGCAATTCTGGCAATTCATACCATTGGTCAGATGCGCTACCTTGCCTTTCGGACCAAGATAAACGGCGGTATTGGCGATCAGCTCGTGCCCATAACGAAGCTGCTTGCCGGCCTTGCCGGGAGGTATTTTTCTTTCCTGAGCAATAGCAGTTAAGCCGCCCAGTAGCATTAAAATAGAAAAGAAAATTCGCATTTAGTTTTATAACGCCTATAAATAACAAAACAGGTTAAAAGCAAATAACGTAATTGTTACCGACTTTTAACCTGTTTAATTTTATTTTCGATGATTAACGCTGCTCGTTGTAAACCTCAAACTCTGATATTGAAGGATTTCTTTGTGAGCCTAATATTTGTATCCTTACTTTGTTAGCCCAGATACGGCTAAAACGATGAACCTTTACAGCGGTAGTTTTATTGCCTTCTAAAATCGACTTCCAGGAGCCTGCTGAAAAATACTCCAACTTGTATTTGTTAATGTTCGATCTTCTTTCGGCAATAACAATAGTATTAAGTGCAGTTTCGCGTTTAAAACTAACTTCATACCATGGTTCTTTTACCCGCGGATTTGATACCCATGAAGTATTAAAGCTATCATCATTACCAAAGTCGCTGATATTCATATCATCACTCCAACTTGAGTTAGCCGGAGCGTTTTTAGCCAGATTTGAAGAAATGATTGGGGCTTCGTTATCAGGCAATGCTGCCAACGGGCCATCATTTTTCCAGATCTTGCCAATCTCCTTTAATTCGGCCACGGCATTATCATCAAAACGGCCGTCTTTATTCGGCGCTACATTCAGAATAAAGTTACAACGATCGTTATTTAGTTTTTTCAGGTAATCATTAACCAAACTGGCAGCGGTTTTAACCGGTGTAGTCGGGAAATCAGTTTTCCAGAACCATGAGCTTTGAATAGGTAAGCAGGCTAAAGCAGGCATGGTATTGCTACCGGCTTCCATACGCTGACCGGCGCCCATCTCGTACGTCTTGATATCGGTATAATACAAACCCAATTTTGGATACTTAGCACCGTTAAGATCCATCAGCAAACAATCAGGCTGTAATTTTTTTACAAGGTTGTAAATATCTTCAAAGGGCACATCGTCATAAGAGATTCTTGACCATGGCGCATCCCATCCATCAATGATCAGCGCTTCAATTTTACCGTATTTTGTTAACAGCTCAGTGATCTGGGTTTTAACCATTTCAATGTGGCTTGGCTGTATCTGGTTAGGGCGCAGCTTGTGATGAGTATCCAGAATTGAATAATAAAGCATCACTTTTAAACCATTCTTTCTAAAAGCATCAACATACTCTTTTACCACATCGCGGTGAAGCGGACTATTCATTACATTATAGTCAGTACTTTTGGTATCCCAGATACAAAAACCGCTGTGATGTTTGGTAGTGAGACAGCCATAAGTCATATTTGCCGATTTAGCAGCCTTTGCCCACTGGTCGCAATCTAGTTTGGTTGGATTAAAGTTTGAGGGCGATGCTTCCGGATCAGGCCAGTCGGCATCCATATAGGTAGGTATATTAAAATGGATGAACATACCAAAGCGCAAATCAATAAATTGCTGCTGCAATTTTTTTAAATGCTCGTTTCTGGTATTTACTTCCGTCACTACGCTATTTTGAGCAAATACTATAGAAAAACTCAATAAGGTAAGGGCCAGTACTAAGGGTAGTTTTTTTGATATCATATTAATTATAAATGCATTTAACGGGAATTGGCTAAATTGGTTAACATCAAAGAAAGTACATTGCCGCTATATAAAATTTTGTGTTATTGTCTATTCATTAAACGATTTTAGCATTACTTACTCAGCAATGAAATTTAAGCAGAATAAATCAGTTAATTACCAGTAAAACTTAACCGTATTTTCTTTCCCGATTATCTGTTTCGATGCCTACATTTGGTCATTCCATATTTCGTAACCTATGTATAAAGTTAAAATAGCGGCAGCCTCGCTGTTAGGTCTGCTAAGTACTTCGTTTACTACTAAAGCACAAAACCATCGTTTCGACCCGCCCTGGAATACTCCACCTGCCAGTAAACTGCAGTTTACCGTGCGTGGTATTGACAATGTACCTGATCTGTATGGAGACATTAACGACCCGCAATTGGTCGTATTTTTTGCCGGCAACCAGTTCATGGTGGTTGATGACTTACTGGCTGCTTTTAAAGCTAAATATCCTCAATATCAGCGTGTGTTTGCTGAAACCTTGCCACCGGGTATACTGGCTAAACAAATTACTGCCGGTACGATTACTGTCGGTAATATGCGCATCAGCTTAAAACCTGACATTTATACCGCGGGCAAAAATGGTATCGAAAAATTGGCACAATTATTTAACCGTACCGAGGCGTACGCAGGTAATAAATTGGCCATCATGGTTAAAAAGGGAAATCCCAAGCAAATAAAAAGCCTGAATGACTTAGGTAAAAAGGATATTCGCGTGAGCATGCCCAACTTACAAACTGAAGGCATCGGTGCGCAAATTATGAACGCCTATGCCAAAGCCGGTGGTGAGCATTTGCAAAAGGCAATTATGGAAAGCAAAGTGAAGATTGGCAGTACCTATTTAACCCAAATACATCATCGCGAAACACCAATGCGTGTGTTGTATGGACAAAGCGATGCCGGGCCGGTTTGGTTTACCGAGGTTTATTACCAGCAAAAAATTGGCAACCCTGTTGAGGCTGTTGAAATACCTGTTAAACACAACATTGCCGCCAACTATGTAGCTGCATCTTTAAAAACCGCACCGCACCCACAAGCTGCAAAAGATTTTCTGGACTTTATGATAAGCCCTGCCGCCAAAGCTATTTATAAGAAGTACGGATTTATTACCGAATAAATTTAAAATCGACTAATCCAATCATTATGGGTTATGGTTGATCTACAAATCAGGTAGACAGAGTATAAATAAAATGTTAGCTAGACTGTCACAAAAACCTGTATTTAATATCTAACGTTATATATTATAATAAATTTGTGCGCTATTAGTTATAATGTTTACGCAAAAAACAGACAAACCCTTTAGGCTTGAGCTTTCATTCCATAAACTGATTGAAGGTCTACGGCAAACTGCTGTCATTGACAACGGCTATAAGGCTGTACGCGCAAAGGAGTTGTTAATGCGCCTTGCGCAACATCCCGAATTAGATGAAGGTATAACCAGCATAAAACAGATTGCTGACAATACTGAGCTAATTGCCGACTTGCTGTCCGATCTGTTCCCCGAAGCACTGACTAACAACGAAATTAAAGCGGTAAGCATACCCTACATGGGACTGAGCTTTAACCATACCTGTCGTTTTAAAAAGATATTGGCGGATGCCGGACAAGATTTCCAGGTGGCCATCCGAGATTTTGACGACAAGCACCTGTATATATTAAGCTGTTGCATTATTCTTAATCGCTTATATGGTACTAAGCTCGATTTCTCCCGGCCTATGTTTTACGATATCCCCACAGCTGATGGCGTAATGCGGCATTACCGTATTTTATATAATGCTGATTTTCTGGATGTCAGCGCTACGGATAAAGTGCCCAAATTATCTAAAGCTGATATCGATGAGCTGATGAACAGCTACGACAACATAGATGTCTGGATAGAAAAATTCCCCATAAACAGTTATATTATTAAAGGTTTTGGGTTGATGACATTGATTGATGTTACGGTTGAGAATGCACTATCTAACCTAAAAAGCAACTTACTTGGCAACTACTCGACCCCTGATATTAAAGAGAACCTTATCACCATTTTCAGGTCGATGTATGGAATATCTGATATGCGCATGGGATTTACCTTATTTGATATTAATGAGGGCAAGTTTATCAACTCACATTTTGGGCCTGATATTCATAGCTTTCTCGTGCCTTACCAAGAGGCTCATAGAGGTGAAAAACTACTGTGCGGCAATTCATACCAACGCATCATTAAAGAACAAACGTACTTTGCTGTTAGCGACATATCTAAATATATAAAGCAGGAACGCGGCAACTCGCTGGGCGAGCATTTGAAAAAGCAGGGTATTAACAGCTTTATACTGGCGCCTATTGTTAAAGATGGTGTTTTACTGGGAATTTTAGAGTTGGTATCGCCACGTATACGCGAGTTAAATAGTGTGACCGCTAATAAACTGGATATCGTAATGCCGTTTTTGGTAGATACTATTGACCGTAAGATCCATGAATTGCAAGACCGGGTACGTGCAGTTATTCAGCGGCATTATACCACACTTCACCCAAGCGTTTACTGGAAATTCAGGCGTGAAGCGCAGAATTTTATTGACTGCGCTAATGGAGGGTCAACTTATCAACTTAAAGAAATTAAGTTTGCCGATGTTTACCCGCTTTATGGGCAGGTTGACATCAGTGAGTCGTCTGCGACACGCAATCTGAGTGTTTGTAACGATTTAACTAACCAGCTTAATGAATTGATCTCTATCCTGGAGATGATGCCCAAGGCCGATAAAAAGCCGGTTAACAACGAAAGGCTTACGGACCTGAAAAATTTCATCGTCGACCTAAAAACTAACTTCAAGGCTGACACCGAGCAAATTATTCTGCATTACCTTGAAGAAAACATCCACCCTATATTAAAAGAGGCAAATGACGGACCGAAACTTACGATCAGGATTGAGAAATATTTCAGCCATACCGATGCTCTAACCGGTAGTTATCACGTTCATCGTCGTAATTATGATAAGACGCTGTCGATGATCAACCAGAAGTTGGCTACTATTATTGATAACCGCCAGACCGAAATACAGGAGTTTTTCCCTCACTATTACGAGCGTTTCAAAACTGATGGTATTGAGCATAATATTTATATCGGGCAAACCATAACGCCTAATAAAACTTTCACGGTTAACGACCTGCACCGGCTGCGTCTGTGGCAGTTGCGTGTAATTGCCGAAATGGAAGTTGAGCAATACAACCTTAAAAGTATCCTACCTTACCAATTGGGGGTTACGTCGCTTGTCCTGGTATTCAGTACACCGCTGGCTATACGCTTCAGGATGCACGAAAAACATTTTGATGTAGATGGCGCTTACAATATCCGCTATGAGGTAATTAAAAAGCGTATTGACAAGGCCATGATCAAGGGCACTTCCGAACGAATTACTCAACAAGGCAAGATCACTATTATTTATGCCAAGGCCGAAGAGCGTAAAGAATATCAGCGATACATTTCCATCCTGCAAGATGCTGGTGTTCTAAGTGACGATGTTGAACATTTCGAGGTAGAAGAACTACAGGGCGTAGCCGGATTAAAAGCCCTGCGCGTTGGCTTGATTCATACCCGCGCCATACAAGAAGATCATACGATCGACTACAGCAAGCTATACAAAAGGCTGCCTAAAACCGGAAACCAGCCGATACATACGGATATATACCCTCTTTAGAGAAGCCCAGAACGCCCTGCACCGATATTAGTTGTGCGGGCTCAAAGTAAAAGCCGCCACCGACACCGTTATGCCAGGTATTTGATTGTTCGCCGGGTGTCCATACCCTGCCTATGTCATCAAAACCGATCAACCCTAGTGTACCGGGCAAAAGGTATGAAGCGAAATCGGCTAATTTCAAGCGAACTTCGAAGTTATTATATAGCATAGCTTTACCGGTAAATCGCCAGGTGTAAAATCCACGCAGATTATTACTGCCGCCTAATTTTAGCTGTTGATAGAATGATGCATTACCAATGGTGGCGCCACCGCCTATCCTATCGGCAAATACCAGCACTGAATCACGGTCGGGGTTAAGCAGAAAACTAAATTCTGACTCCACTTGCCCATAATTACGTGCATTCTGATTCAGTGCTTTCATGGCGGTAAAATTGGTACTCCAATAAACGCCGCGATGTGGTGTGATACTGCCTTTGTCGCGCGTATCAAAACTAAAGCCCGCTACTAAACCAACGTTTTCCTGAGCCGCAAAAACATTCTCAACAGGATGTGTGGCGTTGTAATCATCCAGGTAACGACCATGATTTCCACCTCCATCGCCATTATAGTATTGGCCAGCCACACCTGCGGTGACTATCCAATCGTTGTAATTATGTTTTAGTCTAACGTCGGCATTTATATAGTTGTAAATATTACGATAGTAATGAATGCGCCTATTGGGTGTATTAATAAACTGGGTGTTATTACCTATCCCAAAGAAATAACTGTTGTAATTAGGGCCTTTATCAAGAATATTCACAACCAGGTCGTTTTTTTTAACAAGCTCTTTAAAATCGCCGGTATAATTTACCAGCAAAGAGCTAACACCGAAGCCATAACTTATTTTCAATGCCTGCCTGAAAGCATAGGGTTCTTTACCAAAACCTTGCTTTTGATATACCAGATTACCTATCAGCACAAATCCATAGTCCCGGTTATAATTGGCCAGCATCAATGGCTGTAAAAAATCATATTTATAACCCAAGCGATGAAAATTGGTAAGCGACGTGTCTCCAGAAACATTTATCCTTGCCTGGTGCACAGGTAATGTATTCTCCTGTTCCGGTACATCGTAGATATACCGGTTGCCTTTGCCTTTAATGTCATTGCCAGCAATAAACTCGTCTTTTTTATCATTGCCTATCATTCTCACCGTAATTGGCGAATGGGCTGCGCCATGCATATTAAATACATCCGGACCACCCATGCCATACAGACGAATTTCCCTGGTCACTTTCGGATCAAATGTTCTGTTATAAATCACCTGCTCTTCCTTGCCGTCTTTCTTGATCTTGTTGATTTTCACGCTCACCTGTCCGTCAGGCAGATTTGTTATGTCGAAATTTTCATGCTTTTCAGATGTACCAACTGCAACTGTACTCGCCAGGTCGCGGTAATAGGTCAAAGCCTGGTCTTTCAAAATACTGCGGCGGGCAATGAGTTTACGTTTGATGACCTGACCGCTTTCGCGATAAATTGCCGGGGGCATTTTGCGCATGGCCCTTTCTATTACATCATCGGTCAATGCGTTTTGCACAAAGGTAATTTGCTCTTGCCAATCTTGTTGGCTTAAGCCATTTAAAAAGTACCGGTCGAAATTACGGGCATTCAAATTCCAGCGACTAATAGAACGTATGCGTTCATGAAATTCCTGAAACTTAGCCATCAGCAAATATCTTGACACCAGCCACGGAAATACACCAACGGAATAATAATATACCTGATCCCTGTCGCGCGGAATGGGTTTATAAACAATACCCGTATCGTTCTTTATACGTTCCCAGCGCCATTGGTCTTCGTGTCTATCCCAATCACCTAACAACATATCCAGCAAACGGGCTCGTAGCACTAATTTCTGCTCAACCCTATTATCGTTATCCTTCTCTAATTTATCCTGCGTTTTCTCGGTATTGTCTGTATTAGTGGCGTCAAGCGGTTCACGCTCCTCAAATAAAAACACCTGATTGGTGTAGTCTTTACGGTACTTACCCAGGGCCGGATCGTCGGGCACATAAACAATCTCCGGATTGGCGTGAGGAATTCCCAAAGCCTCGGCCATTACAGGTACTGTTAACGACGCAAACGGATGTTCGGCTGAAATCTGATCCTGAATAATATCCTTTGCTATAGTTTTCCTTAAAGTTTTAGGCAAAACCCGCTCGGGATATTTCTGTACCGTACGCAACACCCATTCGTGGCCGGCTGAATCTTGCAGGCGTAACGATTTAGTTTGCATACCGCCGCCAGGTTGTAAGATCTTTAATCCGCCTTTTTCTTTTTCCAGGCGAAATATTCTAAATGATACCGGCGTTGCCCACAACTCGCGATAGTTATCGCCCAACAAAATTTTATGCACCCTGGTCACTTTGGCATAATCTGCATCGATAGCCACAGTGATGCTATCTCTCTCTTTTTGTGCAAAAAGCTGAGTTGAAAATGCAGTAAAAAAAGCAAAGATCAGGTATCTATTAAGACTCATACGCTACTTTTTGTAATTGAATTTATACACGGTTCCCGGCAATGTCTTATTGCCTTCATTACTGATGTATAAGTTATTTTGATTATCAAAGGCAATACCTTCAGGCTGGATAAATACCGCTGGATTAATAGGATAGACATTTTTCACCTTGAAATTGGCATCGGTTACCACCAGCAACTTGTTTACTGATGATAAGACGAACCACTCGCCTGTATTTTGATTTTTAGCAAATGCAGATGGATGAAAAGCAATCTTTTTGCTACCTAGTTTAGCCTCAATGTCTTTTACGCTGATGCTGAATTGGCCGGTTTGTTTAACTGAACCATTAGCAGCTACCTGAAAAGTGTAACCCGAATTTGTTTTTTTAGTGTTATCTATATTGCAATGTTTACAAAGCACATAAAGTTGGTTTGCCTTTTCATCTGCAAACAGGCCTTCATACTCGCCCGCGGGCAGCACGTTATTCCATTTTTGGACATTTTGGATTTCGCCACTACGTAACAGTTTAAACGGAAAAATAAAAAACACGCCGTCACTGCGCAGCAAGATAACCTGGTCATTCAGGATAGCGATATCTTCATAATCATTAGCCTTACCAAATTTAGAATGCCCCGGCTTTTTATCACCTAACTTTAAATAGAACACCTTGCCTTCTTCATCCTGCTCGGCATAAATTGAGTCGGCGTTACCGTGATGAAAGGCAATACCTGATATTTCCAGCAAATCGTCAGACATAAAATATTTAATCGGGCTATTCAGATCATATCCCGGAGGACTGGAAAAAGTCTTTTTGTCAATGCAAGATAAAGTCACAAAGACCATTAATAATATGAACACGATAATAATAGATCCGCGTTTTTTCATGCCGGTTTATTTAAATATTCATAAATAGCGTGCTGCGACTGCACCGCAAGCTCTGTTGTCTTAACAGGAATGTTCTGAATATGTTCATTCAACATTACGGCCTGCACGTTGTCTTGTAGTTGCAGATTAATTGTATCTGTTATCTGTTGCTTGATCTGCTCATCATACACAGGGAAACAAACCTCAATGCGCCGGTAAATATTCCGGTTCATCCAATCGGCCGAACCTAAGTAAACTTCAGGATTACCATTGTTATGAAATATAAAAGCGCGGCCGTGCTCCAGGAACCGGTCTACGATGCGTTTTACGGTGATATTCTCACTCATACCTTTAACGCCCGGTACAAGGCAGCAGATACTACGTACCAGCATAGATATCTTAACACCGGCTTGCGAAGCATCATACAGTTTCCTGATGAGTACCTGTTCCTCCAGATTATTAATTTTGATAATAATTGATGCTGGCAGTCCATTTTTAGCGTTACCAATTTCCCGGTCAATCAATTCCAAAAAGCGCTGCTGCAAATTAAATTGCGCTACAAGCAGGTGTTTAAACTTAATCAGATCTGGCGACGACGGTTTTTCCCGGCGGGCAAGAAAAATAAATAGTAATTCTACCTCCCGCAACAGGTCTTTATTGGCTGTCATAAGTATCTGGTCGGTATATATGGCCGCAGTATTTTCATTGAAATTACCGGTGGCCAGCAAACCGTAATATTTTGAGCGGCCCTTTACGCGGCGTTTTACAAGTGCCACTTTTGCATGTACCTTAAGTGCAGTAACGCTATATAAAATTGTAGCACCGGCAGCCTTTAAACGATTGGCCCATTTAATATTATTGGCTTCGTCAAACCGCGCCTTTAGCTCGATCATCACCGTTACTTTTTTCCCTGTAGATGCAGCATTGATCAAAGCATTGGCAATGCGCGAATCGCGGGCAACGCGGTAAACGGTAACGTAAATCTCTTCGACATCGTTATCCAGCGCGGCGGTATTAAAAAATCGCAGAATAGTGTCATAAGACTGGTATGGCGTATTTATAATCAGATCTTTTTGTTCGATCTGATCAAAAATCGACCGATTAGCATCCAAACGGCTATATATCGCCGGCCATTTTTCAAAATGCTCATCAAACAAATTAACCGGAAAACTAAATAAGTCTTTCAGGTTATGATAGTTGCCGCCTTCAATCAAACTTGATGATTTGATGTTCCAGTTATGGCAGACATTATGCAATATGCGCAAAGGTATTCCCGGTTGATGCAGAAAACGTGTAGCAATACCTAAGTCGCGCTTCAACAATTGTTTTTCAATTTGTTTTGATAGATCACCTGAGTATTCATCTTTTAATTCCAGCTCGGCATCACGGGTAACTTTAAATGAATAACATCCTTTAACTTTTTCGTCAGGAAATAGCTTATCGAGATTATACCGGATAATATCGTCCAGGAAAAGCACATAAGTTTGCTCCTGCTCTTTAGCAACATAAAATCGAGGCAGTTCAATTGACGGAATATTCAGCACAAAGATTTTCTCATCCCCGCCGTCATTCTCAAGCATTATTAAAAAATACAATTCATTATTTTCCGGGAAAAATTTTTTATCCGCCGCCAGTTCAACAGGCTGCAGAAATGCCATTACCTGGGCAAAAAAGTAGTCTTCTATCTTCTCCATCAAACGCTTTGGTATGGGTTGATTCACCAATAGATGAACATTGTTTTCTTTTAACTTTGGCACTACCAGGCCCGAAAACACTTTACCATACTGCTGTTGCTGCTCCATAATGAGTTGTTGTGCTGTTTCGAGCACATCATCTACAGCTTTATTATCAGAATTAAGTTTACCTAATTTATCCATGGCCTGTAATACCGGCATACGTACGCGGTAAAACTCATCAAGATTTGAAGAGAATATAGCCATGAAATTGATACGCTCCATAAGGGGCGTATCGGCCTGCGCAGCCAACTCCAGAATACGGCCGTTAAACGTTAACCAGCTTAAGTCCCTGTCAAAAAACCTATAAGCCATATTAGTGGTTAGCTGAGGTTGCATTGTCATGAAACGCCGACGACATAATAAATGCTATTACGGCTACAATAAGCCCGAACATAAAAATATTATAAGCCACACGCAGCAGCCGGTATTTGCGCCCTAAAACCACACCTTGCGAATACACGTCCTTAATTAAGGTGCCGTATAGAAAAGCACGGTCGTCCATTACTTTAAGCATCCCGGCTGTGTATTCTTCCAATCCCATTTTATAAAAATTACCAAAAAACAAAAGATTTACCTTTTTATCATCGACCTCTTGCTGGGTAAAAGTCCCCTGCGGGATTGACGGCCGCGTAGCCAGTATAGAAAATATCATCGACAGTAAACTAACAGTAAGCAATATAAAGCTGGGAATAGCTAAAAAACCGTTTTCTTCAAGCTTACGCAATACCAAACTGATAATAGCCGAAAGGATAATAGAGTTTACAGTGATCAGAATGTGTGCCTTATTGTCCGCCATATCGCTCAGGCGCTGGTTATTGTTCGAGGTAATACGAAACATCGTTTCTATGCCTTTTTCAGGTTTCTCGTTGTCTTTCTTTTTCTTTTTTTCGTCTTTTTCGGCTTTCGTTCCTTCTTTTTCTTTTTTTCTATCGTCCGCTTTTTCAATCACATCCTTTTGCTCTGCCTGCGTTGCCCCCGCCATATCTTCCGTCTGCTTTTCCGTAAGCTTACGCAGATTTTTTTTCTGTTTGTCAGCAAGCAATAGCTGAGCATAATCAGTAAAATACTTGTGCGAGTGCAGAAACTCTATGTTTTTTTGTAGCCACAATGGCTTATCAATCTCTATTTTCTTGGTTCGCTCAATTTCCTTACGAAGCTTCTTGCTTTTTTCCATAAACTCCGGAGTGCCTAAATGATGCAGGTCAGCATCGCACAGAATTTCTTGTAGCAAGCCGTTTGGTTGTTGTGGCATCCTGGTAGCCAGGATACACGCTTTTACCTTATCTATAACAGCCTTATCAACGTTATTTGACTTCAAAAAACCGGCAGCCAGGTTAGCCCCTGCAGTTTCATGGTCGGCTTTGTCAACAAAGTAACCGGTGTCGTGAAACCAGGCTCCGGTTATTACCACGAAAAAATCCTCGTCGCTTAGTTGATAATGATTAGCTATCATAGTAGCCGCGCCTACAACATCTTTAGTGTGTTGTAAGTCGTGATACAGCAAATCATCGTCATGATGCGTTTTAAAATGGTTTAAAACATATTTTCTTACATCTTCTAATAATTGCTGATAATTCATAGATAGTAGTGATTGCTTATCAAATTTACCTTTTAAATCGATATTATAAATATGGTGCTTAAAGTATCCCAACTGTTAACTAAACGCATTGTTTTATTGCGAACAAAATTGAGCTACAATGAATAATACAATTAGCGATGAACACTGATCCACGCGCGAATGTCTATCACTTGGATCAGTTGGATCACCCCGAGAATTCAAGATACTGAAAATAAGGATGTTAAAAATAGCAAACTCAAAAAGTGGATCACTTTGGATCACTAAATATGACTTTTAAGTCGTTTTTTGGATCACCTGTTTATGGCAGTATTCAAAAAATTTCCTGACTTTTGAGCACATGGAAACCCTTAACATTGTACTTAGTAGTGCACAAATCTGCCTATTAAATCAATTTCCACCTGCTATTGCAAACTTATTAAGTGATCTGTTTCAGCCAGGTACCAACAACTATCTCAAGCTGGTTTATGAGCTTCAACGTGAATTTAAAGGGGGCGGTTCGCCTGATATAAGCCGGATATCATTCGACAGAATAAAATATGACGCTGCGACTGCCAAAGGCAGTTTCAGGACATTACTGGATATTAGCTTTACTTTTGGTTGCGAAGATGTAACAACCGATAAGCCTGACCAGACATCTGAGTGGACGTTTACCGTAAATCCGGCTGAAAAAAATATGACGCTATTTAGCTCGCCATTTGCCGAAAGCCGGTCTACCGTTGACGAGTTTTAAAAAAGGACCTTGCTTTTGAAAAGTAAGATTCCTTTAAATATTGCTGATGATTTCATTCAGACCCGATATTTGGCAACAGGCCTGTAACGATATCTATTACATCCTCTTAAAACAAACTGACCCCAACTGTCTACCGCACCCACATTTTAAAACTTTCCGCTATGCCAGGCGGTATTATTACCCTCCTGATCATACAGATCCACTGACGGCCGAAAAAATGCCCTGGCCTTTGTGTTTTCCTCTGAAACACGCTTGAGAGGTGTTACCCTGATTTTTTTTAATGAATCTAGTATTTGGCCGCATCGATGTAAAAATTATCAAACAAAACTATTGTTATAACAGTATTATCGAGCATGGATACACTGCTTGAGCGATTAAAAGCTTTTAACCAGGATGCGCTGCCTGAAATGGTGCCGCTAAAATATGAGGCTATGGCCGAAAACCCCTTCCGTTTTTTTCGCGGCACCTGTCATCTTTTTTATGAGGATCTGGCAGCTGCCGAACCCCTGCCCCTTTCTCCATTAGCATGGATATGCGGAGATCTGCACATCGAGAACTTCGGCAGTTATAAGGGTGATAACAAGCTGGTATATTTTGACATGAACGACTTTGACGAAGCAGTGCTGGCGCCGGCCAGCTATGAAGTGGCACGAATGACCACCAGCATTTTTATAGCTTTTGACACCCTGGGGTTTGACCATAAGAAAGCTTTGAAGATGGCGGGGCTCTTTCTTAAAACGTACTCGGCTACATTGGCTAAAGGCAAGGCTATCAGCATTGAGCCACGGACGGCAAAGGGTATTGTGTGCAACTTTTTGCAATCGGCGGCAAAGAACAGTTATAAGCAACTGCTTAAGAAGCGTACGGTCAGCAAGAAAAAAAGTATTATGCTGTCGCTGGAAGATGAGCGGCATTTTAAGTTAAACAAGCAGTTGCGGGACGAGTTAAAATTGCATATTAATGAATGGATAAAAAACAGCAGCGACGGCCCGTACAACTATAAGACAATTGGTACCGTCTTCCGGTTGGCAGGTACCGGCAGTATTGGGTTGAAACGCTATTTATTCTTATTGAAAAGCACTAATACTAAAAATAAGTATTTACTGCTTGATATGAAACAGGCCCGGTCATCGTCAGTATTGCCGTACCTGCCTGTGCAGCAACTGCAGTGGCCAACAGAGGCCGACAGGGTAATTGGCGTGCAGCAGCGGATGCAAAACGTAACTGCTGCATTGTTAAGCACTACTGTTTTTCGGGGAGACGCATATATTATACAGGAGCTGCAGCCTGCCAAGGATACCATCAGGTTTAAATTATTGGAGAACTACCGGGATATGTACCAGGTTATTGATGATATGGCAGCGCTAACCGCTTCTGCACAGCTGCGTAGCGGTGGTATGCAGGGTTCGGCCACTATAGACGAGTTGATGGCCTTTGGCACCGACACAGCCTGGCAGGAAAAGGTGATAGACTATGCACAAAATTACGCCAGGACATTGAAGCAATATCACAGGCAATATGTTAAAGATTACCACGCAGGAAAATATGTGATAAATAGCACTGAAAATCAGAATAATAGCTAAACTTATTGCGATCTTTATTGTTATTAAACTATAAACCAAATAACAATATTTATGAAGACCTTAACAATCCCCGGCGATCCACATGGTATGACCGCCATTATGGTGCCTAAATCAGAAGAGTTTCATGATCATGAAATTGTACAGATCAGTTCTACCGACCATACGCAGTCTGTTGAAAAACGAATATTCCGCGTAGTGGATGCGGGCGAAGATAAATGGGAATTGCAGTTTGAATAGCTCACCCAATATCAACCTCAATCTGGATTTAGCTTTCGGCCCGGACATGGTTGAAGGCTTTTTTATTGATGAGGTGTTTCACCTAAATATGAAACACATTGAAACAGTTGAAACACTTTTTACTAATAAACACCTGTAAATTAAGCACTTGAAAAAACAGAGTGAAACACTTTGAAACAGCACCAATACTTCAGGTAAATACGTTTAACAAAATGAAAATGAACGACTTACATGTGATTTTATACTTTCTGACCAAATGAGGTGAAACATCTAAGTGAAACACCCTGATCGGTGCCCTATGCACTATGCAGTAAGCGGCTTTTTACTCCCTATTCCCTTTTGAACCGGAGTTAAAGACAATATTCATTAACCTTTTTTTGCAGGTCATCCAGGTCAAAAGGTTTTGCCAGGTAAGTTTCTGCACCCGCACTCGCGGCTAACTCGTGGATGTCGCTATTTGCAGAGAAGTAAATAACAGGAATAGCTTTTAACTTAGGATCATTCTTTAGCTGCCGTGTTGTTTCTATACCCCCAACATCCGGTATCCAGTTATCCATCAAAATAACATCCGGCATAATCTTTCTAACCCTTTCAATGACGTTGTTACAATCAGTGAAAGCATGCACCTCCCAGCCCGCCTCACTAAGGATATATGAACAAATCGACAATATATCTTCATCGTCATCAAACAATACAATTTTTTTTGATTGAGCTTCCATAATTATTCTATTGTGTATCTGCAAGTTTTGCCATATATACTTTATTAGATGCATCCAATACTTTTACATAGCATTTATTCATTCTTCTTAAATATTCCGATACCGTATATCGGCCTGTCTGTTCAATTTTCAATTGTCGGCAAGGTAAAAGTAAAGCAAGTGCCCGCCTGCTCATCGCTTTCTACACTTATGGTACCTCCGTGCTGAACAACAAAATCTCTTACCAGTAACAATCCTAAACCAGTGCCTTTTTCAGAATTGGTACCAACATTCGAGGTTGAATTCATCTTGTCAAACAGCACATCTTTTATTTTTTCCGACATGCCTACTCCAAAATCCTTCACACATATCTCAACCCCGTTGCCCTTTTTGATAGCGCTAACGATAACATTTTTGCCCCCTTCGGGAGTAAACTTGATGGCGTTAGTTACCAGGTTCTGCAATATTGAGCGGAACATCATAATATCTGCATGTACATAAATGTCCCCCGGTACCAGGTTATCTAACTGGATACGTTTTTGCAAAGCGCTGGCTTTTAATAATTCGAGCGATTCCTCCACTCCTTTGCGCAATTCAAATTTCTGAGGATTGAAATAAGGCTTTTCCCGCTGCTCTTTGGCCCAATTGACCAATTCATTCAGCTGATTCAATATCTTTTGCGAAGTACGGTTAATAATCCCGGAGAACATTCTGATCTGTTCGGGCTTTAACTTTTCGGCATCACGGTCCAGTTGGGCCGATGAAGCAAGCAGGGAGGTCAACGGATTACGCAAGTCATGAGAGATCACCGAAAGGAATTTATCTTTTGAGGAATTGAGCGCAGTGAGTTCAATGTTCAACTTTTCTAAGGCGATGGTTCGATCCAATACTCTTTTTTCCAGCTCACGGTTCAACTGCACCAGTTCGCTGTTAATTAGCTGCAATTTCTCTTCCTGTTGACTTAATAATCGATTTTTTCGATACAGCTCGGTAAACACCGCTACTTTGGTACGTAATATTTCCGGATTAAACGGCTTGCGGATAAAATCAACTGCCCCGGCACGATAACCTTTAAAAACAGCGGCTTCTTCGTAATCATGGGCAGTGATGAAAATTATAGGGATATTTTTCAGCTTATCCCGTTGATAGATCAGTTCGGCAGTTTCATAACCGTCCATGATCGGCATTTTCACGTCAAGCAAGATCAGCGTAAAATCTTCCTCCTTTAATAAAAGGCGTAATGCCTCCCGGCCGGATGTAGCACGATAGAATTCATACTTTTCCTTTTGTAGCACTACTTCAATAGAAAGCAGGTTATTTTCGTTATCATCTACCAAAAGTATTTTTACCGGCATATTATTAATTACTTGATCAGCCATACACGCATCAACGACAACAACTGATCGGTTTTAACCGGCTTGGTAATATAATCTGACGCACCCGATGCAATACATTTTTGCCTGTCTCCAATCATCGCCTTTGCAGTAACAGCTATAATAGGCAGGCTTTTATATTTAGATTCTCTACGAATCATTTGTATTGTCTCATAACCATCCATTTCAGGCATCATGATATCCATTAGTACAATATCAATTGTTTTGTCTTTATTAAGTATCTCAAGTGCCTCCCGGCCGCTTTCAGCAGTAATGGCTTCAATTTTCGAGCGTTCAAATACCGCGGTAAGCGCAAAGAGGTTGCGCACATCGTCATCTACCACCAGCACTTTTTTACCATCGAGTACATCAGCTTTATCCCGGATGCTGTCTATCAGTTTCAACTTGCTTTCGCTAATGAAATTTTTATCAACATGCAGCAATACCAGGATATCCTCAAGCAACTGTATATGCGAAGCAGGAGTTTTGGTAACGATTTTGTGGTTAAGGCGCTTTAACTGAATGAGTTCATCCGGAGTAAAATCGCGGGCAGAATGCAGGATGATAGTAGTTTGCGGCTGCTTTAGTAAATCGATCTTATTGAGCAATTCTATGCCATTGGCGTCGGGCAGCACATAATCCAATATAATGCAATCAAACAGCTCCTTTTTTAATACGGCTAACGCTTTTTTGGCCGTAGTTGCACTGAAAACTTCAATTCGTTCATTGGATAGCAGTTCAGTCAGCCTTTGCAATTCGTTTTCATTATCCTCGATGACCAGCACGTGCTTTTTAGTGTGCATATTAAATTTGACGATACCGCTGATCAGTTCATCCAGAGAAACATTGGACAGTGGTTTCAAATTAAACGAGCGGGCACCAAACTTCAGGGCCATCTGTCTATTATCCTCGCCAGAGATCACATGGATCGGAATATGGCGTAAGTTAATATCTGTTTTAAGTAATTTTAGAAGCTTCCAGCCGTTTGACTCTGGCATATTCACATCCAGTGTAATGGCAACCGGGTTATATTTTATGATATTATCAAAAATTTCCAGGTAGGTAATTGCCACCACTACTTTCAGGTTGAAGCCATGCGCTTTGTCTATCAGGATCTTGGTAAATCGCAGGTCATCCTCTACAACCAGTAACACTTTATCTTCGGCCGTGATATTATGGCGGTCATCATCAATTACCAGTTCCGGCGCCTCAATCATGCTGGCCCGAAGCTGCGGCAGGGCATGAGGCTCGCTGACTTTAAGGGCTGTTGCTTTTTCTGCTTTATATTTTAGCGGCAGGTATAACGTAAATGTACTTCCTTTACCCAGCTCGCTGCCTACAGTAATGGTACCGCCCAGCAACTCGGCAAAGCCTTTGCTGATGGACAAACCCAGGCCGGTACCGCCATATTTGCGACTGGTAGAGCCTTCTGCTTGTTGAAAGGCCTCAAAAATAATACCCTGGGTATTTTGAGAGATACCGATGCCGGAGTCTTCGATAGAGAAAGCGATCACGGAATCTTGCCCAAGCGGGTTTTCCTGCGCGCGGTCAGGGCGGAAAACACGCAGCTTCACGCGGCCTTTTTCAGTAAACTTAAAGGCATTGGAAAGCAGGTTTTTTAATATCTGATTTAACCGCTGCATATCCGTTTCCATGAGTTCAGGCAGCGTTTCGTCCAGTTCGATCTCAAATTTGAGATTCTTGGCCTCTGAAATAGGCTTAAAGGTCGATTCAGCAAAGGAGATAATTTCCTTAAAGCTAACAGGCATGACATCAGCAGCAATAACACCCGACTCGATTTTAGACAGATCGAGAATATCATTGATCAATTGAATCAAATCATCGCCGCACGAATGAATCGTTTTGGCAAACATCCTTTGTTTGTCGGTCAGGTTTCCTTCCGGATTTTCAAAAAGCTGCTGGGCCAGTATGAGCAAACTGTTAAGCGGCGTCCGCAACTCATGCGACATATTAGCCAAAAATTCTGACTTGTATTTGGATGTAAGAGTTAACTGTTCGGCTTTTTCTTCTAATGAACGGCCTTTGTCATGCAGCTCATCATTTGCTCTTCTTAATTCTTCCTGTTGAGCAGAAAGCTCACTTGCCAGCGATTGTGACTGTGCCAGCAATTCTTCTGTACGGGTATTGGTTTCGATATTGTTCAATACGATACCGATACTTTCAGTCAACTGATCCAAAAAGTCGATGTGCGTATCACTGAAATTTTCGAAAGAGGCGAGTTCTATTACCGCTTTTACATTATTTTCAAACAATACAGGCAATATAACCAGGTCAATAGGCGCTGCACTGCCAATGCCCGAACTGATGTGCAGATATTCACCCGGCACGTTAGACAACCTTATCCGTTCTTTGTCAGTAGCGCATTGACCTACCAAACCTTCGCTCATAGAGAACTCCTGATCTATCAGTTTTCTGCTCTTTTGCGCATAGCCGGCAAATAGCTTAAGCTTAGGCTCGTCAGATACCTCAGGCTGCTGCAAAATATAAAATGCGCCGTAGCGGGCGTTCACCAGCTCTGCCAGTTCGGACAGTACTTTGTTAGCCACCGCATTACGGTCGCGCTGTCCCTGCAGCATCTGGGCAAATTTAGCAAGGTTGGATTTGAGCCAGTCCTGTTCGTGGTTACGCAAGGTCGTCCCTTTCAGGTTGGCAATCATTTGATTAATGGTATCTTTCAACGCTTCGAGCTCGCCCTTAGCATCCACTCGAATAGTTTGCGTTAAGTCGCCTTTTGTTACCGCCGAGGCCACCTCTGAAATGGAACGTACCTGCACGGTAAGGTTTTGCGCCAACTGGTTTACGTTCTCTGTCAAATCCTTCCAGGTACCTGATGCGCCCGGCACACTGGCCTGCCGGCCAAGCCGCCCTTGTACACCCACCTCACGCGCTACCGTTGTTACCTCATCGGCAAACACCGCCAGCGTATCAATCATCTCATTAATTGTATCCGTTAACTGCGCCACCTCGCCCAAGGCGTTAATGGACAAGCGTTGTTTAAGGTTACCTTTAGCTATACCCGTTGCTACCTTAGCTATACCGCGTATCTGTCCGGTTAAGTTAGAAGCCATTTGGTTAACAGAGTCGGTCAAATCCTTCCAGGTACCGGCCACCCCTTTTACGTGCGCCTGGCCACCCAGTTTGCCCTCCGTACCTACCTCACGGGCCACACGCGTTACTTCGGATGCGAAAGAGTTCAACTGATCCACCATCGTATTGATGGTGTTCTTTAAGTCCATGATCTCGCCTTTAACGTCGATGATTACCGTTTTAGATAAATCGCCGCTGGCCACCGCCTTGGTTACCTCAGCTATATTACGCACTTGCGAAGTTAGGTTACTTGACATCTGGTTTACAGAATCCGTTAAGTCCTTCCAGGTGCCTGCAACGCCAGGTACAAAGGCCTGGCCACCCAGGTTACCGTCAGTACCCACCTCACGGGCCACACGTGTTACTTCGGAAGCAAAGCCCCGTAACTGGTCAACCATGGTATTAATGGTTTCCTTGAGCTGTAAAATTTCACCCCGTACGTCAACCGTAATTTTTTTGGATAAGTCACCATTCGCAATTGCTATGGATACATCCGCTATATTTCTTAGTTGGGCGGTTAGGTTACCGGCCATTTTATTTACCGAGTCGGTCAAATCCTTCCAGGTACCGTCAACACCAGGTACGTTGGCCTGACCGCCAAGCTGCCCTTCTGAACCCACCTCACGCGCTACACGTGTTACTTCGGATGCAAAACCACGCAGCTGATCAACCATGGTATTGATGGTATCTTTCAATTCCAGGAGCTCGCCTTTGGCATTTACAGTTATCTTGCGCGAAAGGTCGCCTTTAGCCACCGCTGTGGTTACTTCGGCTATATTACGTACCTGCGAGGTCAGGTTATCCGCCATTTTATTTACCGAGTCGGTCAAATCCTTCCAGGTACCCCCTACACCCGGCACATTGGCCTGACCGCCTAATTGCCCTTCTGAGCCCACCTCACGCGCCACACGCGTTACTTCGGAACCGAATGAATTAAGCTGATCCACCATCGTATTGATGGTTATTTTCAGCTCCAGCATTTCGCCCTGTACGTCAACTGTAATTTTTTTAGATAAGTCGCCTTTAGCCACCGCGGTAGTTACCTCGGCTATATTACGCACCTGGCCGGTTAAGTTACCCGCCATCTGGTTTACAGAGTCGGTCAAATCCTTCCAGGTACCACCTACACCGGGTACATTGGCCTGGCCGCCCAATTGCCCCTCAGAACCCACCTCACGTGCTACCCGCGTTACTTCGGACGAGAAGGAGTTTAGCTGATCCACCATCGTATTGATGGTATTTTTCAATTCCAATAACTCGCCCTTGGCATCTACCGTGATCTTCCGCGAAAGGTCACCCTTCGCCACCGCTGTAGTCACACCGGCTATATTACGTACCTGGTCGGTCAGGTTACTACCCATCTGGTTTACTGAGTCGGTAAGATCGGCCCAAACCCCGCCGACACCTTTTACACGCGCCTGCCCGCCCAGTTTACCTTCGGTACCCACTTCCAGCGCCACACGCGTTACTTCGGATGCAAACGAGTTGAGCTGATCCACCATGGTGTTGATGGTCTTTTTCAATTCGAGCATTTCGCCCTTTACGTCCACCGTAATTTTTTTAGACAAATCGCCATTAGCCACGGCTGTTGTTACACCCGCTATATTCCGCACCTGCGAAGTCAGGTTACCGGCCATGCGGTTCACCGAGTCTGTTAAATCTTTCCAGGTTCCGGCAACACCAGGCACCTTAGCCTGGCCGCCCAGTTTACCTTCCGTACCTACTTCGAGCGCCACACGCGTTACTTCCGAAGAGAAGGAGTTAAGCTGATCCACCATGGTATTAATAGTGTTTTTGAGCTCCAAAATTTCTCCCTTGGCTTCCACGGTAATTTTACGGGAAAGGTCACCCTTTGCCACCGCTGTAGTTACGGCGGCTACGTTACGTACCTGCGCGGTAAGGTTACCTGCCATTTGGTTAACCGAATCGGTCAATTCGGCCCATACACCGGCTACGCCTTTAATTTTAGCCTGCTCACCCAGTTTACCCTCAGAACCAACCTGTCGTGCTACCCGGGTTACTTCCATTGAAAATAACTGGAGTTTAGAAAGCATTTGGTTAGATTCTTTAGCGATACGAAGGAACTCGCCTTTCAGCGGGTGTCCTTTAATTTCTAAGGGGATATGTTTAGAAAGGTCGCCGTTGGCTACCGAGTTAATCATACCTGCAATCTCTAACGTGGGCGAAGTGAGGTCCTCGATCAGGTTATTTAACGAGTTTACGCCGCTGGCCCATTCGCCTTTGGCATCAAGCAGTTCGATTCGTTTAGCAAGGTTACCGCGCTTACCGATAGTCACCTCGGCCGAAGATATTTCGGCAACGAAGCGTTCGTTCATATCAATGATATCATTCAATACCTCACAGATCCTGCCGTTGATTCCGGCTTGCGTTACCGGCATACGGGCATTTAATTTCCCGTTTTTTACCAGAGAAAGTACTCGTAAAAGCTCTTTAAGATCAAGCGTTTCGCTGTCGGAGGTATCCGTTTTTAGTGTATGGCCAAGCAATTCGTCGATGGTATTGTCTTCCATGATTCGGATGAAGTATATAGTTAATAACTAGTGGTCAAATGTATACGTAGAGAATGTCGATTAAAGTTACTGAAACGAGCATTAAAATAACAAGCAGAAAAATCAGCTACGGCATAAAAAATATTACAAAAAAGCAATGTTGATGATTGTTTCAACTTTTTGGTTTTAACAGCGATTGACTTAACAAAGCGTGCTGTTGTTTGTTTTATCATAACAGTAAAAAAAATAATTAAAGACAGCATGCCGTGAATTTCCAAATCGCAGGCACCAGTAAAACTAACCATTATACGACAGAAACTTAACATACACTTTATTTTGTGAGGCTAAATTTGTCGCATGCAAAATGAGCAATCGCGTCCTCAATGATGAGGGGTTATTACAACCGCTAAAAACAACCACGCGCAGTGCGTTCATATACCGAGGGTAAACTGGTATTCAGCAACACTGCATTTAATGAGTTGGCTTTGCTATTACCAACGCTTACCCAAAACTGGTGACAGAACAAAATGTTTAAAATTTAAGTTTAATCAACACAAAATGTAACACTGGACGAAACACTGCGTATTAATAATTCGGTGCATCAAACCATTACAGGAGGAACACAATGAAGTAATTATCTATCAACAAATAAAAAAGCCGGCACTGTAGCAGTACCGGCCCGTGTTTGCATTGCTGACAGATTGAGCCCTAACAGCTTTGCTCTTAGTTACTTACAATTTCACTAATTAATCAAATGTATGAAAAAAAATCTACGACGCTTAAATAAGGCTATATGTATTAAGTTTCTGATTTACACTACGTTGATCGCCTGTTCTGGCGCGTCAAGCGCCTCACCATCTGGTGGGCGGATCTTTCAAAAGCGCATTAGCGTTTCATTAAAAAACCAAATACTTGCTGCGTCATTAAAAGAAGTCACCTTGTTTAAAAAACCAAAGGTGGCAATTGCTGCACCAGGTAAAATAACAGGTAAAGTTGTCGACGAAAAAGGCGAGTCGCTGCCTGGCGCCACCATTATGCTGGTTGAAAACAACAAAGGGACGCAGGCACAGCTCGACGGTTCATTCAGCCTCGATGCTGAAGAGGGTGTATACACTGTTGCCGTGAGCTATTTGTCGTACGAAACCAAAAAGATTCCTGGCGTGCGCATTAAGAGTGGCGAAAACACCTCGCTTAATGTTATCACCCTTACTGCTCAAACCGGTTCTTTGAACGAGGTTATGGTGGTAGGTTATGGTACGCAAAAAAAGGAAAACCTTACCGGTGCGGTAGATCAGGTAACTTCAAAAGTATTGGAGAATCGCTCATTACCTAACCTGGCGCAAGGCCTGCAAGGTACCATCCCTAACTTAAACATTGTGCCGCTTGATGGTAAGCCTATACAATCGCCGACATTTAACATTCGTGGCACAACATCAATTGGCCAGGGTGGCAATGCGTTGGTATTGATAGACGGTGTTGAGGGTGACCCGAGCCGCCTTAATCCGGCTGACGTCGCCAGCGTATCAGTATTGAAAGACGCCTCTTCTTCTGCTATCTATGGTGCTCGTGCTGCTTTTGGTGTGGTATTGATCACTACCAAAAACCCGTCTAAAGACAAAACCAGTGTGACTTACTCATTCAATGAATCAATAAAAAGCCCGACAACAGTACCTAAGTATGTTACTAACGGTTATACTTTCGGCAAAATGTTTAATGATGCCTGGAGCGCCTGGAACGACTATTCGCAAACGCCTCAAAACATCAACAAAACCGTAAAGTTCTCACAGGACTATTTAGCAAATCTTCAAAAACATGATGCCGATCCATCGTTGCCTCATACTATTGTAAATGCTGCCGGTGAGTACGAGTATTATGATAATACCGACTGGTATAAGTTGCTTTACAAAGATCACAATAACGCTACCGAACACAACCTGGCAATTTCAGGAAACAGCGGCAAAGCCGACTTCCTGATCACTGGCCGGTACTATGCTCAGGATGGTCTGTTCCGCTATAACAGCGACGACTATTCTATGTATAATTTGCGTGCAAAAGGATCATTACAGGTATATCCGTGGTTAACGGTAACCAATAATGCCGACTACTCAAACATGAAATATCATAACCCGCTTAACGTGGGCGAGGGTGGTAGTATATGGCGCAACATTTCTGACGAAGGCCATACCATGGTGCCGCTATTTAACCCGGACGGAACTTTAACTTATTCGGCAGCTTATACTGTGGGTGATTTTGTTTATGGCAAAAACGGCATTGATATGGATAACCGTGTTTTCAGAAACACTACCAGCTTTAATGCTCATTTCTTTAACGACGTGTTCCGCGTAAAAGGCGACTTTACCTTCCAGAATACGGATAATGGCCAGGACCGCAGACGTGTACAGGTACCTTACAGTCGTAAACCAGGGGTTATTGAATATGTTGGTACCGCTTATAACGATTTACAGAATGTTAGCCAGACAACCAATTATCTGGCCACCAACGTTTACGGCGAATTTGAGCCTAAACTAAAAGGCGGCCACTATTTCAAAGCGTTGGCCGGCTATAATTTTGAGCAATCAACCTTTCAAAGTTTAGAAGTGGTGCGTAATGGTTTGGTATTTGAAGACGCAACCAACATCAATCTGGCACTTGGTCAGGGTATAACTACTACCGGCAATTGGGACCGTTGGGCAATACTTGGCGGCTTTTACCGCTTAAACTATTCTTATAAAGAAAGGTACTTAGTTGAGGCCGATGGTCGTTATGACGGTTCGTCAAAATTCCCTGCTGATCAACGCTATGCTTTTTTCCCTTCTGTATCAGTAGGTTGGAGATTATCTGAAGAACCTTTCTTTAATATATCAAAAGACGCGATTAGCAACCTTAAGATCCGCGGTTCATATGGCTCATTAGGAAATGGCAGTATTGGTTCTTATAAGTTTCAGCAAACCTTTAATATTTCAAAATCGGGCCGGATAATAAACGGTGTTTTACCACAGCGTACAAGCAGCCCGACTGTATTACCTGACGGGCTTACCTGGGAAACATCGCGCACCAAAAACATTGGTTTAGATTTAGGTGTATTGAAAGATCGCCTAAATATTAGTGCTGATGCTTACATACGCGATACAAAAAATATGTATACCGTAGGGCCTACTTTACCGGCAGTATTTGGTGCAGATCCGCCAAAAGGGAACTACGCCGACTTACAAACCAAAGGCTGGGAAATAAGCGTGAACTGGCATGACCGTTTTGACGTAGCCGCCAAGCCGTTTAGTTATGGCATCAGACTAACTTTGTCTGACTACCTGGCAAAGATCACTAAGTACAATAATATTGATAAAAGGTTAAGCGATTATTACACCGGCGAAACCCTGGGTGAAATATGGGGCTACACTACTTTAGGCTACTTTAAATCGGCCGCAGAGATTGCCAGTTCGCCAAAACAAATATTGACCAAAGCTTCAAATACCGGACAATTGCTGCCGGGTGATATCAAATTTGCCGACCTTGACGGTAACGGCGTTATCGATTACGGAGCACAAACCGCCAACAAACCAGGCGACCGCCGTGTAATAGGTAACTCAACCCCGCGCTATGTTTATGGTATAGGTTTAAATGCCGACTGGAGTAACTTCTCGTTCTCTGCATTCTTCCAGGGTGTGGCTAAACGCGATTGGTATCCTGGTGCAGAAGCCAGCGTATTCTGGGGACAATACAACAGGCCTTACAACAAGGTTCCGCAATCTATGATAGGCAAGATCTGGTCGCCGGAGAATCCTGATGCTTACTTCCCGCGTTATCGTGGTTATGTTGCGCAGAACGGTTCGGGCGAGTTAACAGCGGCGCAAACCAAATACCTGCAAAATGCAGCTTATCTGCGCATGAAAAATGTTCAGTTGGGTTACAACCTGCCATCACAGCTTGTACACAGAATCAAGCTGAGCAATCTGAAAGTATTTGTTTCGGGCGAAAACCTGTTAACATGGTCGCCTTTGTATAAGGTCACTAAAGATATTGATCCGGAAAGCATCAACGGATCAGACCGTGTGTTAACCGATGGTACCAATGGTAACGGCAACAACTACCCGATACTTAAAAGTGTAACTCTTGGGGTAACCGCAACATTTTAATTAACTACAAACAATTTAATCAGGTTAAATATGTTTTCAATAAAATTTAAATACGCCGGTCTGTTATTAGCAGTAGCAATAACAGGCATTATGGCCAACGGCTGCAAAAAACTTAACCAGGAACCACAGGCCCAGGCTACAAACTCTGCAGTTTTTAGCAGCGTTAACGGTTTGCAATTGTATACCAACTCTTTTTATGAAATGCTGCCAGATGCCGGCTCTCTGGTGCGCGGCGACGCCATGGCCGATTATGCCGCGCGTACCACTGTACCCGATTTTTTAAGACCGGGTGCCTACAGCGCGCAGCAAGGCACAGGCTGGACCTGGACCCAACTAAGAAATATTAACTTCTTCTTAGCCAACAATGTCAGGGCAGCAGTATCTGCAGATCAGCGTAAACATTTCAACGGCCTGGCCCGCTTTTTCAGAGCCTGGTTTTATTTTGACAAATTGAAGCGTTTTGGTGATGTACCATGGATAAACACGCCAATGGATGTTGCTGACCCCAGACTCTATGCGGGTCGTGATTCACGGACATTGGTGGTTGACTCAATCCTGGCCGACCTTGATTACGCCGGTCAGAATATCCTTACAACAACCGATGCATCGCGCACGCAGATCACTAAAAATATTGTGTACGCTTTTAAATCGAGAGTGTGCCTTTTTGAAGGTACATTCCGTAAGTACCATAATGAATATCCGCTGGGTGCCTCAGCTCCTGCCTTATTACAAAAAGCTGCCGACGCGGCAAAACAAGTGATAGACGGTGGTGCGTTTAGCTTAAATACAGCTGGTGGTACAGACAAAGCCTATAGGCAGTTATTTACCAGCACTGTGCCGGTTGCCAATGAAACTATGTTGGCTGCGGTTGTTGACCCTACATTAGGTATTTTTAATGATGCTAACTGGTATTGGACAAGCGCCACCTATGGCGATCGTTTAAGCCTGATACGTACCTTTGTCAATACTTATTTAAACATTGACGGTACGCCGTTTACCAGCACAGCCGGTTATAAAACTATGCCTTTTGTTGACGAGGTTAAAGGCCGCGATATGCGTTTGCAACAAACCATCCGCATGGGTAACTATACCCGTTTAAATGGTGCAACGCAAGAAGCTGCACCGCCGGTATTTTCTTATACCTATACCGGTTATCAGCCAATAAAATTCACGCAGGATGACGCCTCGATGGATGGTGGTTCTCGTAATACAAACTCGATACCATCAATCAGATACGCCGAAGTATTGTTAAACTATGCAGAGGCAAAAGCAGAATTAGGCACGCTAACCGATGCTGACTGGAACCTAACCATCGGTGCCCTGCGCCGCAGGGCAGGTATCACCGGTAACACGGCAACCAAGCCCACTACGATTGATCCATATTTACAAAGCACTTATTTCCCGGAGATAAGTGACCCTTCTTTATTAGAGATCAGACGTGAGCGTGGCATTGAATTGGTGTTTGAAGGTTTCCGCTTTAATGACATCGTTCGCTGGAAAAAAGGTTCGTTGATGGATATGGCCTGGAATGGATTTTATGTTCCGGCATTGAACACGCCGCTTGACCTTAATGGCGATGGAAAGCTCGATGTTGCTTTTTACCAAACCATGCCTGCTAACCCCGTAGCCGGAGTTACCTACGTAAGCGTGGCCGAAACACTTACAACAGGTTCGGTAAATCCGCAGCGCCTGAATAGCGATAATGAGCTTACCTGGTTAACAAATGTAACACGTAAATGGGATGATAAATACTATCTGTACCCAATACCCGAAGCAGATCGGTTAATCAACCCTAAACTCGGTCAAAACCCGGGTTGGCAATAATAGTCGAACAACAATACCATGAAGAAAAAAAACACATACCTGTTAACACTGCTGCTATTAATTAGCAGCAGTGTTACCCAAGCACAGACCGCCAAACACGTAATCTTTATTACCATAGACGGGTTTCGGCCTGATTTTTATTTGAACAACGGATGGCAAACACCTAACATTCATGCGCTGATGAAAGACGGGGCTTATGCCAAAGGGGTAAACAGTGTATTTCCATCTATGACCTACCCTTCGCATACCACCATCGTTACCGGTGTGCAGCCCGTCAAGCATGGCGTATTTTATAACAATATGTTTATGCCTGATGGTTCCCCGCAGCCACCTTACTGGCAAGACAGTTCTATCCACGCACTTACTATCTGGAAGGCGGCCAAAGCCAAAGGTATGACCGTAGCTTCGCTTTACTGGCCGGTATCTGCCAATGCTCCTGTTGACTATAACATTCCGGACATAGGGAGCCTGGGCGACGGAGTTCGTGAACAATATTCTTTGCCAAAAGGTTTTTATGCTGAGGTGAAGGAGAAAGTGTTTGGCGGCGTTGACAAGATAGATCACGGAAAAAATCAGAATATAGCTAAGATTGCAGCGTATATTATACAGAAAAGCAAGCCTCAGCTAATGACAATTCACGTGTTCTCTGTAGACGGTGCGGAACATGCCTCGGGACGTGATGGCGGCCGAGTACAGGCAGCTGTGGCCGATGCAGATGAAGCAGTAGGCATTATTGTAGATGCCTTGAAAGCAGCTGGTATATGGGATAGCACCGTATTACTTGTTGGTGGAGATCACGGATTTTATGACGTAAAAAAATCTATTTCGCCTAATATATTGCTAAAAGAAGCGGGATTAATGAATGACGTAAAATCGGGCGACTGGAAAGCACAATTCAACGCTTCGGGAGGATCTGCTTACCTGTACCTGAAAAACCCGGCTGATAAAGGTACCGCCAACAAAGTAAAAGCATTATTAGAAGCTCAACCAGATAGCGTAAAGCAATACTACCGCATTATAAGCCGTGAACAAATGGACAAAGGCGGCTATAACCCAAATGTGGCTTTTGCACTTACGGGTGAGCATGATGCGGCTTTTGGCAACGCAATTACAGGCAATATATTAAAGCCTGGCAAGGGTGGCACGCACGGGCATTTCCCCGATACAAAAAATATCCGTACGGGCTTGGTGGCTCATGGCCCGGGCATCCGCAAAGGCGCTGTAATAGAAGAGATGAACCTGCGCGATATGACGCCTATCATGGTTAAACTTCTTGGCATTCCGTTTCCGAAAGTAGATGGAAAAATACCAGCTGGACTATTAGAATAGTCTTCAGCGTGATAGTCGGTTTTTACTATCGCTCCACTTCAAACAAAGAGCCGCTTTAGTTTTTAAAGCGGCTCTTTAAATCTCGATACGCGGTTTATGCCTGATGCAAGCTCAGGCGGTTACCATCAGGGTCTATCACAGCCGCAAACTTGCCCCAGGGTGTCTGATCGACCTTACCTACGCTGATTCCTTTCGCGGTCAACTCTTCGATGTCGCGAGCGATATCGTCTGTTTGGATGACAAGGCCATTGATACAACCGGCTGGCATATTCTCAAACCAGGTGACAAGCGTAATACTTACCGAACTACCGGGGAAACCCAGTTGTATCCACTGATTGCCACCCTCAAATGGCGCTTCAGTGATCAATTCAAACCCTAATTGCAAGTAAAAAGCTTTAGCCCTTGCCTGATCGGTTACTGGTATAGATATAATTTCAATAGCTTTCATATGTTTAACTTAGTGGTTAACAATTGCCGGGCAGTTGGTTGGTTAACACCCCGCCCTGCACATAATTATTTAATACTCTTTCGAAGGCGCGGGTAATCCCTTTTTTCCAGCCGCTGCCCATAAAGATACTGGCCAGGTAATTGCCAAATCCTTTAAAGCCTTTATGCTCCAGCAGCACTTCCGTGCCGCCATTTTTGGCGTTCAGCGTCCAGATCAGCAGGGTGTCGAGTTTGATCACACCAGGACGGGGGCCACCCTTCCAGGTGTAGACCAGTTTTTTAGCGGGGACAATATCAAGGACCTCGCAATAAACAATCCCATCAAAGCCCATTTTGGGTATCGGTTTGGTATGAAAGTTAAACCGGTGGCCAATCACCGGCTTAAAATCATTTTTCATCAGCCACAGGCCAATCAGTTCCGGGTCAGTCAGGCACTCCCAAACCTTTTCGGGCGAGTGCGTAAAAAACCATTTTACAGTGATATCACGTTCCATGATAGGTTTTAGCTTATACTTCTGTTTTTACTTCTGTATCAGTCAGCCGGTGCGGCTCTCCGGCGCCCGTGGTAATCAAATTGGACAAGCTATGCTGCAGAAAATAGCTCCAGCCTTTAAAACAATCCTGATAACATTCACTTTCGGGCACTAAACCAATATGGGTGAAATGAAGCTGCGTTTTGCCTTCTTTATGATCGATCTCAAAACTGATCCGGGTGCCAGTCCATTCTCCTTTATCATCGAGGAAGCTTAAGTAACTTTCGGTAACCAGCCAGACGACCTTTTTGTCGGGAATCATTTCGGCCAGTTTTTGTTTGGAGTAGTGCATATCTGCAAAACGCACTTCAAATTCATCATTCAGTTTTTCCGACTGCCCTTTAAAGTCTTCCGACCACCAGGCACGAACGTCATTGATCGCCCGGAATACTTCTTCCGGGCTTTGGTCTACCATCACGGTAGTGGTAAAATCTTGCGTTGTCATCTGCTTTTTGGTTAATTGGTTAAAATAATTTTTCCTGCGGCGGCGTAACGCCTGCCAATCTGAGATATACAGTTGTTTGCCCGCGATGATGTACCTGATGTTCGAAAGCCTTAGCCAAAGCGATCCTTCTGGACATATCAAAACTGCCCAGCATTTTAACCGGCTCATCCAACTGCGCGTCAGACAGCTTCTTAATTTGACCGATCACGAAATCGTAGCTATCCAGCACGATCCTTGTCACCTTAGCTTTAGATTTATCTCTTGTTTTTTCCCATTCTCCCAATACAAAGGGATCTTTAATCGCTAATGCCGCCGAAGCCAGGCCGTAATTTGCATCGGCCAAGTGTAGGTTTTGTTCTGCAAAAGACCGCATTGCGGGCGTAGGCTTTAAATCATAGCTGCTTTCGGGCATGGCATCCAGGTATTCTTTGGTATACGCCTTTGACCTTTCCCATTCCTTTACTAATTCGGCTACTTTTATTTGTGCCGTAGCTAACTGGCTGCCTATGATCAGGCATAGTGCTGTTATCAGACCTTTAAGTTTCATGTTTAAATTTTCTTTAATTGGGTAATTTGCTGTTTAATAAATTTTCAAGGTTCCTAAGTTTCGTCGTCCAGAACTGATCAAAGTAATTGAGCCAGGCCTGTAATTCTTCGAAGCCATCCTTCTTCAGTGTACAATACCGTTCCCTGCCCCTATCCTTTATGGAAATAAATCCGGCAGTTTCTAAAATTTTCACGTGTTTAGAAACTGCAGGCCGGCTCATGTCGAAATTGTCGGCCAGGCTGTTTATGGTCAGGCTATCCTCTGACAGCAGCATAAGCATTTTCCGCCTACTGGGGTCTCCAATTACCTGGAAGGTATCAAGCGTTGGTATGGCCATGAGCTTCAGTGTTTAAAAGTTTGTCGATGTTTTGGAATTTCTCCAGCCAACCGTGCATCAGGCCGTGATACATGTCCAGGTTTTCTGCCCGATCAAAGCCGCGGTGATCCAGGAACACCTCAGTACCGTTGTCTTTGGGTTCCAGTTGCCAGGTCACTACCGATTCAAGCGTGATTCTGCCTTCGCCGGGGCCACAGTTCCATGAATAGCTGAGTGTTTTTGGCGGTTGAATGTCTAATACCTTGCAGTAAAAGATGCCGTCAAAATTCAGGTTTGCTTTTCCTCCCGTCCGAAATTGAAATTCGTGCCCTATAACAGGCATAAAATTGTTTTTCATGAGCCATTGCCCAATGAGTTCAGCGTTGGTCAGATATTCCCAAACCGTCTCAATTGGATGAGCAAAGAAATACTGGTGTTTAATAATTTTTGCCATAATAAGTAACTTTAAGGTTACGCAAATGTATAAGTAACTTCTGAGTTACGCAAATTTATTTTTGTTTTCCTTTTGGTTGAACAGATTTACCTGAAATTGAGCGGAGATAAATGACGATAAATCTGAGCAGATTTCTTTAAAATTAAAATAATTATCAATATCGGCAAAATCGGCATGGTTGTAGCTAAGCGTAATTAACTAACGCTTTAAAGCTAAAATTTATTCGAAATAGATTGTGTCTTTAGATAATTGCAACATCAAATATTTACCACTATAACAATAATAATAAATGAACATCCCGTATTTCTGTATAAAAAACTCAACACGCAGCCTGCTATTATTCCTTATAATTTGTACTGCAGCTTGCAAAAAGTCTTCACCTATAAATTTCCATATTATTAAAAAGCCAGCTACCATAGTGGTTTTAGGTTCGTCAACCGCTGCCGGCGGCGGGGCCAATCCTCGTGACTCCGGGTGGGTTTTCCGGCTGCAATCAACAATTAATAAAACAGAGCAAAAGGCCAGGTTTATTAATTTGGCTGTCGAAGGTTATACCTTATATAAGGCCATGCCAACCGGATATCATCATGACGACAGGCCGTTACCCGATACTGCCCGGAACATTACCAAAGCTTTATCATATTTGCCAGATATGGTAATGATAAATTTTCCTTCTAATGATATTGCCGCTAACTATACAGATGAAGAAATTTTGAATAATTATGCCAAACTTACCCATATGCTCGATTCGGCAAAAGTAGCTTATATAATTTTTAGTACGCAGCCGCGCGATTTTCAGGATAGCAGCCAAAGGACGCGTTTAAAAATCATCAACGATAAAATTGACTACCTATATCCTCTTCACGCAAATGATTACCTTAATGCATTGAGCACACCAACCTGGAGCATTAAACCAATATATGAAGCCGGCGATGGTATTCATATTAATAATTCAGGGCACGAGGTAATTGTTAATAAAACATTACAACAGCCTTTATTGATACAATTGTTGAATCGTTGATTCGTCAGTTACCGGTTGGTTTAGTTTCAGCTTCGGGCTATAATTTATTGTGAATCATCATATATTGAGATTTACCCTTTGATTTAAACCAATGGGCCCGCACCAAAAACCGCCGAATTATACCGTGAAGTTAGTTTGTTAAAATAGTAAAAATAAAAACCTCGATTCTGAAGAATCGAGGTTTTTATTTACCTAAGTGCCCCACCTGAAGGATTTCTGTAGTAAAGTATCCAAAAAAAGATAAAAACACGGCTTCTACGTTTTTACTTAATTTCCTGAATTATCACTTCATAGTTTCAGGTAGCAAGAAGCTAAACGTACTTCCTTCACCAATGGCGCTTTCTACCCAAATACGACCGTTTTGTGCCTCAATAAAATCCTTAGATATGGCCAGCCCAAGTCCAGACCCTGACTTATTTTGCCCATCAGTAGGAACCTGGAAATAACGATCAAATAAGCGTTTTTGATATTGTTCATCAATGCCTCTACCTGTATCCTTTACAGAAAATACTACCTCGCCAGCTTGACTAACTATGCTGATCACAATCTTTGATTTTTCGGGACTATAACGCAACGCATTCGATAAAAAATTTACCAGTACCCAGGCAGTTTTTTCGACATCAACATTTACCATTGGCAAGTTTTCGTCCTTTACTACTTCCAGTTTAACACTTTTTTGTTCGGCCTGAAAGCTTACAGATGAAATCGCATAATCTACTATTTGCTCCGGTTTAACGGTTACAAAGTTTAATTGGATGTTTCCGGTTTCCACCTGTGAAAGTTCCAGGAGTTCGCTTGTTATTTTCAGCAACCGGTCGCTGTCATCTTTAATATGCTCTAACAATTGTTGCTGCTCTGTATTGATATGCCCGACACGTTCATCCTTCATTAGCTTCAGGCTCATTTTAATCGATGAAATCGGCGTTTTTAGTTCGTGTGATATGGTAGCGATAAAATTAGTTTTGGCTTCATCCCGCTCTTTAAATTCTGTTATATTTTTAAGTATGTAAACTTTACCAGCTCTTGTTTTAGCAATGTTTAATGGCTGCACCGTATTGGCCGACAGATTGGGTACCGAAATTTCCCTGGCTTCTAACTGAAAATAGGAATCTTTGCCATCAATAACAATTTTGAATGGCTTACCTGTTTTATCTTCATCAATGATCGATCTAAACAGGTCATTGCTTTTTGTAATATCCGCAACCAAATGTCCATCTATTCTATCTACACCTAAATTGAGAATATTTTTTGCCGCTGTGTTAATAAATAATATCTCCTGCTTTTCATTGATACCAATAATAGCATCGTGCATTTGTTCAATTATGGTTTCAATACGCTGCTTGTCCGACATGATTTTTGACAAGTTGCTATTCTCCCAGTCATGCAGCCTGACGGCCATATCATTAAACGCGTCTGCTACTTCGGCAAACTCATCGTTTTTATCAAAGTGTATGCGCTGGCTATAATTTTTTTGCCCGATAGCCCTTATGCCGGATAAAAGGGTATTTAAAGGATTCAGAATAATTCCAGGAAAGTTGAAGCTGAAGCTAAACAATATCAGGAAGGTAAAAGTGGCGGCAAAACCCAAAAACAGGGCAGCGTTGTCAACCGAGGCATGGGCAGTATCATTTTTATGAACAATGGCTCTCATGTTAATGAGTTCTATCCGACGCAAATATCGGCGGGCCTCTTTTTCCGCCTGCGCAAGTTCAGCTACAGTTGTTAATTTGCTTTGTAATTTGCGGAATGACGCCGCTAATCCTTCCACGCCTTCTTTTTCGCCGGGTTCTGTAAGGTTATGGGCTTCTTTAGTTAATTGGTTATCAAATCCGCTTATCGCGGCAGCATTCAGGGGAAGGGCATTCTCATCTAAAATAGTTCGCATTTCGCGGCAATAACTCAGGGTCTCATAGTTATCCTTCAAAATCACTTTAGCACTATTCGATATCTGGTTGATATAAAAAACGCACACAGCACCAAAAAACAGCACGACAATAAACAAAAAGCCGAATCCTAACCAGAGTTTATTTTTTACTTTCATGATAGTATTACTAAATCAGTTTCAGTAGCTGCTATTTTTTTAAGCAGCTCGTTAAATACCGTTGTTCTTAAAATTACCTGGAACAAGCTTAAATGTGGTTTGCCAATACAGATGGTCGTAATATCGCGTTCTTCAGCAATTTTCATAATGGCTTGGGTAATCCGGTCGCTTTTTAGTTTAATTACTTCTGCGCCCAACTCGGTTGCCAGTTTAAAGTTATTGATTAAATGGCGTTGCTTGTCCAGTTTTATTTTATCCAAACTTTCGCTGCTGCTTTGAACATAAAGCACTATCCACGGCGAACGGTAGTAAGAAGCCAGTCTTGCTGTTTTTCGAATCACTATCCTGGCCGTTTCGGCGTTGGACGATATGCAGGCCAAAAAGCGTTCGGGCCGCAGTTTGATTTGCTTGGGTATTTCAATGTCTATTTTCCGTTCCAGATGATGAGCCACTTCTTTGAGGGCTATCTCGCGCAATTGCAATATCTTATCGTTCTGGAAAAAATTTTGTAACGCCCGTTCTATTTTACTTTTATCATAAATTTTACCTTCCTTTAAACGGTCTATCAACTCATCAGCTGTAAGATCAATATTGACTATCTCATCAGCCATTTCCAACACCTTATCGGGTATCCGCTCGGTAATAGCAATACCGGTTATTTCTTCTATCTCTCCGTTCAAGCTTTCCAGATGTTGGATGTTTACGGCGGTAATTACACTGATGCCCGCTTCCAGTATATCCAGTACATCCTGCCAGCGTTTAGAGTTTTTGCTGCCTTCAATATTACTGTGCGCCAGTTCATCAACAACTACCACTTCGGGATGCCGGTTCAGGATAGCCCGTAAATCCATCTCCTCCAGCTCCTTCCCTTTGTAAAATATTTTTCGACGGCTGATAACAGGCAATCCATCCAGCAAAGCATGGGTTTCGCTACGGTTATGTGTTTCAATATAACCTATTTGTATACCAATACCGTTACGTTGCAGGGTATGTGCCTCCTGTAGCATACGATAGCTTTTACCAACACCAGCGCTCATCCCAATATAAATTTTGAGCTTGCCGCGCCTTGATCTTTTAACCAAGTCGATAAAGTTTTTTACCGTATTGTCTTTGCGTTCGTCCATTTTGTTTTTAAATAGCCCGCCCCTTTAGCCGGTCGCGAAATACTTATCTTAATTCATCCAAAGCCACATTTAGTTTTAACACGTTCACAGTAGCCGGACCAAGCATGCCCAACAGCGGGGCTTGTATATGAGTTTTCACCAATACGGCTACCTTTTGCTCGTCGAGCTTACGGTATTGTGCTATACGCTTTACTTGTATGCGGGCAGCTTCAGGCGAAATATCGGGATCTAAACCGCTGCCGGATGCGGTTACCAGGTCGGCAGGTATATCGCTTCTTTTTAAACCGGGATTATATTTTAGCAGCGTATTGATACGACTGTTCACATCCTTTAAATAGTCAGGGTTGCTCGGGCCTTTATTTGAACCGGCAGAACCGGCGGCATTATAATCGACAGCCGATGGACGCCCCCAGAAGTATTGAGGCTTATTAAATTTTTGCCCGATGGCCGCATAGCCAACCACCTTGCCATTAACAATTATTTTTTCGCCATCACCCTGCCCTTTTGATAGTTTGCCTGCAAAGGCGATGATAGTCGGGTATATGATACATAACAGTACCGTAAGTACTAAGGTCAATCTGATGGATTGTATAAGGGTTTTCATTTTTATTTATATTAAAATAGATATGATTAAATCAATTAATTTAATGCCGATGAATGGGGCTATTACACCACCTAAGCCATATATGAGCAGGTTGCGGCGCAATAATGCACTGGCGCCAATGGGTTTATATTCCACACCTTTTAAGGCCAGTGGGATCAGCATTGGGATAATAATGGCGTTAAATATTACAGCAGATAATATGGCGCTTTCAGGACTATACAGGTGCATAATATTAATGGCCTGCAATGCCGGAATAGATGCAATGAATAATGCCGGGACTATAGCAAAATACTTGGCCACATCATTAGCGATAGAGAAAGTAGTTAATGTGCCACGGGTGATGAGCAACTGTTTACCAATTTCTACGATCTCTATCAATTTGGTTGGGTCGTTATCCAGGTCGACCATGTTACCTGCTTCTTTGGCGGCTTGGGTACCGCTATTCATGGCAACCCCAACATCAGCTTGGGCCAGGGCAGGCGCATCGTTAGTGCCGTCACCCATCATGGCTACCAATTTACCTGTGGCTTGTTCGGCTATAATATAGCGCATTTTGTCTTCGGGCTTGGCCTCGGCAATAAAATCATCAACACCGGCCTTCTCCGCAATAAATTTGGCGGTTAAGGGGTTATCGCCGGTTACCATTACGGTTTTTATACCCATTTTGCGCAAGCGCTCAAAACGTTCGGCTATGCCCGGTTTTATAATATCCTGTAATTCAATAACACCCAAAACCTGTTCGTTCTGTGCCACTACCAGGGGCGTGCCTCCTTTTGAGGCAATCTGCTTTACCGTATCCCCTACCTGGCCGTCAAATTTATTCCCGGCTTTAATAGTGAGGTTACGGATAGCATCAAAAGCACCTTTGCGGACGCGTTTACCATCAGGCGTGTCAATACCGCTGCAACGGGTTTCGGCAGAGAATTTTATAAATGCCGAACCCTCCGGAACGTTCAATGATAATTTGCTGCCACCCTGTTGGGCCAGTTCTAAAATAGATTTACCTTCGGGAGTTTCATCAGCTAATGATGCCAGTACACAGGCCTTGATCAATTCGTCTTGTGATATGCCATCGGCAGGCCAAAATTGGGTGGCCTTGCGGTTGCCAATAGTGATGGTACCTGTTTTATCTAATAGTAAAACATCAATATCACCGGCAGTTTCAACAGCTTTTCCTGATTTGGTGATCACGTTTGCACGCAATGCCCTGTCCATACCCGCTATACCGATAGCCGATAACAGGCCACCGATAGTTGTGGGTATCAGGCAAACAAATAAAGAGATCAGGGCGGCTATGGTAATGGGCGTATCAGCATAGTCGGCAAATGGTTTAAGCGTAACACATACAATAATGAATACCAGAGTAAAGCTGGCCAGTAAAATAGTAAGGGCAATTTCGTTTGGTGTTTTTTGACGGGATGCACCTTCCACCAAAGCGATCATCTTATCCAGGAAGCTTTCGCCGGGCTGAGTAGTCACTACCACTTTTATCTTGTCCGACAATACTTTAGTGCCACCTGTTACAGATGATTTATCACCCCCTGCCTCCCGAATAACGGGAGCTGATTCACCGGTAATAGCCGATTCATCAATGGTTGCCAAACCCTCGATGATCTCGCCATCAGTAGGTATGGTATCGCCTGTTTCGCAAATAAACACATCGCCTTTCAATAATTGGTTGGATGAGCGGGAAATTACTGAACCGTCGTCCAGTAAAACCCTGGCGGGTGTATCCTCCCTGGTTTTACGAAGGCTGTCGGCCTGTGCCTTGCCACGTGCCTCGGCAATAGCTTCGGCAAAATTGGCGAACAGCAGGGTAAGCAACAGCATAATAAAAATGCTGAAGTTATAGACGAATGAACCCTGGCCGCTATGTATTAAGCTGTAAAAGGTTACATAGGCCATAATCACCGTACCAACCTCCACCGTAAACATTACGGGGTTGCGCAGCATAGTTTTAGGATTAAGCTTGATGACCGATTCTTTGAGTGCAGTTTGAACTAAAGAAGGTTCAAATAATTTATTAGATTGAGTTTTCATGGAGATATCAATTATTTAAGCATAGAGAAATACTCGGCAATAGGCCCCAGAGCCAGTGCAGGGAAGTATGACAATGCATTAAGAACTATAATTACGGCGAAGGTCATTGCGCCAAAAGTCACCGTGTCAACTTTAAGTGTCCCTGCCGATTCGGGAATGTATTTCTTTTGCGCAAGCAAACCGGCAATGGCAACCGGACCTATTATAGGCAGGAAACGGCCCATAATAAGTACGACACCAGTAACTACGTTCCAGAAAATATTGTTATCCCCTAATCCTTCAAAGCCAGAGCCATTGTTGGCGTTTGCTGATGTATTTTCATACAGCATTTCGGAAAAACCATGATAGCCTGGGTTATTTAACCACGCAGATGGCTTAACGGCCCAGTCGGCTGCTCCGAAATGGGTAAATATAAAGCTGGATAAAGCAGTACCAGCCAATATTAAAAACGGACTAAGTAAGGTAATAATGGCGGCTATCTTTACTTCGCGCGCCTCAACCTTATGACCCAAAAACTCAGGAGTTCGGCCAACCATCAAACCGGATATAAACACGGCGATAATCAAATAGATCAAATAATTAAGTATACCTACACCGCATCCCCCAAAAAAGGCATTGATCATCATGCCCAGTAACTGCCATAAGCCGGTTAGTGGCATGGTACTGTCATGCATGCCGTTGACCGATCCGGTAGACACGATTGTAGTGAGCGTACTCCAGTAAGCGGTAGCCATGGCGCCAATCCTTACTTCCTTGCCTTCCATTGCGCCGCTGTGCTGCGTAATACCCATTTTAGCGATGGCCAAATTGCCGCCCATCTCGCTACAGATCGTTGGTATCATGAGCATGAACATACCCGCGGCCATCACCCCAAATATAACCCACCCTAATTTTTTACGGCGGATGAAATAACCAAATGCCAGCACCATTGCTATTGGGATGATCATTTGCGCAATGACTTCAACCATGTTGGTTAAATAATCCGGGTTTTCCAGTGGATGTGCAGAGTTGGCGCCAAACCAACCGCCCCCATTAGTACCTAGGTGCTTTATGGCAATAAACTGAGCCGCAGGCCCCCGTGATACCTTAACGGTATCGCCCTGTAAAGAAATAAACCGATCCTTGCCCGCATAGCTGGCAGGAGTGCCGTTAAAAGTGAGTATCAACGCCATTGCTACTGAAAGCGGCAGCAATAAACGGGTGATGGATTTTACGAAGAAATCCCAAAAATTGCCCAGGTTAGTAGTTGTCTTATCTCTGAATGCCTTAAATATCGCTACCGCAGCAGTTATACCTGTTGCAGCGCTGGTAAATTGCAGAAACATCAGTATGAATTGCTGTGTTAAATAGGTAACCCCGGTTTCGCCCGAATAATGTTGCAGGTTGCAGTTAACTACAAAGCTGATGATGGTATTAAAAGCCAGGTCGGGCGTCATACCAGGGTTCCCATCCGGATTAAGCGGTAATTTATCCTGATACAGCAGTACAAAAAATCCGTAAACCAGCCATAACGAATTGATCATCATCATGGCTTTTAAAAACTGTTTCCAGTCCATGGATTCATTAGGGTTAATGCCCGATAGTTTATAAATACCTTTTTCAAGCGGTTTCATAAAATCGGTCCAAACCTTTTCTCCTGCAAACATCTTAGCCAGGTACTTACCCAGCGGAATACCAATGAGCAGGGTAATAATGAAAGAGACTAAAATTCCAAATAGTTCCGTGTTCATGTTGAGTTAAAATTTTTCGGGTTTAAGCAGCACATATATCATGTATATGAATACCGCGATGGAAATGATAAATAATGCGATCATGGCGACTAGATTTTTTCGAACCAATTGATGGATTTAAAAAATAGCCAACAAAAGATGATGATGGCCAGGAGTAGGATTATGGTGTTCATTTTTATAAATGTTTTTCACCACAATTGGCAAAGCCGAAGCCAACAAGAAAGGGTTTGATTTAATTAACTATCAGACAGCCATTTATAATTTTTTTGTCGTGCCGGAAATTATACTAAAACAAAAAACCCTTCCAAAATGGAAGGGTTCATTTTCATTATGAATAAGTTTTAGCTAAGCTTATAGTCGTCAAGCTTGCGGTAAAGCGTGGTTAAACCGATACCCAGCAGGCGGGCGGTTTCAGTTTTATTGCCATTGGTATGGGCCAGCACTTTTTGGATGTGCTGCCTTTCAATATTAGCCAAATCAAGAGCGCTGTAGTCAATATTTTCATTTTTGAATTCCACAGGTAACAGGTCGGTTGTTAAACCATCATCAGCCAGTATAACCACCCGTTCCATCACATTTTTTAGTTCGCGTATGTTTCCTTTCCAATGGTGACGGTTAAGCAGACTTAAAAATTCTTCATTCATTTTAAGCGGAGACTTACCGGTTTTAGCGGCAAAGTCTTTTAAATAATAATTCGCCAGCAATTCAATATCGGCCGTTCGGTCATTAAGTGAGGGCAGGGAAATAGTGAATACCGATAAACGATAATATAGGTCTAACCGGAAATGGCCCGCCTCAGCTTCCTTTCTAAGATCGCGGTTGGTGGCGGCCAAAATGCGCATATTCACACGGGTAGTTTGAGTGTCACCTACTTTAATAAAGGTTTTGTTTTCGAGCACCCGCAATAATTTAGCCTGCAAATCCTGGCTCATTTCGCCTATTTCATCTAAAAAAATGGTGCCATGCTGTGCCTCTTCAAACAAACCTTTCTTATCCTTCAGCGCACCGGTAAAGGCCCCTGCCTTATAGCCAAATAGTTCACTCTCTAATAACTCTGCCGAAAAACTGCTGCAATTAATAGCCACAAAAGGCATTAAGCGGCGTTCACTTTCATAATGGATAGCCGACGCAAATACTTCTTTGCCTGTGCCAGTTTCTCCTAAAAGTAATACCGTAGTATCAGTTGCTGCTACTTTCCGCGCCAACGATACAGCCTCCAAAATAGCTTTCGAGTTCCCAATTATATTGTTAAAGCTATACTTACTAATTGTTTTCTTTTCGGCTTTAAAAATGTGCAATTGGCGTAAAGCTTTATCAATTGCCTGGTTAACTAAAGGAATTATCTTATCATTATCATCGCCTTTGGTTATATAGTTGAAAGCGCCGTTTTGCATTGCTTTCACACCATCGGCAATGGTACCATATGCGGTTAAGTTAATTACCTCAACGTAAGGCTTCTTTTCTTTGAGGGTTTTTACCAGGTCAACACCGTTTACATCGGGCAGCTTAACATCACTTATTACCAGCAAAACATCCTCCTGCTGCAACAGCTTTTGGCCTTCCTTCCCTGTAAATGCCTGCAATACACGGAAACCCTCCAAACCGATAATGCGTGTTAACAGATCATTTAATTTTTTTTCATCATCGATGATCAGGATAGTATGTTGCATACTTACGTATTTGGGCTACAGCAGAATTATTATGCAATATTATAGCTTTATTCATCTTAATAACAATTGGATAAATTATTTATTCCATTTAGCTTAAAAATGCCTTTTTTCAAGCGCCCCATGTTTTCAACATAATCATCAAACTATATGAAAACAGGGGCGTAAGCGGGCGGGCGATGTTTATTTTTAAAAACTTTTACCCCTGTAATAAACTATTTATCAATGCATTGAATCGGTTTCTAAGTTAAAAACAAAAACAGGTAGTCGGATAGGCAACGAGAACCTTGGCTTTACAAGGGGCGAGTAAGGGGAAATTAATAAAAAAGCCCCTTAAATCGCTGATTTAAGGGGCTTTTTAGGTGTAGATCTTGCTACTTAAGTGCGCCCACCTGGGCTCGAACCAGGGACCAAAAGATTATGAGTCTTCTACTCTAACCAACTGAGCTATAGGCGCGGTCGAAATCTTATAAATTTCAGGCTGCAATGTTACAATTTTCTGCCAACAAATGCAAAGGCTTATTTTAATTAAAATAGTATATTTTTGGTATCGATACGGTTAAAAGTATTTTTGCTAAATGGCTCATTTATCACAAAATCGCAGGCAGGCGTTGCAAACCCTGGGTTTGGGCGCAAGTGCTGCTTTGCTTAATACAACGGCTTCCGGCATGAGCGTTTCTAAGAAATCCAATCCGGCTTTTAAATACTCATTGAACATGAGTACCATCCGCGGGCAAAAGCTAGGCTTTATAAAAGAAATACAAACTGCCGCTGCCGCAGGCTTTACTTCGGTTGAGATTTGGCTAGATACTTTCCAGGTTTTCCTGCAAAATGCCGGGTCGACCAACGAGGCCAGGAGAATTATTGCGGGACTGGGGGTTACTGTAGAAAATGCTATAGGCTTCGCACCGTGGATAGTAGATGATGAGCAAACCCGCAAAGAGGCCTTATTACAACTAGAGCGGCAAATGAACTTGCTGGCTGAAATGGGCTGCCATCGTATTGCGGCGCCCCCTGCAGGCGCTACCGGCCTGCCAACAATCAGCCTGGATAAAATTACTGAAAGATACCGTGCTGTCCTTGAAATAGGCAAACGCACTGGCGTTAAGCCAATATTAGAGATGTGGGGCGGATCGCACAATCTCAAAAAAATAAGCGACGTACTGTATGTGGCTGCCGCAAGCGAGCATAAAGATGCTTCAATACTGCTGGATTCATTTCACATTTACAAAGGCGGTTCAAGTTTAAACAGTCTGCCTCTGGTGGGTAAAAATGCAATCGAGGTATTTCACATTAATGACTACCCTGCCGGCATCGCACCCGAAAAAATATCTGAACCCGACCGGGTTTATCCGGGCGATGGCGTCGCTCCGCTTAAACAAATACTGCAGATTATCAAAAACCCTGAAAGACCTACAGTGTTATCGCTGGAAGTATTTAATGAAAGCTATTATAAACAAGATGCCTTACAAGTAGCCAAAATGGGCCTGGCTAAAATGAAAGCGATTACTCAAGGTATATGAACAATATAAAGAACATTATTTTTGATTACGGCAACGTAATATTCCACATAGATTTTAAAAGAGTAGCCGAGGCCTGGAAAGCCCTGGGTATCGATAATGCCGACGAGTTTTACGGGCATCGCAAACAAGACGACGTATTTGATGCTTTAGAACGTGGTGAGATATCGCCACCAGTATTTAGAGATCGAATACGCGAGCTCACCCATAAACCCACGCTTACTGACCAGCAAATCGACGATGCCTGGAATGCCATTTTTATCGGTATTCCCAAAGGAAATCACGAGTTATTGCTGCAATTAAAACACAAGTACCGTACGTTTCTGCTCAGCAACATCAATGCTATCCATTATGATTATGTACATGCTTATTTAAAGCGCGAGTATAATATGGAGGATAACTCCGGCTTGTTTGAAAAAGTTTATTATTCGCACCTAATGGGCAAGCGCAAGCCTGATGCTGAAATATTTAAACAGGTATTGAATGAAAACAGCCTCGACCCCGCCGAAACTTTGTTTATTGATGATAGTCCGCAGCATTTAGAGACCGCGAAAAAGCTTGGCTTGCAAACGTACTTAATGACGGCACCGGATAATATTCAGGACTATTTCATGAACAGCGGATTATTATAGTACTATATTCCGCGTCGTTTCTTTTCCTTAACAATCAGGCTTAACTCGCGGCTCATTTGCCCGGCAATGGCGGTATTCTCTTGCGCACGGCGGAACAAGTATGGCAGCACCGCTTTGATCGGCCCGTACGGAACGTATTTGGCAACCAGGTAACCCGCATCGGCCAAATTAAAGCTAAGGTTATCACTCATACCCAATAATTGTGCAAAATATATGTGCGGATATTTGTGGTCGATATTCTTTTTTTCCATCAATTCAGTGAGCAACCGGCAACTATCTTCATTATGCGTTCCGGCTACAAAAGCTATGTGAGCGATGTTGTCAGTGCAATATTCCAGGGCCAGATTAAAGTCGCGGTCACTTGCCTCTTTGGTAGGTTGTATCGGCGATAGATAGCCCATTTCTTCAGCGCGTTTGCGTTCTTTTTCCATATAAGCGCCGCGCACCAGTTTGGCGCCCAAAATAAATTCCTCTTTTATGGCAACCTTGGTATCGCTCTTTATTGAGGCCAGTTTATCGTGCCGATAAAGCTGGTAAGTATTGTAAACGATGGCTTTTTCTTTATTGAATTTGCGCATCATACCCAGTGCCAGTTGATCAATAGTGTTTTGTATCCAGGTTTCCTCGGCATCAATCATCACCGGGACACCTATTGAGTGTGCTTTATCGCAAATAGCTATAACCCGGCTCTGCACCTTTTGCCATTCTTCTTCTTCGGCAGCGCTCAGTTTTACTTTCGCATCCAGCTTTTCTAACAGACCGAAACGGCCAACGCCGGTGGCCTTGAAAACCGTAATCGGAATGGCTTTATCTTTATTAGCACGTTTTATCGTACGAATGATCTCCTCGCAGGTTTCGTCAAAAACTTTCTCGTCATCTTCACCTTCTATGGAATAATCCAATATGGTGCCTACTCCACCACGTTCTAAAGTCTTAATGGTGTTTTCGCATTCGCGGATAGTCTCGCCGCCGCAAAAATGTTTGAAGATGGTAGCTTTGATCAACCCTTTTATCGGCAAACCTATTTTTACAGCAAAGTTGGTAATGGGTGGGCCTATTTTAACGAGGAAGTTTACATTGATAATTTTGAAAAGCCAATAGGCCCGTTTTAGATCAGCATTTGATGAATGGCGGAATGCGATTTCCGTATTCTCAAAAGATAAGCTGTATTTTTGAGTCATAGTTATTATTTATGATTCACGTTTTGCCTTGTGCCAACCAATAATACGGCTGGCTATGAATCATTAGCGTGGTACAAAATTATAAAATGATAGTTACATAACTCATTATTCTGCGAATAGTTTATTTTTGCTGCCCAATGATAGAGTTTAAAGTTACCGGCGATTACATCCCCATGATACAATTATTAAAGGCCACCAACCTGGTTGCAACCGGCGGCGAGGCACAAATAGTTGTAGACCAGGGCGAAGTAAAATATAACGGTGAGATTGACTACCGCAAGCGCTTAAAAGTAAAGAAGGGTGATGTGGTTGAGTTTGCCGGTAATAAAATAAAAGTGATTTAGTTTATGAGTACAATAGATGCCGATAGCTGCAAAGTTGACGTTATGGATACCATTGAGAGTAACAATTACAACATATATTTTCAAAACAGCTTAAGCGAGCTGGCCAGTTTTGTCGAAAAAGGAGGTTACTCGCGTTTCTTTATTTTAACCGATGAAAATACGGCCAAATATTGCCTGCCTTTACTTAGAGAACGACTGGGCGATCCTGACAATTTTGATATTATCGAAGTTAATGCCGGCGAAGAAAGCAAGGATATTGATTTTTGCATCGGCGTATGGAAAATGTTGATCGACTTTGGCGCTGATCGTCAGAGTTTATTAATTAACCTGGGTGGCGGCGTTATCAGCGATCTGGGCGGCTTTGCAGCCTCGACCTTTAAACGTGGTATCGACTTTGTACATGTGCCTACTACCCTGCTTTCGCAGGTCGACGCATCAGTTGGCGGCAAAACGGGTATTGACATTAACAGCATTAAAAATATCATCGGCACATTCACCCAACCAAAAGCAGTATTTATTGAGGGTGAGTTTTTGAAAACGCTTCCGTCACGCCAGATACTTTCAGGCACGGCAGAAATGCTGAAACATGGGCTGATCTGCGATGCTGAATACTGGAACCAACTAAAACAAAGCGACCTTACAACGCCGGCCGATTGGATGGTTTATCGTTCGGTGGCTATCAAAAATGCGGTGGTACTTGAAGATCCAAACGAAAAAAATATCCGCAAATCGTTAAACTTTGGTCATACTATTGGTCATGCAGTTGAGACGTACTCACTGATCAATGATAAAGATTCATTGTCGCATGGCGAAGCAATCGCTATCGGCATGATCTGCGAAGCTTATCTGTCACATAAAAAATCAAGCCTTAGTGCCGAAGAACTAACCGAAATTACTCAAGTGCTGATGAATCTGTACCCCCGCTATAATCTAAAAACAGCTGACAACACTACGCTTATTGATTATATGCTGAAGGATAAAAAGAACCAGAATGGTAAGATCAATTGTACCTTGTTGAGTAAGATCGGCCAGTTTAATATCGACAATATCTGTACCGAAGAAGAGCTTATTGAAGGCTTGAATTATTACGCTAATTTATAGTTTGTATAATCGTAAGCGTAGACGCTTACATTCAGCAACCATTCAAATGGACACTTGAATGGGCATTATTGTTATTTACCGGTTCGAGTGTCCACACCTTGAACTCAGCTAAGCGTCCATGCTTACAATTGCAACCAAATAAACTATGCACAAACTCCATTTTTCAATATAAAATTTGCTTAAGTCCAATTATTTTCAAATAAATAAAATAATCTATTGACAAAGTAGTTTATTACTCCTATTTTTACGCCATAATTAACAAGCAAATGAAATTGAACGCTGCATATTTTTATGGCTACTACTTTTACTTTACCAGTAAGAGCCGGGACTAATATGCACTAACAATCATATAAAGAAATTGAAAAGTCCCGGCATAAAAGCCGGGACTTTTTGCTTTAATAACCATTATGAAAAAGGAAAAAACAAGAGTTGCCATACAAGGTATCCGCGCCTCGTTTCACGAAGAGGCGGCCTTAAAATACTTTGGAGAAAACATCCAGACTATTGAGTGTAACTCTTTTAAACAAACATTTGACGCGCTGGAAAATAACCAGGCCGATTATGTAGTAATGGCGATTGAAAATAGCATTGCAGGGAGTATATTGCCAAACTACTCCTTGTTATTAAACTACAATTTTCCCGTGATTGGCGAGATTTACCTGCCTATCCAATTGCACCTGATGGCTTTGCCGGGGGTATCGTTCGAGCAGATCAAATATGTAACCTCGCATCCTATTGCTATCCGCCAGTGTATTGATTTCTTTGATGAGTACCCGCACCTCAAAATCGTTGAAAGCAGCGATACCGCAGCATGCGCCAAACGTATAGCCGACGAAAAGTTAACCGATACTGTTGCCATTGCTAATAATTTAGCGGCAAAGCTGTACGGATTAGATATAATTGAGCGGCGTATAGAATCGAATAAGAAAAACTTTACCCGCTTTTTGATATTGACTGCCCATGAAAATGTGGTTAAAGTTCCGGCCAACAAAGCTTCATTATGTTTCCAGGTGAGTAACCAGGTAGGTGCTTTGGCAAAAGTGCTTAATATTTTTGCTAGCCTGGGTGTAAACATGAGCAAGATACAGTCAATGCCGGTATTGGGTAAACGCAACGAGTATAATTTTTATGTGGACGTAGAATGGGAGGAAACCAAGCAGTATGACAGCGCAGTTAAACAAATATTAAAATATACCCACAACTTTAATATCCTGGGTGAGTATAAACGTCATGAGGAAGAAGTAAGCCCTGAGAAAGTCATCAAAACATCGCCTGGAAAATCTGAGCGTAAATATATCAGCGTAAAAAAGCTGGCCAAAAACAGTTAATAAGTCAAGACATTATAACAACAACAAAATGAAACTTAATTTAAACATCCAACCACTAAATTCTTGGATAACAGCAACCAACGAACCGCTATTGATTGCCGGTCCGTGCAGCGCAGAAACTGAAGATCAGTTAGTAGCCACTGCTCATTTATTAAAAAACACCGGCCGCGTTACGGCATTGCGCGCAGGTATATGGAAACCACGTACCCGCCCGGGCGAGTTTGAAGGCATAGGAAGCATTGGCTTAGAGTGGTTAAAACGCGCTAAAGCTGAAACCGGTTTACCAACCGCCGTTGAAGTTGCCACTGCAAAACATGTTGAAGAAGCGCTAGCTGCAGGGGTTGATATTTTATGGGTAGGCGCCCGTTCAACTGCCAACCCTTTTACTGTTCAGGAAATTGCTGACGCTTTGAAAGGTGCTGACGTACCGGTAATGATCAAAAACCCGGTTAACCCTGATATTTCTTTATGGATTGGCGCTATAGAGCGTATCAATAATGCAGGCATCACTAAACTTGCCGCTATTCATCGTGGCTTCTCATCATACGAAAAATCGGCTTTCCGTAACGAGCCAATGTGGGATATCGCTATCCACCTGAAAACTTTAGCTCCGCATTTACCATTAATCTGCGACCCAAGCCATATTTCTGGTAACCGTGACCTGATTGGCTACGTGTCTCAAAAAGCGTTAGACCTGGATATGCAAGGTTTGATGATCGAGTCGCATATTGATCCAAGTGTGGCCTGGACAGATGCTAAACAACAAGTTACTCCGGCTGCTTTGGCTGAATTGGTAGACCATTTGACTTTACGTAAACCTGATACTAACAATGCACAGGTTAATGACAAACTAACCGAGCTACGCAATAACATCGATAAAATCGACGATTTGCTGATCCAGAAAATTGCTGAGCGCATGAAAATTGCCGAACAGATTGGTGCTTACAAAAAAGAGAACAACATTACCATTTTACAGGTAAACCGTTGGGATGAAATATTAAACAAACGCATTAACTACGGCAAAGCGCTAAAATTAAGCCCGGATTTTACCGAGAAATTATTAGAGTTATTGCACACCGAGTCTATCCGCAAGCAAACTGAGATCATGAACGAAGGTCAGGCAGCAGGTCAGCAAGCAGAGAAACTTACCCACGTTTAATACCCAGATGAGTCAGAATATCCTGCTTACTAAAAAAGATAAAGTAGCTATTGGCGAAGTACACTTAACCGGCTCAAAGAGCGAGTGCAACCGTGCGCTGGTAATCGAGGCCCTGAGTAATGGAAAAGTACGCGTTGAAAATATATCAGACGCTGCGGACACCGTTACCCTGCAAAAGGCTTTAGGCTTGACTTTGCAAACCGCTGGTCATGAGCCGGAGCCTGTTACGCAGGTGGCCGAAAATAAAATTGTAAACATCGGCCCGGCCGGCACCGCTATGCGTTTTTTAACTGCTTACTACACTTTACAAGACGGAGAGGTTGTACTTACCGGCAGTGAGCGAATGAAGCAACGCCCCATAGGTATTTTGGTTGATGCTTTGCGCAAACTGGGTGCCGAGATCAGCTATGAGGAGAATGATGGTTTCCCCCCTATCCGCATCCAGGGTAACATCCAACAGGCTACGAATAAAATTAGTATTAAAGGGAATATTAGTAGCCAGTACATTACTGCGTTATTGCTGATTGCTGCGAACTTACCGATGGGTCTTGAAGTTCATATCGAGGGTGACCTAACTTCGCGCCCTTATGTGGAAATGACCTTGGGTATGCTGGAGCAGGCAGGCATCAAACATGATTGGAACGGCAATGTGATCGACATTCCGCATCAGGAGTTTAAAGAGACCAGCCTACCGGTTGAGCCTGATTGGAGTGCTGCATCTTACTGGTACTCTATAGCGGCTTTGGCTGATAAAGCGGATTTGTTTTTACACGGCTTGACATCCTACAGTTTGCAAGGCGACAGCGTGATCGGCGAGATTATGGCTAACTTTGGCATCACCTCGCAGTTCAGAGACGGTGGCGTGCATATTAAGAAAGAGCCTAAGCAAATAGTTCGCAAGGCATTCGACTTAAAGAAATGCCCTGACCTGGCACAAACCATTGTGGTAGTATGTGCAGCGCTGAATCATGAGGCTACTTTTACCGGCCTGGAAACTTTAAAAATTAAAGAAACTGACCGGATCAAAGCTTTACAAAATGAGCTTGGCAAAATGGGTGTTAAACTTATTGAGGATAATGAAACCTATACGCTTGACTGTAGTGGTAAATTTATTCCCGAACGCATGTTTATCAATACGTATGACGACCACCGCATGGCTATGGCTTTTGCACCGCTGGCACTGATCATTCCTGAACTGGAAATTGAAGACGCTAAAGTGGTTGAAAAATCATATCCGGCTTTCTGGACCGATCTTGAAAAAGCAGGCTTTGAAGTAAAAGACATATAATCAAAAGATTGCATCTGCGTTTTGTTGTTAGCGTGGATGCAATTTAGATAACACAAACTCACCCATTCAATAACTCACTCACTCATTATAGAGATGGCAGGTAATTCATTCGGACAATTATTCAGGATAACCACATTTGGCGAATCGCATGGCGAGGCTATAGGCGTAATTATTGACGGCTGCCCGTCGCAGTTACCGGTTGACCTGGAATACATTCAAGCTGAGCTGGATAAACGCAAACCCGGCCAGTCGAAGATTACTACCCAGCGCAAGGAAAGCGATACGGTACGCATTCTTTCGGGTGTATTTGAAGGTAAAACCACCGGCACCCCTATTATGATGCTGATACCGAATGAGGACCAGCGCAGCAAGGATTACAGCCACAATACAGATGTGTTTCGCCCATCGCATGCGGATTACACTTATCAAACCAAATACGGTATCCGTGATCACCGCGGTGGTGGCCGCTCATCAGCTCGTGAGACAGCAGCGCGTGTAGCTGCGGGGGCATTAGCCAAGTTATTATTGAAAAGCCAGGGCATTGAGATTGTTGCCCATGTGAGCAGCGTAGGCAAGATCAATGCGCCTAATGTAGAGATCAAGAGTGCACAAGAGTTTATTGACGACCGCGAGAAAAACATTGTACGTTGTGCAGATCCGGCGACAGCCGAAGAAATGATCAATTTTATTGATTCAGTACGTAAAGACGGTGATACCGTTGGCGGTAAGGTAAGCTGCCATATATTGAACTGCCCCGTTGGCTTAGGTGAGCCTGTGTTTGATAAATTACATGCCGATTTAGGTAAGGCTATGCTAAGTATCAATGCCGTACACGGCTTTGAGTTTGGCTCTGGCTTTCAGGGCAGTGAGATGCGCGGATCAGAACATAATGATATCTTCATTAAATCTGATTCAGGTGATATTCGCACCATCACCAACTACTCGGGCGGCATACAGGGTGGTATCAGTAACGGCATGCCTATCGAGTTTAAAGTAGCTTTTAAACCGGTTGCTACTATTATGCAAAACCAGGCCACTGTTGACAGCGAAGGTAATGCTGCCGAGATATCAGGCAAAGGCCGCCATGATCCTTGCGTGGTGCCACGTGCTGTGCCTATTGTTGAGGCTATGGCTGCTTTGGTATTGGCCGATCATTGGCTGCGCAACCGCAATACTATTTTACCACAATAACCATTTATTGATATAAAGTGTTCCGCTTAAAAGTGAAACACTTTGGAACACTTGAAACACTTTTTCAAGACAACTTACTATAAATGAGCCATTTACATAAACCGGGTGAAACACTTTGAAACAGTAGTAAAGGTTCAGTTAATCGTTATAATTATTTGAAACATAGCATTTTAGCTATTTTTAGGGTACTGCAGAATTTTGTCAGTGAAACACCTCGGTGAAACACCTTGCGGTAAACCTATTTCAGGATAGGTTAAAGACAAACAACTCCTGATATTACCTTTCTCTTAAAACCAATACAAGCTTTTTAAGAACCAACGCATGGTTTTGCTGTTCATCTTTTGCCGCATATAAAAAAGTAACGGTATGATGTTCTTTTAGCAATGTTTCCAACTCCTGTAAGCCTTCCGAATTTTTAAGTTCATCCAGATACCTTAATTCAAATTCATCCCAGTTACCCTTATCGCCATGTATCCAGGTGCGCAAAGCTGATGATGGTGCAACGGACTTTAACCATTTATCGATATGCGCATTTTCCTTCTTTAATCCCCTCGGCCACAGGCGGTCAACCAATATACGATAGCCGTCCCCTTTTGCCGCCGGCTCATAAATTCTTTTGGTTTTGATAAGCATGCGTTCCGGTTTGTTGTTGAAAGATAAAGAATTAACTATTATTATTCTCAAAAAGGCTAATTTAGGGCAACGATTCCGATGAAATACCTATTTATTTTTTTAGCCTCACTACTGCTTACCGACGCTTTATCTGCACAGACGCCCCAGGTTGCCTATCCTTTCGGCAGGGATTTGTCGCAAACCATGACTTATAAAATAATGCTAAGATGCGCTACGCCCGACCAGGTATCTAATCTTGATCTGGGTGCAGTGTTGAAATACATCAAACAATTAGATAATATAACGCGCGGTTTGCCTAAAATAGTCATCTTAGGTGGCTTTCAACAAAATGGGCATGATCATCAGTACCCCTGGTGGTTGCCTGCAGACAGTACACTTTTTGCGCCGGGCGGATTAAAGGGGAAGCCGGCAATAGATTGGTTAATGGCAGAGGCCGCCCGATATCATACGCATTGTACATTTCATGTTAACCCGTTTGATGCTTATATGGAAAGCCCCAAGTGGAGCCTTTATGCCGGTAAAGATCTTATCTGCAAGGAAAGAGACGGGTCGTTTGTAAAAGGGCAAAAGTGGTGGGGCAGGCAAAGTTATTTTGTCGACCTCGTGAATGAATGGAAATCGGGTGTCTCTAAAAAGCGAATTGATGCGCTCATCGCAGCCTTTCCCCAGCTAAAAGAAACCGGGGTACTTTATTTTGATAACATTACGCAATATCCGGCCAGTCCGTTTTACGGGCATACCAGTGACGATCAGCGCAATACCATTAAAAAGATTGCTCTTTATCTCAAAAACCGTTACGGTATTCAGTTAATTGCCGAATATGGAGATAAACAATTATACGGATATTTATCGCAAGGCATTACCTGGGATTGGGGCCAATATTCGTTAGGTGTCAATCCCATGGAAATACCGCCGTATTTAATGTGCGGGGGCCGCGACATAGCTCACGATAGGTTATTGGGCCAGCGGCTTGATATTAAACCGGCCTTACAGGTATTTGGCAGCAGCGTACAGTTTGAGGATATTCAGTTTCAGTACCACCCCGAGAGGGCGCAACGCGAGTTTGCACATCATACCCTTACCTATTTTAATTTAAACCGTTTGCTGCGCGAAAAATATACGGCGGACAATGGCAGCTATACCGCCAATTTTTCTGAGAATACCATAAGCACTTATAAAGACAGCCTGCAAACTATTGAACAGGATGGACATCTAATCAAATCAGGCTATGACGTTTTTATGCCGGTTTACTGGCTCGACCACCTTGAAATAATGTGTTATTCGATAAGCGGGAAAGTGCGTACCTGGGTGTTTCCAAAAACCTGGGAAAAAGTTAAAACCGCGGATATTTATTGGATCAGGCCGGATACCATTGTACTTAAAGAAGCTAATAGAAATATCAGAGATCACTCCATAATCTTGCAAATGAATGCAGGCGAATGTTTGAGCATTGTTCCGCATGGTACCGATATGAAACATATCCGTACTATATATGAACTTGCCGTCTCAGGCACTGTGGTATTTAATGGATCAGATAGAAAAACCAGGGGCAATTGGGTTGGCGTATATGGTAAATCAGGTTATGATATAGCAGCCGGAAAACAGAAATTACCATCGTCATTAAGCCTTAATTACATCGGCAACAAGTTAGAAAGATGGGCCTTAAAACCGGTAAATGATAGCGCACCCTATACTTCTGCAACAAAAGAAAGCCGTGTAGCGGGCGGTAACACGGCAACGCTGCATGAACTTATTGATGTAAACATCGCTGACGGCTCAAAGAAAAAAGTGTCCATTTATCTGTTGGATTGGCAGCATCAACACCGGCAAATACTTATTGATGTGATTGATCCGGTCACCAAAAAAATATTGAAATCGAATATAATTTCGGGTTTTGATAATGGCGTTTATCTCAATTACACCATAAGCGGACATTTGCAATTTCGCCTAACCCGCTTTTTCTACGACGGCTATAAAGATTCCGGATATCCAACATTTTCTGGTATATTTTTTAATAATTAAATTATCCCCTCAATATCCCTGAGGTTACCAGCAGTTGGCCCAGGTGTCGCATGATATGTTCAGCTGCATGCGTGTATAAACCAATGACCGTCGACGGCAGCTGCGCCCGCCCTACCCCTCTTTTATCCGTCAGCGTCAATTCATCAGTACCACTTAATTGCTTGACAGCATCGTCTACCTGGCGATTAAAAATTTCCAGTAAAGTGTTTACACTGTAGCCTATTTCGGGCATTTTTCCTTCTAACGCCAGTTTATTGAGCTGATGTTCGGTCAGCGTTTCACCTCGTGCATAGGTAAACAACCTGTCGAGTACGCCGGCCAAATGTTGCAGGTGAAATCCCGGCGAAGCCATGCCCACAGGCATTACCCATAGCAATATCTCCGGAAAGTCGGCCATTAAAGCGTTAACTTCCTCACGTGCTTGCAATAAGGCATGAGCTACCGGCTGCAATAAAGGCGGAATACCTTCCAGCGCACCGCGTAGCCAAACTTCTGGTTTTTGCTTATCTGCCATACATCAATTTACTAGTTTTTTTGAATATATTCTACTGCAAATATTATGCGCCTTAATAAATGGTATAGGTATTGCTATATCCCCAAACGTTTTTAATTTAAACTTATGCTAACAGATACAAAAAAATTCGTCAAACTAACAATAATCCTACTCGTGGCGTCGGCGGCGGTTTTTCAAAGTTGCAAAAAAAGCCGCTCTGATATGGGCAAGATTCTTTTCAAGAAAACCAGAAATAAAGTTTTTAAAGATGTAACCCCTGATGGCCTTGCCCGCGTATTTCAGAAAGTATTAGCCGAAGAAAAATCTAACCTCACTTACGGCTCCTTCATCAGCAAATTTTACGAACAAAACAATTATGACCCGGTTTTTGTGATGGATCACATCTTTAACAAAGACCTCAAGACATCGGTTACTTATTATAAAAATGCCGGTCAGCACGGACTTAATCCCGAATTATTTAAGGCTAATGAGATAGGGGAATTGATTAACAAGTTTTATAATAAAAAAGCAATTAAGACACTCGATCAGGCATATCATGACATTGCCGAACTGGAGATACTCTCGGCCAACTCGTTACTGCGTTATTCAAATGCGCTGCAGTTTGGTGTTATCGATCCAAAATCTGTTTATGTCAGATATTATATCCCAACACCCCGGCCAGACAGTGCATCTATGACTAAAGTATTTCAGGTTTCGGATTTAAAAACTTACCTGGACAGCATTCAGCCTAAAGATCCGGGCTATATTGCCTTACAAAAAGCACTGGCAAGCGGCGTCGCCGCAAACGGGATATCAGCCGAAGAAACCAAGCGCGTCATCGCAGTAAACCTGGAGCGTTTAAGATGGCACAACGCTCCTAATGCAAGCAAATATGTCAGCGTAAATATTCCGGCTTACCAACTTGATGTAATGCAGAATGGCAAATCGGTACTGAATATGAAAGTTTGCGTGGGACAGGGCCGCAATATAAACAACAGTGAAACACTGATGAACTACGCCGATTCAGGCAAGGTAGACAAACCTAACCGTCACTCTACTCCCCAGTTAAGCAGTTTAATTCATAGTGTCGAGGTTAACCCTGTTTGGAACATCCCGCAAAGTATTGCCAGCAAAGAGATCATAGTTGAAGCTAAAAAGGATCGGTACTATCTTGAAAACAAAGGTATCAACGTTTACGACAATGGCCATCTGGTTGATCCGGATGATATTGACTGGGATAATGTATCAGCAGCCGACTATGAGTTTAAACAGCAGCCGGGCGACCAAAACTCGTTAGGTAAGATCAAGTTTCTGTTTAATAATAAAAGCAGCGTTTACTTGCATGATACGCCGGCCAAAAATGCGTTCGGGATGTCTATGCGAGCTATCAGCCATGGCTGTGTGCGTTTAGGCGACCCTCAGGGTTTGGCGCTTAACTTGTTTGGACGGGGCCCCAAATATGATTTAATTGCCAAAGATATGAGTGAGGATAAACCCGAGCCTACATCTGTAGCACTGACACCAAAAGTACCGGTACTGATTACTTACATGACGGCCTGGGTTGACGACGCCGGCACGGTACACGCGGTGCCCGATGTTTACGGGTTGGACATTGTGCTGTACAACGCTTTGGCAACTTTAAAATAACAAAATTCATACTTCTCTCCCGATTGTCTTTTCGACCATCGGGAGAAATCCATACACCGACATTCAAGATTTGATTAGCGTGTATAGATTTCTCCCCGTTCCTCGTCTAAATGACAAAAAGTATATAATATATAAACAGAAGAAGCCCCGCAGTAACTGCGGGGCTTCTTTATAAAAAACTACAATGAAAAAGTTTACGATCTGGGTGCCTCTATCATGGTGCTATCCTGCGCAGTAAAATTAGCGAATACAGTATCGTTTAAATATTTTGAAGTATAGTCAGAGCTATTGCCATTGATGAAAAATACTGACTTACCTTTAATAGTATTGATAACCTGATCAATCACTGCCGGAGATACAGCCGGGCAACCAAAGCTACGACCTAAGCGGCCTATTGCTGCAATAGTACCCGCGCCTACATAATCGGCGGCATGAACAACCACACCGCGCGACCGTGCATTAGCGTTAAAACCCTGATCTAAGCCATCTAAACGTAATGAGCGGCCATGCTTGCCAAAATATACGTCATCGGCTAAATAGAAGCCTAAACTACTTTGGTGCGACTCGTTAGTATCAGAAAAACTGGTTGCCATATCGTTACCACTACCCTGACCATGAGCCACCCAGGTATTAAGCAACAACTGATTGTTTAACAAGTCAATGATCCACATACGTTTTTCGCGGCTTGATTTGCTAAAGTCGACCACGGTAATAACCGAGCTGTTTTTTGCCAGGTTATTGGCCGATTTAATATTGAAATAACCGGTTAATGCTTTTTGAAAAACACCCAGATCCATACCAGTTTCCTGTAAATGGGCAGTTTGATATACTGTGTTTACATACCGGCTAAATAATTCTTTAGCGGTAGTAACATGTGCTGTCTTTAAAGTTTCTGTATTTTTTGTTGCGCGTACCGGCGTCCAACCAATAATGCTCATTACCAGAATCAGTACAACGCAATTTATCCACCAAAAATGTTTTCTCATACTTTGTTGAGTTTAAATCTAAATAGTTAATAAAAAATCAGGTGTGACTTGGTATAATTGATTATACAAATGTACCATTTTTTTTTCTTTCTAACTAAATTTTATTAACAGTTATTTAAAATCTGACAAAACAATTATATTCAAATTAAATTTATAATTGGCTTACGAAAAGCCCGGCAAATTGTTGTTTATGCCCATTTAACCTTTTCAGTCAATGGGATCCGTCTGGCACCTTTGGGCTGCTCATCAGCATGACCAAAATACAGAACCCCCATTACTTCGTCTTCGTCATTTAAATTCAAGAACGTACGCATGGCAGGTTTTAGTATCATACCCCCTGTACCCCAATACGAAGCCAATCCTAGAGCGGTTGCACCTAAGAGCATATTTTGAACTGCGCAGGCCGTGGCAGCCATTTCCTCAACGGCAGGTATTTTAGCCAGCTTTCCACGCTGCATCACCGCTATAATTGCATGCGACGCCTTATCGCCCTGATGCAACAGATTATCATAACTACCCTGAGTAAATTCTTCAGCGGGCGTGTTTTGTTTATATAATTCTGCGTGAACGCTGCAAAAATCGGCCGGGTTAGCATAAACCACAAAACGCCAGGGCTCGGTCAGGCCATGCGTTGGCGCCCAGTCGGCCAGCTCTAATAATTGGCTAATTTGGTCGTCGGCTATCTTTTGGCCGTTCATCATAAAAGGCTTTATGGTACGGCGATTTTTTACGACAGAAGATAATATATCAAAGTTGGTATCCATAAATTAATCTTGTTCAACTTCCAGAAGGTTGGCAATAAATAGTTTGAATTTCGATAAGTCGGCATTAAAGGCTACTACCGGCAACAGATAACCAAACACCAGTATGCCAAAACAGGCTACCGCTGTTTCTTTATATCTTCCCGTACTTAAATCGCTTCTTTTTGAAAACGCTATACTGGCCAATAACAAGATGATAACGAGGCATGATATCAAAATAACTTTTGCTGCCGGTTTTAGTACAACGCTGGCTTTGGTACCGTCCGTCGTTACTGTTAAATATAATTTTGCCTGAGGCTTAAACGATCGGGAATATGCTCCGAAACTGAACATATCCTGTTCTTTAAGGCGGATATAATCCGGTAAAAAATCAGCGGTATATTCCGAATCGCCTTCCTGCAATTTTTCTTTGATCTGCTCAGGCGATAATTTGCTTGTTAATTCATACCGGCGGTAAGGGAGCCAAACCATACCGGCTTCGTCGTTGCTAGGATGATTGCCCACACCTTGTCGACTAATAAATCGGGGGATATTTGCCTGGATTGCTATCGCTCATCATGCCATAAACCAGCTCCACAACATCATCGGCAGAGGGCTTTGTAAAATAATCGCCGTCCGAGCCATAAGGCGGGCGGTGATCTTTGGCAGTCAGTGTACGCGGAGGCGCATCTAAAGCATAATAACCTTTTTGCGTTTCCAGGATATTATGCAGTATATAAGCCGATGCCGCGCCGGGCAGATCCTCATCAACTACTAATAATTTATTGGTTTTATAAAGCGAGTTACCACAAACGTTATCAATATCAAACGGATATAAAGTTTGCGGATCGATGACCTCGATATGAACACCTAATTTTTCCAGTTCAACAGCAGCTTCAAGTACTATACGAAGCGTAGAGCCATATGATACCACGGTCATATCCGGGCCTTCGCGCATGATCTCTGCTTTGCCCAGCGGTACCGTAAAATCACCAACGTTTGACGGCAATTTTTCTTTAAGACGATAGCCGTTCAGACACTCTATAATAATTGCCGGCTCGTCTCCGCGCAACAGGGTATTGTACATGCCGGCTGCTTGTGTCATATCGCGCGGAACGCAAACATGTAAGCCACGCATAGCATTCAAAATAATTCCAAGCGGCGAGCCAGAATGCCAGATACCTTCTAAACGATGGCCCCGGGTACGTACAATCACCGGCGCTTTTTGCCCCCCTGCTGTGCGATAGCTTAAACTTGCCAGGTCATCACTTAACACGGTCATGGCGTAAAGCACATAATCTACATATTGTATCTCTGCAATTGGTTTAAGGCCGCGCATAGCCAACCCCATACCCTTACCTATAATAGCCGACTCGCGGATACCTGTATCAAAAATACGCAGATTACCGTATTTACTTTGTAAACCGGCAAATCCCTGGTTCACGTCGCCAATGGCGCCAACGTCTTCACCAAAAGCCACTACCCTCTTATCGCGGGTAAAATTGGCATCAAAGCAAGCGTTTAATACCTCGCGGCCATCAAGCAATTGTGCATCTGCAGGGTATTGCGCAGGCACAACCGGTACTTTTAATGGCGATGCCGGTGAATTACTAAACAATTTTGAGTTATAACGATCTGCATTTGTCTCGTTTTCCTGCTCCAGCCAGTTAGTCAAAGCATTTTTTTCTGCAAATGTTTCGGTAATCGTTAAACGTAAGGCTTTGCGCACCGCTGTGGTAGTGTCTTTACGCCCCGGATCAACGCATGCCAGTAACTCGGCATTGATAGCTTCCAGGTCGTTACCGTAAGCCGACACCTGCGCCAGCTCGCTGATGAGGTTTGCAACCTCGTCTATCTCTATTTTAATTTTGTCAGACAGGTTGTTCCAGGCGTCGCGCTGGCATTGACGAACATATTTTTTGGCTTCGTCTTCTAAAAACGAAAGATCATCCTCAGCAATAATTGCCGACTCCAACATCCAGTTGCGCATTTGTAACAGGCAGTCGTGTTCGTTTTCCCAGGCTAAACGGTCTTTACTCTTATAACGCTCATGCGAACCCGATGTTGAGTGGCCTTGCGGCTGTGTCATCTCCACCACATGAATCAGCACCGGTACGTGCTCGGTGCGGCAATAAGCTATAGCCCGCTCATAAGTTTCGCAAAGGGCTACATAATCCCAACCCCGAACTTTAAATATCTCGTAACCGTTGGTACCGTCTTCGCGCTGGAAGCCTTTCAGCACTTCAGAAATATCGCCTTTGGTAGTTTGTATATTAGCCGGAACAGATATCGCGTAAGCGTCGTCCCAAATAGAAATAGCCATAGGCACCTGCAGTACCCCGGCAGCATTAAATACTTCAAAAAACAAACCTTCAGAAGTAGCGCCGTTACCTATGGTTCCGAAAGCAACCTCATTGCCGTTGATTGAAAAATTGTTCATTCCGGCTAATTCTTTATTCTGGCGATATAATTTTGATGCAAAAGCCAAACCAAGCAAACGCGGCATATGACCGCCGGTAGTAGACATATCGGAGGAGCAGTTGAGGCTTTCAACCTGATTTTTCCAACCGCCATCTGCATCAATAAAACGCGTAGCGTAATGACAGTTCATTTGCCTGCCACCCGATGACGGGTCTTCATTGATATCCGGATGAGCATATAACTGCGCGAAGAACTCAGGGAGGTTACTCATGCCTGTAGCAAACATGAAAGTCTGGTCGCGATAATAGCCGGCGCGCCAGTCGCCTTTTCTAAACGCTTTTGCCATAGCTATCTGGGCAACTTCTTTACCGTCGCCAAATATGCCAAATTTAGCTTTGCCCGTCAGCACCTCACGGCGGCCTATTAAGCTGGCCTGCCGGCTTTCATAAGCTATACGATAGTCATTGATTACTACATTCTTGAAATCATCAAAACTTAGCTCAGTAAGATCAATTTTACTGGTACCAGGATTTGCAGTTTCGGGCATAAGCGTTTATTTAGTCTGTAAAATTAAAAAATTCTATTTGGTAATCGGCATAACTATCAATCAAAACAAGCACTTTGCGCTATAAGTTTTTATCCACATTAAAGCAGCTGTTTTGATGAGCACATAAGTTAACCGCCCACACCTGACATTGGCAAACATATAAAAAGTATTTAATGGCACAATACCATAAAGGCAACTATAGCTTACCGCTCACATTGTAACAAATCTGTTTTGAAACCAACAAAACAGTGCAAATAACCGTATAAGCCACACAAAGAGGTCATTATTTGAAACCAAAAATTGATAGTTTGGTTAAACCTTATATCTTTGTAATAATCAAACATACGTTATGAAAAAATTATTTTTAATGTGCGCAGTAGTTTTAGGATTTGTTCTGAATGTATCCGCACAAGATAATACTGCACAGGACGCCAACAAACCTGAGTTTAAATTTAACGAAGAAAAACACGACTTCGGTAAAGTGCCTCAAGGTACACCAGTTACTACTGTATTTACTTTCACCAACGTGGGTAATGATCCGCTTATTTTAACTGAAGTAAAACCAACTTGTGGTTGCACCATTGCAGATTATACTAAAACTCCGGTAAAAAAAGGTGCAAACGGTAAAATTACCATTACTTATAATGCGGCGGTAGCAGCACCATTTAGCAAAACCATTGTGGTTACCAGCAATGCAAAAACTCCACAAAAATATTTAACAATTATAGGCGAAGTTGTAGCCAAAGCGGCGGCACCAAGTACGAAGTAGCGATTTCAGACTTAACCCTTTAATCTCTACAGAATAAAGGGTCACTTAATAAAACAGAAAAGGCCCGAAAATTCGGGCCTTTTCTGTTTATGTATAATTTAATTATATAAACAACCAGTTTCATCAAAATAAAATTCATCTTTTTTCTATTTTTGCCAAATGCCAAATATCTCTCGTAAGGGACAGCGGATGCCCGCCTCCCCGATCAGAAAATTAACTCCCTATGCCGATCAAGCTAAGCTTAATGGCAGAACTGTTTACCACCTTAATATTGGACAACCGGATATTGAAACCCCTGTGGGGATGATACAAGCCGTTAAAAATATCGATTTTAAAGTTTGGGCCTATACGCCATCAGAAGGCACCTTGTCTTATCGTAAACAACTTACCAAGTATTACAATAAAGCAGGATACAACATCACCCCGGAAGATATCATTGTTACTGCCGGTGGTTCGGAAGCGATATCCATTACCTTTATGACCTGCCTGGATGCCGGTGATGAAGTGATTGTACCCGAGCCATTTTATGCTAATTACAATAGCTTTGCCAGCCAGAGCGATATTGTAGTTAGGCCGATATTATCGCACATCACCAATGGTTTCGCATTACCGCCTATCAGCGAGTTTGAAAAAACCATTACTGATAAAACCCGCGCTATCTTTATCTGCAGCCCTAATAACCCAACAGGCTACCTCTACTCTCGCGAGGAAATGGAAGCTCTGAAAGCGCTGGTATTAAAGCATGATCTGTATTTATTTGCAGATGAAGCTTATCGCGAATTTTGTTACAACGATCAACCTTTTGTATCGCCCATGCATTTGGATGGGTTGGATGAAAACGTGATCATCATTGATACGGTAAGCAAGCGTTACAGCGCCTGCGGTGCCCGCCTGGGTTGTATCATTACCAAAAACAGAAAGTTCTGGGAAACAGCTATCAAATTTGCGCAAGCGCGGCTAAGCCCCGGCCTGGTTGAACAAATTGCCGGCGAAGCGGCTATAGACACACCCGACGAATATTTTGAGCGCGTAAAAGCCGAGTATACAGCCCGCCGCAATACAGTGGTAAACGCACTTAACAATATGGAAGGCGTATTTTGCCCCAATCCCGGTGGTGCATTTTATGTAATGGCTCAATTGCCCATTGATAACTCAGACAAATTTTGCCAGTGGATGCTTGAAGAATTCAGCTATGAAAACCAAACGGTAATGATGGCGCCAGCAACAGGGTTTTACAGTACTCCAGGCGCAGGATTAAACGAAGTTCGGTTGGCTTACGTATTGAATAATAATGATCTGGCCAAAGCGATGAAGTGTTTGGAAGAAGCTTTAAAAGTTTACCCCGGCAGAGTTACAGCAGAAAACCGAAAGCAGAAAGCCGAAAGCATTTTATAAGCTATACCTTTGGCCTGAGTTTTGTATATTTGTAATCGCTTTAAGCTTTATTCTTTCAGCTTTTACCTCAAAATACAGGGGTCGACCGGAATTGACAGGATGGAGATAAGTATGTAAGCATGCAGCGCGTTGGACGAATTAGCGCTTTAATCTGAACGTTCAAAACTACAAATGGCGAAAATAACTACGCCTTAGCTGCCTAATTTAGAATTAGCATAGCTTTTGTCCCGCCGGTTTTCCGTTTCATTGGATCGGCAATCGGGGCATCGAAAAATGAAAATAGCTGATTGTAAGGTGTGGGCAATCGGCGAAACAAAGCACCTAAGGAAGACGGTACAGGTAGGCTGCTGACCTTCCCCTTCCCGACAATTAAACAGACGCTAAGCATGTAGAAAGCGTACCTTATACCATGTTTGGACGAGGGTTCGAATCCCTCCGGCTCCACTAAGTTCAATGTTAAGACAGACTAAAAGCCTGCAAATCAAATGATTGCAGGCTTTTGTTTTTTAGTCAAATGGCTATATTATTCACCAATTCGTAATAAAAAGGAGCGTAATTCGGTGAGTAAGTTTTAAAAGTTCCTTACTCACCAATACGACATATCCCTTTGATAATCAACGTGTTTAAATTTTGAACATCTTGTACAGGTGTGATTGCAAGCTTAATTTTGTTTCACTTTTTAATGCTTAAAACATTATGAAAACTAATTTCAGCTTGCTTTTTTATTTAAAAAAGCCAAAAAACTATCAAGCCGGCCTGGTGCCGATTTATCTACGTATTACCGTAAACGGTAAACGTTCCGAAACTACGACAGGGCGGGAATGTGAGCCAAGTCTATGGAACAGCATTGCGGGCAGATTAAAAGGGACTAAGGAGGACACTAAATCCTTTAATGCCTATTTAGACACGTTGCAAAAACAAGTTTACGAGGCGCACAGTCAATTGACTGAAACAAAAAGCATTATTACCGCTGAAACTCTTAGGGATAAACTATTGGGGAAAAGCGAAAAAGCGAGAATGCTCATAGACATATTTAAAGACCATAATAAGAAAATTGCAGCATTAGTTGGTAAAGAGTATGCCGCAGGTACATCTATTCGCTATCAAACCTCACTAAAACATACGCAAGAATATTTGCAGTGGCAATACAAAGTGTCGGATATAGATATTAAAAAAATTGACCATGATTTTATTGCCAATTATGAGTTTTATCTCCGTTCAGAACGTAATTGCGCAAATAACTCTGCTTTTAAGTATATAAAGAATTTTAAAAAAATTGTTGGTATCTGTCTGTCAAGCGGATGGTTAGACAAAGACCCATTTATTAATTACAAAATAAGAATTAAACAGGTTGACAGGGTTTTCCTTAGTGGCGATGATTTACAAGCTATGGCTAACAAAGTATTTTCAACAGAGCGCTTAAACCAGGTAAGGGATATTTTTTTATTTTGTTGTTTTACGGGATTAGCTTATGCTGATGTAAATAAGCTTAAGAGAAATGAGATTGTTACAGGGCCAGACGGTGAGATGTGGATATTCACAAAACGTAAAAAAACAGATACCCCAAGCCGTATTCCATTATTACCATCTGCCTTAACTCTACTTGATAAATACACAGATCATCCAATTTGCAGTAATTTAGGTAAAGCCCTGCCGGTAAGTACCAATCAAAAAATGAATGCTTATTTAAAAGAAATAGCAGGAATTTGTGGCATAGATAAACCTTTGACTTTTCACATTGCCCGACATACTTTTGCTACTACCGTTACACTATCCAACGGTGTACCCATAGAGAGCGTAAGCAAAATGTTAGGTCATACCAATATTAAAACTACACAACACTACGCTAAAATATTGGATTTAAAAGTTAGCCGGGACATGGCCGCCATTAGACAGAAATACGCCGCAATTTAATTTTATGATCTCTAAGGTCACATTTTGTGACCTTAGAGAATTTCATTAATCACCCAACATATTAAAATGGAAAATCAAATTATACCTGATGAAGTCATCATGACTAAAATATTTTACATCAGAGGACAAAAAGTAATGCTTGATAAGGATTTGGCGGAATTGTATGGTACAGAAACCAAAAAGCTCAAGCAACAGGTTAACAGAAATCTTAACAGATTTCCAAACCACTATATGTTTGAGTTGACAAAAGAAGAAAATGAACTTTTAAGGTCGCAAAATGCAACCTTAAAGAAAGGTGAACATTCCAAATACCTGCCATTTGTTTTTTCAGAACATGGTATTTTAATGTTATCTAATGTGCTTAAAAGTGAAAGCGCTGTACAGGTAAGTATTCGGATTATAGATGTATTTGTTCGGCTAAGAGAGGTTTACGCTGAACAAACGGAAGTTTGGTTAGCTATTGAAAAGATAAAATCCAAGCTTGATAATCAGGATAAGAATATGGAAATAGTATTCCGTTACCTTGACGAGCTAATCGATAAAAAAGACAACCAACCGCAACGCAAAGTAATTGGCTTTAAACCAGACGGTTTTTAAGAATCATTTGAAAACAAAGCTTTATAGTAAATTTGTTATCTATCTAAGAAACAGGTTTATGAGAGCACAATATTTTAAACATCGTCATTGGGCTGATTTTTCCCAAGACACTAACGATATAGGCCGTCCCTTGTTTTGGCCAAAAGATAACGAAGACAATCATTTTTTATATAGGTTATATGATAAGCAGGAAGCAGAATTTCCTGCTTTTTATCAATATCATCTGGATAATTTCCTAAAGCTTTATCCCGATGCCGAAGAAAAAGAATTTTTCACACACGTTTGGGAAATAATTGACGATGCCACCGCCGAACTGAAAGTAAAAAACCGCTACACTTCCAGGCATGCAATGGAATTCAGAAATAAACAGCACTTAAAAAGTTTCTTAGCTTACCTTAAAATTATTGACCAATGGAATACAGGCCGAACCAAAGATGAAATCATTGCAGATAAAGAGGGTGAAATCAGAAGCCTGAAAGAACAAAACGCCGAGCTAAAAGAGGAACTTAAAGCCGCAAGGAAACTTGAAACCGAAGACTTTATAAATATCCAAGAGGGCTATCTTTTGACCGTGATTGACCTCGCAAAGAAGATGCAAGGCTTAGAAATGAATGGTAAGGAACTTGTATTTTCACAAACACAATCCGTCTGGACAAAGATGATCTGTAAGAATTTCAGGCATGGCAATAAGGAAATTAAGTTTGAGACCATTCGGCGATATTTCCCCGGCAATCCTGATGAACCCAGCGGCAGGTCAGCCGCAGTTCCCACTAAATCACAGCTTTTCCAAATAGTTGAAGCGAAAAAACGAAGCTAATATAGCTCGCTTTTCGCTTAACCACGTTGTTTAATCCCATCTATCATTTTATTGATAATGAGTTAATTGCACAGCATTGCAACTTAACTAAAACCACTCCAATTTAACCACGCGAATCTGCGTGGTAACGAAAAATAGCCTTTTTGCCAGTTATTTGATTTAAAAATCAAAGGCTATGGAAATATTCAGCACAAACGCCCTAAGCCAATGCATACGCGAGGCAGTCAGGGCAGAACTACAGGAACACTTTAAAACAGGCGACAGCCAGCCGCTGGAATCAGAAAAACTTTTATCCAAGCAGGAGCTTGCCGCCGAACTCGGCGTGTCATTGGTAACGCTTACCGACTGGATGAAAAAAGGCTTACCCTATTTGCGCCTGCATAAACGGGTGTACTTCAAAAAAAGTGAGGTACTCAATGCCATGCAACAAACTATTAAAGATTAAAGGAGGATGACAGATGAATGTGGAATTGGTCACAAGAGAAGATTTAAGGCGGTTGGAAGATTTATTAAAAGAGATCAAACAGATTATTCAGCCGGGACAAAGCCAGCCTAAAAAATGGCTAAAGAGCAGCGAGGTAAGGAAGATGCTAAATATATCACCAGGCACTTTACAGAATCTACGTATCAACGGTACGTTACGCTTTACCAAAATGGGCAGCATCATGTACTACAAGTTAGAGGACATCAATAAGGTTTTGGAGGAGAACGGGCAATGATTGTTTCAAAAGAATTAACTGGTTACAGCGACATTATTAGACGCATGGGAACGGACAAGCGGGTACTGGCAACTCATGTAAGCTTATTCACGGCTTTATTTATTTTTTGGCAGCGGGACGGCTTTGTTAGTCCTTTTGCCATTACTCGAAAGATAGTGATGGCGTTTTCAAAAATCGCATCCATTGCCACTTATCATAAGTGCATCAGGGAGCTTGATAAGTATGGCTACATCCGATATCAACCATCTTTTCACCCGGCAAATGGCAGCCTGATTTATTGGCCGGGATAGCCTAAGAGCCACGGGCTTTTAGGCGGTTTGAAATATACAGATATACCGCCTATTCCCCCTTGCGGGGACAGCGGTTTTTTATCCGTTGTAAGGAGCAAGTTTGTGTTTTTGGTACCCAAAAACTCCGTTACAGCCTATGGCTGAACGGCAAACTTGCTTTTTGCGCCCGTTGGTTGCAAAAAGGAAAAGGCAAAAAGTCAAGGGATTAATACAGAGTGAAGTGTATGGAAACAAGCAATAAGTTACTGGCCAAGACCGATAAACCAAAACACAAAGGCGGCAGGCCGAAGGTGAAGATCAAACGGGAAACTCACGTAAAGGTTAGGCTTACCGCAACGGAACGTTTTTTTATGGCCGCTAAGGCCAAAGACGCGGGTATGCGTTTAAGTGACTGGATAAGGGCAGCAGCCCGAACAGCTAAAGTTGTCGCCAGGCTAAAACCGGAAGATTTACAAATCATGCGGATGCTTACGGGAATGGCCAACAACCTAAACCAGTTAACCAAACTCGCTCATAGGGACGGCTTGTTAACCATTGCGACTAAATGCGGTCAGCTTCTGATAGAAATAGATGAAGCCTTAAAATATTTCAACAGCAATGATAGGCAAGATACCTAAACCCGGAAAAAGCTTTGGGGGCTGCATCCAATATAATGTGCTTAAAAAGGAGGCAGCGATACTCTATGCGGATGGTGTGCGCATCGATAAGATAGCGCATACCATTGATGATTTTAACATGCAGCGGAAGATGAACCCCGGTTTAGGTCAGGCGGTCGGGCATATTGCTTTAAGCTGGAGCCCGAGCGACAGCGATAAATTAAACGATGAAAAAATGGTGAGCATCGCCAAGGAGTATTTACAGAAAATGAAAATTCAGGATACACAGGTCTTAATGGTGCGCCACAAGGATAAAGAGCACCCACATGTCCATATCGTTTATAACCGGGTGGATAATGAGGGCAAGTCGATACCTGATAATTTTCAACACCTAAAAAACGTCAAGATCAGCAAAGAGCTAACCTTGAAGTATGGTATGCACATAGGCCAGGGCAAGGAAAAAGTAAACCGTCAGCAATTAAAAGGCATAGACAAACTGAAATATGAATTGCACGATACCATCAAATCGGTTAGCCAAAAGGTTAGCAGTATGGCCGAACTCAAACAGGAGCTGTTAAAGCAGGGCATTGGTATGCAGTTTAAATACAAAAGCGGCACGTTGGAGAAACAAGGTATTAGTTTCAGTAAGGGTAAATACAAATTCAAGGGGTCAGAGATTGACCGCAGTTTAAGCTACGGTAAGTTGAGCAAACAGATAGAGCAACAACAGAAGCAAGTCATAGAACAACGTCTATCTTTGGGACAGCAGCTAAGGGAGGTCATCAATAAACAACCAGGCAAAGAGCAATCTAATCACCTATCATTTAACCCATTTGGGCACCTGCCGGTAATTACGCCGGAACCGGATAAACCTTACAGGAGAAAAAAGAAGAAGGGACAGGATCAAGACCAGGATCAAAGCCGTGGAATTAACTATTAAAAATCATTAACCAATAGAAAGGAGTAAATTATGCCATATCAGGAAGAAAAGAACATGCACGAAGAAATCATAGACAGTTTGGCCAAGAAAGTAACTGACCTGGAAAACCGCCAACAGAAGGTAGATAACATGGAACTGAATAAACTACAACCGAGGGTAAAAGAATTAGAAACACAAGCTGCGAGCTATCCAACAGTCAATATATTAGCTTATAATGACCAGATAAATCAATTCGGAAATCAAATTAACGGTTTGAATGAAAAGATAAAGGCCGTACCAAAAGAAATACCCGTAAGGCATACACACCAGTTTGATACGAAGTCAAGATATGTTGTCCGCACAATAATAGGGCTATTAGTTGCCGTGGCCATTTTAACAGGTATTTCAATAAGCCTCTGGATTGAGAACAACCGCCGGGCAGATGAAACCAACAAATTTTTGATATTGCGGGGTTTTTATCCCAATGTGGCAAAATATATTGATACCGCTTATATCAGTAACGCCGACTTCCTGATAAAAAAGGCAAAAGCCAATATTGATGAACAGCAAACAATGTCCGAAGCTGCCTTTGCGGCGAAGCAAGCCGCCGAGGAAAGTAGGTTGGCAAATGAAAAGGTAGCAGCGCTAAAGAGTAAAAATCAACCTGTAAAAAAGAGACGACCTAAAATCAATAACAATGATTAATGTTTTTTCATAGAATAGATTTGTTGTTTTTATGGTACTTGATAATGAATTAATTCCCATGATTGCGCCTAAATTAATTTCCTTTATATATAATTTAACTAATCCCACTCGTGGAACATTCCATATTCACCTGTACAGCGAAGATAGCCCACGCCGGAATAAAAAGTAAAGGGTATATAAACGGGCGGGAGTTGTTCGCTTTCAGCGGCCCCGCCCGCCCTTGACTTTTACCCGGCTACACGCTCTTGGTTGCTTAACAGTTGAGTATGGCCCGCGTGTTCATCACCTCTTTCGGCACACCTGAACGCAGCAGGGCATGGCGGGTAAGCCACACGGCCAAATAAATAAATTACCCGTGTTATGGGTTCGGTACGGCTTTACCCGCGCCGAAATTTGAATATCAAGTAAAGTAAATTCAGCATGAAAGTCATTATTAATAACATCAATATCTACTTTAACACCGGGGTATATTGGCCACCACCTTATGGATACATTCCAAATTATCAGTGCGGCAAAGGTCGCCATCGTTGGGATTAAACTCAACATATACAATCTGCCAGTTGTATTTTGTTTTTTAGCGGCTCGGCTTTGACTTTTTACCCGGCTCCCGCTTTTGGGTTGTACAACCGGTGAATATGAGATGGTGTTCAATGAAATATTGACTGTAGCTAACGTTTTGTGTTCGCAATAAACATACATAATTAACAGGCTACAAGTTGTTTTTCTACTCGTGCAAGTAAATGGTCAATATCAAAAGGTTTAGCAACAAAATCATTTGGCCCACCTGGAAGAAGTAGTGATTCAGCCAGGTCATGTGTCCCGGAAATCAGAATAACGGGCAGTAAATTAGTCAAATGATTTTCCTTTATACTTTTACAAATTTCGCGACCATCCATTCCGGCAAGCATTACGTCCATTAATATGAGGTCTGGCTGAAGGTCTTTAATATCGTCAAATACGGTATCACCACAAGATAACATCCGCACTTCATACCCAGCCTCTACTAATACTAAAGAAAGAATTTTTAAAATGTCAGGATCATCGTCAATAATTAATATTTTTTTTACTCATAAATCAGGAGAAGACACAATACTTAATGTTTCATCGCTAATATGATGCCAATATTAAGTTTGATAAAATTCCTTTACGATTACCATTTTTAGGCCCTCCTGCAAACGATAAGTCTATTAAAATTGCGGTAAACTAAAGTAAAATGTTGATCCTTTGCCCATTTCACTCTCCACCCATACTTTACCTTTATGTCGCTGGATAATTTCAGCAGACAGATATAGACCAAGACCAAAACCGGAAATGGTTTGGGTATTCATATTTTCTATCCGATAGTACCGGTCAAATAACTTTTCCTGATACTGCGGTTTTATGCCCATTCCTTCATCCTTTACACTTACCTGGATATCGCCTTCCACTTCCTTGCAGGAGATCTCGATATTTTTACCTTTCGGTGAATACTTAACCGAATTACTTAAAAAATTATTAACCACCTGGCCGATCTTATCTCTATCCGCCTTAACAGATACCGTTGGACCTGGCAGTACTACAAAGTTGTGGCTGGCGGTTATCAGCGTAACCTCTTCCACTATTTCGTTCAGCAGGGCATTCATCTCGAATGTCTGCTCATTTAAATAAATCTTCCCGGCTTCAAAGCTCGAAACATTTAAAAACCCGTTGATCATGGCGGTCATTTTCTTTACCTGGATGTGCGCCTTATCCAATTTATCCACATTAAAAGTATCTTCAGCTTTCTTTGCCCTGGAAGTTAGCAGCTGTATATATCCTTGCAATGAGGTAAGCGGGGTTCTCAACTCATGGCTCACCATAGCGATAAAGTCGTTTTTCCGGATCTCATCCAATTTATGTACGGTTATATCATGCAATACTCCTGTAAAATAGGTTAGCTTATCGTCCTGATCATAGGAAAGGTCACCACTGGCCCTTACCCAGCGAAGTTTTCCGTCGTGAAATCCCTGTAGCGGAAATTCCACATCACATTTAATACCCTGGCTAATGTTGGCTTCCACAGCATCGGTCACTAAACTCCGGTATTTACTATCAATTTGGGCAATAGCCGCTTCATAGGTCATTTGCTCATCAGGGTGAAAGCCAAATATCTCTTTAAGTCGTTGGGACGGAATAAATTCGCGGGTTGGTAGTTCTATAGACCACATACCCATTGCGGCTGAATCCATAGCAATCCCCAGCATTTTATTACTAATATTTAATTCCTGCTGTATTTTTTTTAGTTCGGTAATGTCATTAAAAGTAATAATAGCGCCGGTATTTTTATGATCTGCCTGCTGCACGTAAGGCATGGTCATGACCTGGTACCATTTACCATTATTTGTTTCAACTTCTTTGGTGATTACACTCCCATCGGCCAATACTTTTTTAACATCCTCAATGATGGTTTCAAATTTAATATTGGTAGAAATATTGCTGAGCGGTCTGCCAATATCCGTTTCCAGTAAGTTGATCTGCTTTACCGTACCTGGCGAAAATTTCATTAACCGCAGCTCATTATCAATAAATAACTGCCCGTTGATATTGCTCCTGAAATAATTATTCAGATCGTCGTTAATTTCCAGCAACTCTTTATTTTTTAGCTGGTAATCTGCATTAATAGTATGGAGTTCTTCGTTTACGGACTGCATTTCCTCGTTGGTACTTTGCATTTCTTCATTAGCAGAGATCAGTTCCTCATTGAAGGATTGTAAGTTTTCATTAGAGGCATCCAGCTTTTCATTGGAAAAATGAAGTTTGTCTTTTGATTCCTTTAATTCCTCTTCCAGGTTAACAACGTATTGATCAAGGTATATTTTTTCATCATATACAGTATCTTTCTGTAAGGACGGAACCGATCTATCTTCACTGAAAGTGACCAGTAATAATTTCTCTTCACCTTTTACTACGAAAGGACTTACTGCCAGGTTTACCTTAACGATAACCTGCCCCCGTTTGATCTTTATACCGTTTAAAACAACACCGTCCTTTGTTTTTAAAGCCTTTTTGCTCAACGCATTGAAAGCCACCGCAAGCGGCTTTGGTAAAAGTTCTGCCAGGTTTGAACTGAAATGTTTATGAAGTAAATACTTGGTACTATCTCCATAAGATTTGATCACCTGGTTATTCTCATCTACACAAACTGTAAAATAATCCAATTTTTTTGCCAGGCTTTCATGCATGGCTTCGGCCAAGGAATGGTTTGTATTTTTAGATGCTTCTTCGTGCGAAAAGCGGGATGGCTTGGGTTTGGTATCCAAAAATTCAGGCATTGAAAAGGCATCAAAGCTTACGGCCCGCTTTGTTTCCAGGTTCTTGTAGATCTTCCATTTTTTATGGGTCACTTCCAGGTTTTTGATAATGGGCATCGGGTTTTCGCTGGAACCTAAAAATAAATACCCGCCTTTTTTTAGTCCGAAGAGTAACATGGCAAATACTTTCTTTTGCAAAACAGGGGCCATATAAATCAGCAGGTTACGGCAGCTTATCAAGTGCATATTACAATAGGGAGGATTTTTAACCAAGTCATGCTGCGCAAAGATCAGCATCTTGCGAATGACTGGTTTTACCCTGTAATTATCTCCCTCTTTTAAGAAATACTTTTCAAGCAGATCAGCAGGTACATTTTTTGAAATGTTCTTATTATAAACGGCCTTGCCTGCATGCACTAAAGCAGCGCTGTCAATGTCTGTAGCAAAAATCTTTACTACGGTATCCGCTAACCTGCCCGTTAATTGCTCGGCTATCAATATGGCTATGGAATAGGCTTCTTCTCCGGTTGCACAACCGGCTACCCATACTTTAAGTTCCTCAGCAGGGGATAAACTTTCGAGGATGCCGGGTAATACTTTGCTTTTTATAAAATCAAAAGCTTCTTTATCTCTGAAAAACGAAGTAACGCTGATCAGAAATTCTTTGGTCAGGGCCTCTACCTCTTTTGGGGTGACTTTCAGAAAATCAAGATAATTTCCCAGCGTTGTAAAATTCCCGAAAGAAGCCCTTCTTTTAGTCCTTCGTAATATGGTAGGTAATTTATAATCTGTAAAGTCCAGCGGCGATCTTTCTTTGATCAGATCAATAATAGCCGCGAGGTTCTTTTCATCATCAGCCTGATCAATAGTTAAATTTCCTTCGTTTTTTACATAATCTTCTATGGCATCCGGCATGGCTATAGGTTCCATGACAAAATCTATCACTCCGGTCGCGATAGCATGGGAAGGCATGCTGCCAAACTCCGAAGTTTCGGGATCACGCGCCATTACCATGCCGCCAGCTTTTTTTATGGCCTTAACGCCTTCAGTGCCATCAGCACCTAAGCCAGACAGAATAATACCAATTGCCTTTTTGCCGGAATCTTCCGCAAGAGAGTTAAAGAACGCATTGATCGTTAAATGAGGCCCTTTAACTTTTTCTTTAGCTGTTAGATATAATTTATTATGCCGGATGGTCATGAACTTATCACTTGGGATAAGATACACCTGATTGCATTGTACGGTCATTCCATTTTCAGCCTGTTCAACTTTAAGCTTACTGTGTTTTGCCAGCAGTTCAACCATTCTGCTCTTAAAATCAGAAGATAAATGTTGCACGATGATATAAGAAACGCCATCTAAAGGCGTATGGTCAAAAAAAGAATTTATCTCTTCCATGCCGCCCGCGGAGGCGCCTATAGCAATGATATGGTGGGGATCATCTTTTAACATTGTAGGATTTTAAAGAGCGGTGGCAGAATTTAAACAATTCTTAGATGGCAGACAATCGAATTAAATCAAACTTACAATATATTTTTGAAATGAGCATTTTATTATTGTTTGTAATACTATAAATTCTGTAAATAAGCGGACTGTTTCCCTAATGGAACTTTAGTGATTTTTGATGTTCTTATAAATTATGAAGACCACGATTCGAAACTTTCAATCCTAAACCTGCCAACTAATCGTTGTATGCGCTTCAGCCGGAGGGCTGAATGCACTGATAGTGGACTTATAACAATCTTCCTCAGTGAGAGCTCTATAGAGGTTTCAAAAGAAAAACTGCTTTAATTTATACAATGTGATAAAATTCAATCACCATTTAAATGCCAGTTAAAAAGATTCGCCAATATTCAGTATTACAGCATTATAGCCTTTACTTGCGGCGTAGTCTATTCCAATATTGGTATTAGAGCCTTTGTTGAATTTAATTCTTAAACCGGTGCCAGCAGCCGGATGCCAGGATTTAAACAAGGTGCCTGAACCACTGACAGTATTCACATTGGCAAACACCACAAAGCCCAAAAGCCCGTTGGTGGTAATATCGCGTCTGTATTCGCTTTCGAGGTAGAATAGCGATTTCCCGCGGTAACGATTCTGATCAATCCCTTCGCCCGAGCGGTTATACGGGTCCCACCCAATACTCGGTAAATCAAGATAAGGTGCGTTACTCCCCAATACGGTCCAATAATAACACCAAAAAGCCAGTGTATTCTGTTGGTTTTTATTACTCGGGTTTAAAGGGACGTATTTTCTTACATCAACATATAAAGAGTTCCAATAATCACCGCTGCCCATAAACGTCGGGTTTACCCGGTAGACTACGTTTACATAACTACCTGGTAAAGGATTGATGGAATTATTTCGGGTATCATAGAGAAGATTAAGGCTCACGCCTGACGAAACCGAACTGTTTTTCGTGCCGTAAGGATAGCCAGTAAACTGTCGCAGGTCAATTGCGGCATCGTCGCTTTTAATATTACTGTGATAATCCAGGTTATAGCCTAAACCGGCAAAAAAATAAGGCTTAATGCGTTTGAGCGCGCTTTGGTAAAAACGAATATAATTGTTATCAACCAACGTTTTCTCGTTATAAGCATGGCTGCTTCCCAGGCCCCAGGTGTTTTGTGGATAGACCAGGAATCGAATATCTCCTTGTATGTTCCAGGCATTATCCTTTAGCCAGATACTGGTGCGCAGTGGTAAGCCGTATCGGCCGTGCAGATTCCAGTAAGGCGCAAAAGTAGCGCTGGAAAGATTGGTTGTGCTTTTCGGCCCGAGATAGGTACCGGCGGTTGTACTGGTAATCAGCGCGCGACCTGCTCCCCCGGGCACTGCACCCGGAATGGGCAATATGGAGAAATAGATCTTCTTTTCCTGCTGTACCCGCGGTTTCTGTGGGTTGATTTTAAAGAGTTCCTTGGCAATATCTATCAGATCGGTTTGCCGCGATGTATCCTTGACGGCGCTTTGCTTCGGGATCATATTGGAGGCATCCTGCGCATACAGCGCAGCAGGCAGTAAAAAGTACATACTTATTACGTACCCTATTTGTTTAAACTTCATATTTCCTGTTGATTGATCTTTAAGCGCCTGTTCTGGCGGTAAGGAAGATGATAATCCTTGTAGAACTGCTTTTGTTTCCCGTTAGGCTTTACCAAACGCCCGTTATCATCCTTCCATCCGCAGGAGGGGTTTGTAAGACATGATCTAGAAATGGCATTTGTTTAAAATTTTATAAATATCATATTAACGGCGCAACCGGTTAGGGCTGTAAGCAATCAGGTATTGCAGCTCTTGCTGCCGGATATGGGTTGCGTCTGTGTTTTTTTCAATACCCGCCAGCCGCTGGCTTAATTTAAATTTGACGGAGCTCATCATCTCGGCAAGCATCTCTGGCAATACTTTGGCAGATAACGTGGGGAAATATTTTTTTTCAATGTCGGCTTTATCGCGGCTGGAAGCCATGTCGACTTCCCAGGTTTCATCGGCCTTAAAGCCAAATTCCCGCGCGCAGTTATTCAAATCATAAACATATACTTTAGCCTGGAACTCCACTGTTTGATCATTCATCTTATTTGGTTTTTTTTGTGTTTAAATCGTCCTTCGATACTGTTTTTTTGCCAGCCTGGTAATCTGAGGTGGTCTTTTTTCCTTCGGTAGCCGGCGCTTTTTTGATATTCTTGCCGCCTTTGTCTTTACTCATAAGTGTTCTATTTTAATGTTAGTTTATTAATAAGCTTTTCTTAAAGTGATGATACGCATCCAATGCATCAGTTTCATCACCGGATAAACCGGATCAAGCTCGAACCAGCGCTTGCCAAAATTGGCGCTGTTGGGATGCTTATGGTGGTTGTTCTGGAACAATTCGCCGAGCATTAAAAAATCAAACGGGGTAGTATTTTTAGATTTATCCTTGTTGTCAAAATTAGCATAACCGTATTTATGGCCGCACCAGTTTACAATAGCGCCATGAATGGGACCCATCATAAAGTGGATCGGCAGCAATAAGAATAGCCACCAGTATGGCGCGAAAAAGATATAGAAAGTAGTATAGGCTGCGCCAAACAATATCCTGGAAAGGATAGATGAACCCATGCGGTCGATCAGCGGCCATTCAGGGTAATGCCCTGGAAACTGCGCCTCGGGGTCTTTAATACGTTTGACATAGTCGCCGAAAGTAACAATAGTCGCTTTCATCATCTGGTAGACATCTACAAAGAAATGAGGCGAATGAGGATCTTTTTCAGTGTCGCTGAATGCATGGTGCGCACGGTGCATTAGTGCATAGGCTCTTGGATTTAAAAAAGATGCACCTTCAAAAAGGTAAGCCAAAACATAAAATATGCGTTCCCAGATCTTGCTTGTGGTAAACATACGGTGTGAGGCGTAGCGGTGCTGAAAAAACGTCTGAAAAAAAAGTGACAGGAACCAGTGTGCAATAAAAAATGAAAGAATAATTAACATGGAAATTTGGTATAAATGATTTAATAACAGGCATGGCTTTCCATAACTGTTGACAGGAAATTAAACAGAGAGGGTGGTTCACTGTCGGCCTGGATTTGTCTGGTGAGACTTACGCATAAATTAAGCTGCGTTTGTATTCAATCAGTAAACGTTTATGGGATATTAAGCCAAAAACAGCAGGTACTTTGTAGAGTCTCTTTTGGAAGACTATAATATATAAACGCATAACTTACTTATTTGTTGTAAGAGGGTGTTACTTTAAAGCAATCGATAATCTTCGTCTCGCTTATGTCATTTCAACCTCGCAAAAGCCATATTCGCTAGTTATTAAAACGCCCCTTTATAAAGACCTATATTGGAGTAGATTATATTATGAACGAATTGATTACCCGATAAGTGGCCCAATAGTATAAGGACCGAATTACTGTATTCATATTTAAAGTTTTTTATACATAAAGATTATATTTACATGATATTTTAATTATGGCACCGCAAAAAACGCATCAGGAAAACCACGAGGAAACCATAATTGCACTCAAAAATGAAAATGAGCGGTTGAAAAATGAAAATCAGCAATTACAATCTAATAATTCACAGGTAGACAAAACCGAATTCCAGAATAGTCAAACCAGGTTTAGTACCATATTTGAATATTCAAGGCTTGGCAACAAAGTTATTACCGCGGATCTCAAAATTGTGCAGGTTAATCCGGCCATGGTAGCGCTTTTGGGTTATAGCAGTAAGGAGGAAATTATTGGAACCCAGATTCTGGACTATTCCCCAAAAGAAAATCATAAGCATTGGCAAATGCTTCAGAAACAACTTTGGAAAGAAGCAACCCCATCCTTTAGTTTGGAAACTGTGCTGATAAGGAAAGATGGCTCTCTGATTTGGTGCCAGGTAACCTCTATACTATTTCCTGATCAGGGCGAAACTTTAGGGTACACTATTATTGAGGACATTACAGAAAAGCATGATCTTCGCCTACAAAAGGACGAATTTATAGGGATAGCAACACATGAACTAAAAACACCGATTACCAGCTTAAAAGCATCTTTGCAACTGATGAATCGGATGATCAAAAACGAATCTGCCATTCCGGAAAAGATAGCCAAACTGGCCGCCGACGCACAGCTTTATACCTTAAAGCTTACCCATTTAGTTGAGGATTATTTAAACACCGCAAAATATGAACAGGGGAAGCTATCAATCAATAAACGCTGCTTCCCGTTATCTGACGTAATAGACGGATGTTGTAATCATGTGCAGTTAGACCGAAGACATTACGTGACACACAGTGGCGATCTTGCCATCGAAGTATATGCAGACAGGCATAAGATCGACCAGGTCATTGTCAACTTTGTCAACAATGCGCTTAAGTATGCCCCCGCATCAGAAGAGATAGCAATTCGTGTGGAACAGTTAAAAGACCATATTAAGATATCAGTTAGCGATAAAGGTGCGGGCATTCCCCCCGAAGACATCCCACATCTGTTTGACCGGTATTACCAGATTAACAAAGGCAACACTCAAACTCCCGGGCTGGGCCTTGGGTTATATATATCAGCACAAATCATTAAAGCCCATGGAGGTGAAATTGGTGTAGACAGTGAGCTGGGAAAGGGTTCTACTTTCTGGTTCACCTTGCCCGTACAGAGCGATAGTTTTTAATTTTTTAATTAAAAACAGAAAAGACGATGAAACTGAAAAAATGTAGATTCCGGACTTACATGGATAAGCATATCTTCCACTTCGGCAGGATTGTATAAATAAATATCCGTCAATCCTATGAAGACTTTAGAGTCGCTACGGAAGGAATTGCCGCTTTAAAAGGAAGAGAACGAATTGGAAAGCTGACCAATCTGGTGGAAAATTTTTACAAACAACAAAGCTGGATCTGGAACAATTGGAGCTCATCAAGGCGAGTTGCCAGTAAAGATTAATAGACAGCAGCCTCAACCATCAAACTATATCGAATGCATCTATTTACATTATACAGGCGATCTGGCATTAACGGTAACTGGCGACAGACACACTATAGAGCAGGTGCTGGTGAACCTTGTCCATAAATGCAGTTAAGTTTGGACAGGAGGCAACAGAAATGGTTATACATATTTTCTGAGATCATCAAGACATGCGGATGACATCGGTGTCGATAGTGAACCAGGCAAAGGCTCTGATTTCTGGTTTACATTACCTAACGCCTGAAGTTAACCTGCTGAAACAATTAAAAGATGCATGGGTTATTTAACCGAGTATAGCTTAACTTAAAGCTATCAATCGGGCAATTAAGCCATTTGGTCAATTCTTCACAATAATGTTTACCAATTTTAACGAAGCAGAACGGGAAATACGTTTCCCCGATGACAGAAGATGGTTTATGGGCATTAAGCCCCTTGCGCTTGTTATTGTTGTAATTTTATTATTATTAACTGTTGGCGCTGCGTGGTGCCAGTTTATTGCTTTAGGCTTGCCGATGGACCCTTCTGCAAACCTTCCCACTTTATCTCCTTCAGATCCAAAAGGATTTCCTTTGTGGTTAAGCTTAAGCCACTGGGTGAACTTCTTTTTTCTAATAATGATTATCAGAAGCGGGCTTTCCATCTTAGCAGATCACCCTCGCCTGTACTGGAACCGGGGATGTTCGCCGAACTCGGAGTGGCTTAGATTTACACCTGTAAAGGTTCCTGATGACCGTGTTTATACGGCAAAAGAAGATGGCCGTTATTTAAATCCCATTGTTGGATTGCCGGGGTATCGTTATTCTGTAGGCATCGCCCGTGCATGGCATTTTATAACTGTTCCGTTTTTCCTGCTTAATGGGGTAGTTTTTATACTCCTGTTATTTTTCACAAACCAATGGAAACGCCTGGTTCCGGTGTCATGGCAAATCCTACCTGACTCCTGGAATGTATTTGTACATTATGCCACGTTCCACATGCCGGTTGAACCTAACGGCTTTTATCATTTTAACGCCTTACAGCAAATTTCCTATTTCGCGGTTGTTTTCCTTTTGGCACCTATTGCCATGATAAGCGGCATGTCCATGTCACCCGCTATTGAAAACCGTTTTCATTGGCTGCCTAAACTGTTTGGTAACCGGCAAGGTGCACGTTCGGTCCACTTTTTAGTTATGCTGGCTTACCTGGCATTCATTGTCATTCATGTGGCGATGGTGGTTGCAACAGGGCTAACCCGGAACATGAACCATATTACGGTAAATACAGATAACCCGGTTAGCCATACCGGTTTATATATCGGCTTAGGTATTATTTTATTTACCATCGCCTTTGGGTTTCTGGCACATTGGATCTCCTGGCAACGCCCGCGATCTTTACAGTATACAGAAGCTGCTATCAACGGTACATTGTGGCTAAACACCATTAATAAATTCAAACCTAAGCTCTACTATAAGGAAAAGGACATATCACCTTATTTTTGGGTAAACGGCAAAATGCCGGTATCTGAAGAGTGGCGAAAATTAGCAGCGAATAAATTCTTAGATTTCAAGCTTTCTGTTGGTGGTCGGGTTGAAAAGCCTGTTGAGTTATCACTCGACGAACTTAAAGAATTAGGTTTGGAACAAAATATTACCATGCATCATTGCATACAAGGGTGGTCGGGTATCGCTGAGTGGGGCGGCTTGTCTATCAGGTCGCTCATAGAACTCGTTAAGCCGCACAAATCAGTTACTACTGTTGTATTTTACTCATTTGGCGAGGGGCTTTACGGCGGTACGTATTACGACACCCACACTTTAGATAATTGCCTGAAACCGGAGTCGATCTTGGCCTGGGAAATGAATTATCAGGCGCTACCGGAAAAATATGGAGCTCCGCTCCGTGTGCGGATAGAAAACCAGTTAGGTTATAAAATGGTAAAGTGGATTAGAAAAATAGAGTTTTTAGACACGCACGAGCATATAGGAAAAGGCTTCGGCGGTAAAAATGAAGATGATGAATTTTTTGATCTGCTGGCTGACACCTAAATCCGATGGCAGTACACGATGGCGTGTTCCTAAGTTGAATTACTCTTCGTAACTACTGGAAGGTGAAAAAATAGGATATATTATCTAAAACCATATTAGCTTATACTTCATAAATAAGTGTCAAAGAAATCTAACCTAATAAGATGACCAACCTAAATATTATATGTAATAGGGGCATTCTAGGTTCGCACTATCAATCGGGAAATGGTTATGTGATCTGATAAGATATGCAGCTTAGTGCCCCTTTGGCTTTGTACTTGACTTGTAATTGATAAAAGAATTTTGCTTTAGTTATCCATTAGCAAGGCAATGGTTGACAATTTTTCAGGTGATTGATATATTTGCCTGCCGATATCCCGCTGATCTTATATTATGGTGTTTTGATACCAATAAAAAGACTGCAAATGCTTTGTTGTAGTCTTTTAGCGCCTTATAATATTGTTTTTAGTAGCGCGTAAGTGAATAATCAGTACCCTTGTTCCGATAAAGTTCTACTTTATGGTCATAACCTAAAAGATCTAACTGGACGGGATTGACTTCCAAATTCTTAAGTCGGGAGCGATAATTTTATTGCCCAGCGGCGAAGATTCAAATACAGTTCGGAAGCGAATTTGTGATACTTAGTATTTTTCCTGTTCCGCATTTTTGATATATCTAAACTTTGCGAACGTTTTAAATTTAGATTTTCTTTTTTAAAGATAAGATTTCTTTTTTCAGAGTTTCAATGGTTTCCATAGGATTATACTAGTATATTCCTTTTACTCCGTAACTAAAAGAAACTAGGGAAGGGACGATTGCTCATATACCAAAGCCCTGAAGATGATTTTGTTTCAGATGTTTTAGCCATCTCCCTCTCACACTGCTGTTACTACTTCAAAAAACATGATTAATCAGAATCAAAATTAACCGGCTTTGATAATAATCTTCTTTTTCTTGATCATCAATCGGGTGGCCAACTTATTTTGCTTCTTTTCTTCATCACCCATTATAATGCCCCAAGGTTTCAGGCTCTCTACCCGGTCAAATATGATTTTTAAAACGGCGGTAACTGGAATGGACAGAAACATGCCCGGAATACCCCAGATCATCTCGCCAATCACGACACCTAACACCGTTATTAGCGCATTGATACGTACCTTGGAGCCCACCACCAGCGGTAACAAAACATTACTGTCCACCAAATGAGTAACTGCCATGATGCCGATAACCCAAATGACTTTTGTGCTATCCGGCGAGCTGCCCAGCGTAACAACGGCGCTGATCGCCAGGGCCGTTAAAATCCCGATGTAGGGAATTATGTTGAACAATCCGGTGATCAGGCCCAATAATATCGCATATCTCAGTCCCAAAACAGAAAATGCACCACTGACGACGGTTGCCACGATAGCCATTTCGATCAGTAAACCAATAATGTATTTACGGATGATATATTGCACCTGGTCAATGATCTCATGGACGGTGGCTTTATTTTCTTCCAGGAATACCGACTCCAGAAATGACATAATGAGGCGGCGGTATAATAAAAAGAAAAAAGAATAAATAAAAGTAAACACCAGAAATAGCAGGATAGCAGACAGGGACAACACCGTAGCTCCAACAGCAGCGGTGTCGGGCGACAGGACTTTGTTGGTCGCGGTATTGACCACCTGCAGCTGTTTACCGCGACTGATATGCAAATGTTCCTGGACCCATCCCCTGAACTCCCACAGGGAGTGGGTGATCTGCGCCTGGAATTCCGGCCAGTCTTTCAATAGTTCAGCTATTTGAGAGGCGATCACGTAAATTAATCCGCTAATGAAAGTAAGCAGCAACAGCACCGAAAGCATCGAAGCGACACTACGGGGTAACCGAAGTTTAAATTCAAAGAATTTTGCCACGGGTAATAGCAGGATAGAAAATAAACAGGAGAAAACCAGTGGGGACAAAATTTCTTTGCCAAGGATGACGAGATAGCCGATAGCGAAAAGACTAAAAAGCACGCAGGCTAATTTGATGTAAAAAGGCAGGCCGGTAAAAGTTTTCAGGTCCATATCAATTGTTCTTTTTTTTATCGTCTGTTTTGTTATCCGTCTCGTTTTTTTTCCGGTCCTTATTTAACCCGATCTTGACTTTTCCGGTTTCATCTGTTTTGGCCAGCAAATGCAGCACGATACCTTTAAAACGTTTTTTTTGTAGTTGCTCGTGATCGGTGATAGTGCTATCTCCCTTGGGGTTGCGTAGCGGCACATCAATAGCAATATTCGTTCCTTTGCTTAGTCCGTAAGTTCCGGCGATATCCAGGTTCAGCACACTCGAACTGATCTGCATCGGGCTGATCTCGATCTGATCGCCATTTACTTTAAAACTGGCGTCGAGGACCGGGATACGGATATGCTTCAGGTCCCGGAAGGGAAAGGCGTATTTACCGATACCCTGCAAAGGTTTAAAGTCGATGAGAGCAGCATCTTTTAAATGGATAGCCAGGTTCCCCCTAACGGTACGCGGTACCAGGTTCGCATTGCGATCTATAGCTGCGGTGATAGTCGTCTTACCAGAAAGTATGCCCGTCAAATTCTGATAGGTAAAATCGGTCATGCCAAAATTATCAAAGGCATAAAAAAAGTCGTGAATATTTACATTACTAACTGTCGTGTTTATAGCCAGCTGATTTAACTCGCCATTCTTTTTGATACTGCCATTCAGTCGCAAAGCCCCCCCAGAAGTTTTCAGCCCTACATTTTTGATCGCCACTCCATTCGGCGAGGTGAGCAAATCGGCGTGTACATCGGTCGCCAAAAAATTATGATAATGCAAATTCGCGACATTTAATTGCATAGCCGCCTGCCCTTTTTGTAGCACGTTGCTTAACTGGTCGATCACGTCGCCGCTATTAGCGCTTTTTACTGGTGTAGGCCGACTGCTGCCGCTGCTAAGCAAACCAATAAATTCTCCCAAATACATTTGCGGGCTGCGAATATGCCAGTTCAGCAAGATCTTCTCCGGGGCATTATAATACAGGTTTAAAAAATTATTGACGCGGCCGTTCATTAAAACTACGCTTCGGCCGGTTTGCAGGCGAATATTACTTAGGATGAGATCATCTTTAACAAATATCAGCGACAGGGAAGTGTTTTTTAATAATAAGTTCGCAGAAAGATAATGGATATCCGCATTCCGGACATCGATACGACCTGTCACTATTGGTTTATTGATCCGGTAATCCACAATATCTGCTTTATACTTCAGGTTCAAGCTGGCCCGGCCCGCACTGAATTTGGCGATCTTGTCGCCAAGCAGGTAATTCAGGCTAACCATGGGGAAGCTGGATTTGAAATTGCCGGTAGCAATTGGTTGGGTGAGGTTAATGATGCTGCCGGTATCGATACGAAAAGGTAAATGATGATAGCTGCCACCCATGCCGATCAGTTTAATGACCGAGTTTTCATCGGTAAAGCCTTTGCCTTTTACATACTCATTGGTAAAAATGCCATCGAAGCTACAATTGTCCAGTGTACTGCCGGGAATAGTGATCGTGTTGTCTATTACTTTAGCGGTCACATACAAATTGGGGTCACCGCCGCTAAAACTGCCAGATATAATAGCAGTTACGGCGATGGGTTTAGACATATTGAACCGATTTAATTTTAAGGTAATATTATTGGCTAGCAAAGACGAAGCATTTCGCCAAAGCAATTGGTCGCAACTCACAAAAAAATTGAATTTGCCGGCAGCAAAGGTGGCCTTTAGCCGGAAAGGGTCGTCGCCGATATTCAATTTGTCTGCCTGTACGCTGATTTGCTTATTTCGCGCATTATAGCCAGCATTCAGATCGCCTTCAAGGTCTTTACCTTTGACGAAACTGCCATTTTTAGTGTTAAAAGCCATGCTTTTGGCGGTTACATCCAAATGAAGGGCTGCATGCCAGCCGGAATCAGGATAGCCCATTTTTCCATGGATATCATTGACCACGAACTCAAAGAGCTTCTTCGCTTTTTGGTCATCCACCTTGAAATTCACATTAGTCAGACTGAAGTTTTTAAGTTGAGTGGCCGAACCGCCGCTGGCTGATTTATCCTTCTTACCAGGCCCGGTTTTAAAAACAGAAATATTGCTGTAGCCGCTACTATCGGTATATAAGTCAATAGTTGCGTTACTAATATCGACATGGTTAACGTCAATCGTACCGGTGAATAATTTAGCGGTATTAACGGATACGTCAAAGTTTTTTGCAGCCAGTAAGGTATGGTGATGTTGGGCGAAACGCTTGTCGCGAATTAATACATTTTCCAGTCCGAGCGAAATATTAGGAAACCCTTTAAAAAATTGCGGGTGCATATCGCCGATCTGGATAGTGCCATCCACACTTTTATACAATTCAGCATTGACTAGCTTTAAAAATCTATCCTTGCGAAAGGTAATGTACAAAGACGCCCCCGCGATAAGTAGCACTAAAAGTAGTACCAAGCCAACGGTGATCTTTAAAGTAGTTTTTAACCAATGAGGCATTTAGTTTTAAGGGTAATAACAAAAACGATTTTTTTGTTTTAACGCAGAAGCTAATCGCCAAAACAGTAGAGGTTTAGAAGGGTTGTATTACCAAATATAGATTGCCGCAAAACCACAAATACATTCTCAATAATGCGTAAACTTATACCAATCCCCGTCAAAAACAGAGTTCATGATATATCAAACTAATAATTTCCCTGTTCTCCTCTCTGCTCCAAATAGGTAATATTCAGCCTTGAAACGTATGTAAAATTTTATAAAGAAATCTACCAACGTAGTATCCCGGATTACTAAACCTGTTAATTTTCCTTCGGGAATAAGCAACTTTCTCCCATGCTTTATGTCTCCGCTGCCACTAATCAATCGATTATTTTCCATTTCGATCTGAGCAAGCAATCCTTTGGTTATCGGACTATGGTCCCGATACCTGATTAACTTTCCGTTATCCTACTTGGTACCGATAAGTCGGCATACCACATACTCTACGATGGTCAATTTGAGTGAAAAATTATTCTTGAATATGCTGAAAATAATTCAGCTGATGATCAATACTTTATACCTGTTAATTCATTAGTAGGTTTGTCTTATGAAACTTAAATATACATCACTATGAGAATCACTTCATAAAGTCCTATAACCCATCAGTTCAATAGATGTAATTACTTGCGATAGTTGTATAAAAAGCTTATCTTTATCTTAACAAGATTTGCAATTAAGCTGTACAAAAAAAGTGGTGAGTGTTTCGGTGAGTAAGAAATTGAGCCATTATAAAATATTGAATATCAGCGCAGTACAAGGGTAATACAAATCCCTCCGGCTCCACCGAGAAAAATCATTACCGTAAGTTGAACCTATGTTTGGCTTACGGTTTTTTTGTTATATAGATTTAAAGCAGATAAGCTTAAAATAGTGCTGTTATTATTATATTTTTATCATAAAAAGCAGCCTATATGTCTCGATTATATGCCATCAGGCAACAACAAAATTTAACGCAGGAAGAGTTATATGAAAGATCGGGCATTTCTGTGCGTACCATTCAACGAATAGAAGCAGGTACCAGCGATCCCAAAGGCTATACACTCAAAGCATTGGCAAAAGGCTTAGGTATACCTGAAGACGAGTTACGGGAAAAGGAAGGCGTTACCGTCACCGAACATAACGCCACCCTGTTGAAATGGATCAATATTTCTTCTTTACCATTCATTATTTTTCCACCTCTAAATATTGCCGCTCCGCTGCTCGTCATGCTCTTCAAAAAGCAGTTTGGGCCGATCGCCAAAAAGATTGTTACTATTCAAATTGTATGGACACTGGTAGCCGGTGTATTGATTTTAATGATTATATTATTGAACGACGTATTTGGTATCCGGGGACAGTATATGAAACTGGTGCCGGTTATCTGGCTACTCGCCAACGTTTTCATCATCTTACTCAATGCAGCAGCAATTGCCGGCAACAGGGCACTGCGCATTGACATTAAGTTCAGTTTATTTTAGCCTGGTCGGGCAATTGTCGCCTAATTGGCGGCTAAGGAACAGGTTGCATGTTTCAGGTTTTATCTTTCTTTGCGGCATGAAAACCAAAACAAGCTTAATTACACCATTGTTATTAATATTGTGCTTCAACGTGCCTGCACCAGCGCAAACGAAATTACCGTTGGTAAATGCTACAAGCCGGGAGTCTACAATTTATGATGGTATGATCAAAATGCCTTTTGCTTTGGATCCCAGGCAAAAGCTTGATATTTACTATGTAAATGTGCCTCGGCGAAAAGGAAAGGTAAGCTTAGTTACCGATCAAGGTAGGATAAGCTTTACAACCAGGTTTGGTCATGATTACGATCTGATTGTTTTAATTAATGGCAAAGATAGCTGCCATATACGCATCAGCGCCAAAGATGACCCTGCGACCAGGGCCTTACAACCCGGCGGCACTTTCCCCGATACTATACCCCTTACTTTAATTGGGTCGCGGCTTTATTTAAAGGGTGTGTTGAACGGTAAAGACACGGTCAATATCCAGTTTGATACCGGCGCTAATGCACCATGTGTCAGCAAAGCTTCGTCAGGAAGGCTGAATCTGGTCTTCGGCGCTAAAACGGTGTTGAGTAATTCGCAGGGGATCAATGAAGTCCGGAAAAGCCTGAACAACAATCTCACCGTTGGTCATTTAAATTTCAAAAACATCCAATTGGTAGAAACCGGTAATATGCAGCCGGGCGAGGACCTAATCATCGGCTATAATCTGTTACGCCATAAGGTTATCGAAATTGACTACGATAAGCAATTATTTATTGTACACGACAAGCTGCCCGTGAAAGCAAAAAGCTTTACTAAGCAGCCACTAATTGATAAGTTGAGTCTGAAAACGCGTATCGTACAGAATGGTAAAAAATACACTTTTTATGTGGGTATGGATACCGGGCGTGATGGCACCATGCGGCTTGGTGAGGAGTTTACGGGGCAACCCGGGGTATGGGACAATTTAAAAGAACTGACTGTAATCAATGGGCGTAAAATCATCAGGCTTGACGTTACTGTAGCGGGTGTAACCTTTAAAGACATTGTAACCAACGCGGCAGACCCAAACTTACCCGTGGCCAGGCGAAGCGGAACGTACTTTGGGAATGTAATCTTAAATCATTTCAACTGGATCATTGATAACCTGAACGGTTATATTTATTTAAAACCGAACAGCCGGATTCACGAGCCCTATTCCGACTACCGTAGTTATGAAAACGAAATGAGAATACCGCAGCGGCAATAATGTTACGTTTATGCTTTGAACCATTCTCATTGCCTCTGCTTTCAAGCAATACCAGGAAAAGAACATAAAAAAAGTCCTTGTCAGACAAAGTGACAAGGACTTGCTTTTCAATGTTTATAGATTAATTAAAACCCGGATTATTTGGCAATAATTTAGGGTTAACATCTGTTTCCTGTTTAGGTATTGGAAAGAGCAATTGTTTTTCGGTAAAAGTGGATCCAAATACCGTTTTGTGCCCTACAAAATTGTCAAATGTACCGGTAATGTCATTACGTACCTTACGGGTACGCACGATATCAAACCACATTTTATTTTCAAAACATAGTTCAAAATAACGTTGCGACCAAACCTCTTGTTCAAATGCATCTTTGCTAAGTGCCCCAATAGGGTCCAAATTCGCGCGGACTCTGATTTCATTTACATAGTCTATGGCAGTTGGGTTTGGTGCGCCCTCGGCCTCGTTTGACGCTTCTGCGTACATTAACATTACATCAGCTAAACGATAAATGGTATAATTCAGGTCAGATTTGGCTGTTGTAGTAACGGCGGTCTGATCAAACCATTTATAAATATATGGATGAGGAAAGGTTACCGTAGCGCCATTACTTATGCTTGGATAACTGGTATAAAAGAATTGCTTCTCTTGCACCCTTTTGTCGCCAGCCGGGAAAGAGGCGATAAACTGTGGTGTGGGATACACTGAACCATATTCGTCTGAATATTTAGATATGCCCGAATAGTTTGGTATAGTTAAAGCCGTTAACGGGTTGGTTGCCGGCACCGCAGCCGCAAATTGTACCTGAAAGATAAACTCGCCGCTGTTTTTGTTAGCGGGATTAATCATATCGGTATAATTAGGGAATAAGGTATAGCCACCTTGAGTTACAACCTCCAGTGAGCGTTTAGCTGATTCGGTATAAGCAGCAGCACCGCCATTAATAGCTGCACCGGCATAGGTTAAGTAAACATCGGCCAAAATTGATTTTACCGCGCCCATACTAACTTTGCCACTTGGATCTCGCCAGGGCAGGGTTGATTTCTCGGCCAATAACAGGTCAGGAATGATCACCTCATCATAAATTTGCTTCGCAGGTGTACGTGCAACTTGCAAATTCAGATCAACTGCCGGCACTGTTATTTCAGGTACCGCGCCGTACATACGCACCAGGTAAAAATAATATAAGGCACGTAAAGTGTGTGCTTCTGCCAGCAGGTTCGTCTTTTCTGCGTCGCTTAAATCAGAGGCAGTAATAGTAGGTATTTTTTGTATAGCAAGATTGGCGGCACCAATACCTAAATACATTTGCTGCCACCATGTATCAAAATAGAACGATGTCGAGCTATAGTTTAAGGTTTGGAAACTTACAAATCCGGTTTGCCCCAGATCACTGTTAGCTTTTCCGGTCATAAACTCCATTAGGTTCCATGTATTTCCACCGTATGAACCATTTTGTCCTGCTACCAGGCCGGTCAGATTTTGATAGGCCCCGTTAGCCAATGCCCGCGCTACCTTTTCGCTGGACAGGTTCGATCCTGGTGTTAAAAAACCTGATGGCTTTTCTTCCAGGAATTTTTTACATGAGCACGTAAGCAGCAGGCATGTAATTACCAGTATATTTTTAAAGTTTTTCATCTTAATGCATTTAATGTGATTTAAATACTTTTTTTCGGTTTTCATCACTGTTCTCATAACGTTAAGTTTAAAATCCAACTTGTACACCCAGGTTCCAAACACGTGGGCGTGGTACTGAGAAAAAGTCTAACCCTTGTGAAAATGCAGTGTTCGATCCATAACCTGAGTTAAAAGTATCAACCTCCGGATCATAACCGGTATACTTAGTTATTAAGAACAAGTTTTGAACGCTGGCATAAATACGCAGGCGGTTAATATTTATTTTTTTCAGATTATCTGCCGGGAAGTTATATCCCAGTACAAAGTTCTGACCGCGGATAAACGACCCATCCTCAACCCACCATGTATCGAAATGTGAATCTTGGGCGTATTTGTAGTTACGTACCTGGGAGATATAAGTATCCTGATTGGTCGGAGTCCAGGCGTTTAACACCGTTGCCAAACTATTTGAAATTGTTTGCCTATCCTCGCTTGAGTGTTTGAAGTTAGCAGAGGTGTTGACGCCTTCAACAAAACGGATGTCAAATGAGAAATCCCAATTTTTATATCTCATTGAGCTGCTGAAAGTGCCGGTCCAATCCGGATAGGCATGACCAATAACGCTATAATACGGGCTTCCATCGGCGTTATATATATATTTCCGATCACCCGATTTTAAACCGTGGCTTGCAGCTTCGGCTACGTCTGCGGCGCTGGTACTATAAGTGCCCACGCGAGTCATACCATAAAATGCTCCTATCGGCTCTCCTACCCTAATCACGTAGTTTTGCCCCAGGAAATTTGGGCCGGGGAAGATATCGGCATTACCCGCATTTAGTTTCAGCACTTTGTTTTTATTAGCAGTTGCCAGAAAGGTGGTTGTCCACTGAAAGTTTTTATTTCTGACATTAACCGTAGTCAAGCTTAACTCAACACCGCTGTTTCTAACCGAGCCAACGTTTTTATAAACATTTGCTGTTGTATAACCGGCCGACCAGGGGATTGGTGCCTGCAGCAGCAAATCATTAGTTGTACGGTTATAATAATCAAGTTCAAGGTTTATTCTGTCGTTAAATAATCCTAACTCAAGGCCCCCGTCTACCTGGGTAGTGCGTTCCCATTTTAAGTCAGGATTACCCAGGTAACTTGGCAATAAAGTAATAGCGGCTGCGCCATTTAAAACAGTTTGACCGGTTCCGTATTGTCCAAGCGAACGATAGTTACCAATCTCCTGATTACCCGTTACACCAACACTAGCTCTTAATTTTAAATTTGAAATCGTCGTGTTGCCTTTCAGGAAATCTTCCTGCGATACACGCCAGGCAGCACCAAACGATGGGAAAAACGAATATTTGTTTTTAGCACTAAAGCGTGATGAACCATCATAACGGCCGGTAGCGGTAAACAAATATTTTTCATCGATATTATAGCTAATACGGCCATAAACGGAGTTTAATTGATTTGATTGCGCATCAGATTCCGAAGCACTTCTAACCGAGCCGGCGTTCAGGTTATTATATTGAAAAGCATCGTCAATAAAGTTTTGCGTTTCAGCACGCACCCTTTCAAAGCCGTTGCGGCTTAAGGAAAAACCTAATAACGCAGTAAATCTTTGCCTGTCATTTACTTTTTTGTTCCAGGTCAGGTAATTTTCTGATTGCCAATAGTAATTTGAATATTCATTAATATTAGCAACACCACCCTGATCATAAGATAAATGCTTTAACGCTAAAGACGAATAGAAGTTGTTTTTCTGGGTATTCAGGTCGTAGCCAAAATCAGTTTTAAACTCCAGGTCATTAGTAATTTTAAATGTGGCATAAATGTTACCTAGCATTTGCGTGGTATTGTTTAAGGTATAACGATTATTGGCCACATTTATAGGGTTAGGCGCACCTTCTAAACCATCGATATCGTAATTATTAGCCCAGGTTCCGTCAGGGTACTTTATTGGTAGAATAGGTACCTCTTCGATCACGTCGCGCGGTACGTTAAGGCCTCCGTTACCATCGGTCACCATACGCTGACGGCTGGCAATTAAATTAACGCTACCACCAACTTTGAGCCAGTCTTTAACATCGTTATCCATGGTAAGTTTAATAGAGTAACGTTTAAATGCCGACGTAGGCGCCAAACCCTTTTGATTAAGATAACCCAATGATAAACTGTAAAGAGATTTATCAGTACCGCCCTGTATGTTTAACTGATGGCTTTGAGAAAATGCCGGCTTATAGGTTTCCTTTTCCCAATTGGTGTTATACAGCGGCTTGTCATTAACATCAAACAATAACGGGAAGTTAGCGTGATTTAATGGTTTGGCCGGAGTTTGTACTGCGCCATCTGTTGCAAACTTTTGTCCGTTCGCAAATGCTTGGTTATAAACATCTACAAATTGCTGGGCATCTAACGTTTTTACATGTCTGTTCAATTCGCTAACATTCCCATTAAACTCATAGCTTATTTGAGCAGGGCCAGATCGTCCGCGCTTGGTAGTTACCATAATAATACCGTTGGCACCACGTACACCATAAATAGCTGTAGATGACGCGTCTTTCAATACCTCAATGGAAGCGATATCATTTGGGTTGATAGAGTTAGGGTCGACACCAACTACGCCGTCGACAACATAAACCGGGTCGACATTAGAATTAATAGAACCGATACCTCTGATGCGGACCTTCGCAGGAGAACCCGGAGCCGCACTGTTAACGCTTACATCGACACCAGCCACCTTGCCTTCTAACGCCTGGCTTAAATTTGGCGCCGGTTTATCCAGCAATTGCTCAGCCCTTACAGTAGATACGGCCCCGGTAAGGTCAGACCTTCTGGCGGTACCGTAACCTATTACAACTACTTCGTTAATGGCTTTAGCTTCGCCGGCTAATTTTACATCAACTGTTGTTTTACCGGCTGCACTTATTTCCTGGCTGGTATAGCCAATAAACGAGAAAACCAGTACTGAGTTACCGTCAGAAACATCGATACTGTATTTACCATTTACGTCGGTTTGAGTACCACCTTGCGCACCTTTGATTGTTACTGATACGCCCGGCATTGGTGAGTTATCTTTCGCGTCGGTCACCGTACCGGCTATTTTGCTTTGTGCCATCGCTTGTATCGACAGCAAAGCAAATAAGATCGAATAAATTACATATTTCTTCATAATAGTTAGTTAAGTGTTTATAGTAATTCTGTACAGAATAGATTTGAGATGAAGACGAAGCCTTCGCCACCATCAAGGCGGTTTATACCAGGGGCGAGCGCTATGGTTATCCAAAAATTTGGGCAATAGAAATCCCCGTACCTTAACGATATTATTTTTTTTCATAGATGATTATTTACCTCTTTTTAGGTTTTTGCGTTTAACTGGTTACTAATTGGTTTCTCTTAGATATAGGCCTCTGAAATATTTTGGTTATAAAAATTTTATTCAATCAACTATTTAGGATGACGACCAAAAGTTCAAATAATTAAAGGGGGAATTTCTCCGTAGTAAAGCGTTTAACTTATAATACAGGCAGATGGTTTAGATTACAACAAATTTATTGCATAATAGTTTAATAACCAAAATATTTATCACCAAATATTTTGGTTATGTAAGCAGATAATCTGGCACGGAGTTTTGATCTCCTTATCGAAATTACTCCATTTCAGATTGTATTCAGAAGATCATGCCGCAGTTGCCAGAAAGCCTTAGGTTAAAAGACGCTGAACGCTGGTAAATTTTTATTCCAGGCGGTGCTCAGAAATCAAGAGCTGACCGGAAAGATAAAAAATAATAAAACAAAGCGTGCTGAGGCATACAAATTGCTGCATTTCTGAAATGGACTATTTCATGCAACCACTTTACATTACAATTGACAGCTATACAAGCCTGGTGATAATTCCGGACTCTGAGGCACATGTAAATGGGCACCCCGTAATTACGTATACTTATAGCGTATATCGAAACGATGAAACTTTATCCGGAAAATTTGATATAAGGGGGAAGTATAGCAAGCAGCATTTAGAGAAGCAGGACGACGAAAGTTATCTGGGCTATATAACATTTGAGTTGCCCGGCAAAATTTTTACCTATACGCCTAATAATTTGCACCGGTTAAACACTGAACAAATAGAACAATTAGTTGAGGAAATAAGTCACTACAGGGATACACCATCCAAATGGTGGAAACAGGGGTCGCAACGTTGACAAAGTTGGTAATTTAGTATTTAAACAGACTGAATATTAATATGAGCAATCATCCGGTTCCATACAGGATCAATACTTCAGAGATCAGCAAGGCAAGGCAATACAAACCAAAAGGTACTACCTTTTTTAGGTTCGCTTTCCGCCCATACCCTCCCTTTATGACGGGTTATAATCTCATGACATAAATACAACCCTATACCCAATCCGGAAACATTAGCGTTAGTGTCATCAACCCGGTAGAACCGCGAAAAGATATCGCCCAACTTTTCAGGTGAAATACCTATACCAAAATCCTTAACTCCGACCTTTATTTCATTGGTTTCCTGAATTAAATAGACTTCTATCCGGTCTTTTCCTGGTGAATATCGAATGGCGTTAGTTAGTAAATTAATTATCACTTGCTCAATACGATGAGCGTCGCCCATGATAACCAAATTTGAAACTGACGTCTTCAAGATGATCTCATAATTATTGTTCGACTGGGAAATGAGCTCGATAGCATCTTCTACAACATCACGTATATTGAATTGATGTATAGCAAATCTTAATTTACCGGCTTGTATTTTTGATACATCCAGCAGATCATTTACTAACGAGCTGAGTTTAACTACCTGCTGTTGCGCTTTTTGCAGAAAGATTTTGTTCTTCTCATCAGTCATTCGCTGAGCAACTATCTGCAAATAACCGTTAATGCTGGTCAACGGCGTTTTCAATTCATGACTTGCCAAGCCAATAAATTCGTCTTTTTTAGCATTTAGCTCTTTTAACTGCTCATATAGCTTAGTTATTTCGTGCTGTGTTGCTTGCTCGGCAGAGATGTCCCGTGCTATTTTAGACGCGCCTACAATTTTACCGCTGTTATCCAGTACCGGCGATACGGACAACGATATGGGTATCAGTTTGCCATCTTTTGCCAACCTTAAGGTTTGAAAATGGTCAATCTTGTTTCCTTTCCGCACTTCGCTAATAATGTAGGTTTCTTCCTCCAAACGGTCGGGGGGTATAATAAGTGAGATATGTTGCCCTATCGCCTCTTCTTCAGTATAACCAAACATACGTTCTGCAGCTTTATTCCAACTGGTTATAATGCCGTCTAAGGTTTTACTAAGTATGGTATCGTCTGATGTACCCACAATCGCTGCCAGCACGGCTTGTTTTTCAGAGGCTGCTTTCTTGTCCGAAATATCCCGCGCAACCTTTGAGGCTCCAATAATTTCGCCGGTTGGGCTTAAAATAGGAGAAATAGTTAGAGAAATTGGTATCTGACGGCCATCTTTGGTCATCCTCATCGTTTCAAAATGATCTATCTTTTTTCCTTTGGTGATGTTGCTAATGATCATATCCTCTTCGCCCAGCCGATCGGGCGGAATGATAAGGGAAATATGTTTGCCGATTGCTTCTTTTTCTGAATATCCAAAAAGCCGCTCGGCGGCGGGATTCCAACTTGTAATAATTCCTTTAATAGTTTTGCTGACAATTGCATCGTCAGAAGTGGCTACAATGGCGGCCAGCATAGCTTGCTTTTCATAGGCTTCTTCTTGCTCACTTATATCGCGGGCGATTTTTGAAGCGCCGATAATCTTGCCACTATTATTCCTTATCGGAGAAACTGTTAACGATATCGGTATCAGGTCACCGTTTTTTTTGCGCCTTATTGTTTTAAAATGATCTACCTTTTCCCCCTTTTTTACTTGCCTGATGATAAAGGTTTCTTCGTCAAGGCGATCGTGCGGTATAATAAGCGAAATATGTTGTCCAACGGCTTCTGCCTCTGTATAACCAAACATACGTTCGGCAGCTGGATTCCAGCTGGTAATTATTCCCTCAAGTGTCTTGCTGACTATGGTATCATCCGTAGATGCTATGATAGCCGCAAGCATAGCCTGCTTATCTTCCAACGGGCTTGAATCGTCGGCTTTTATTTGCGGTAATTTAGCATCATGGTTCATCAAACGAAAATAACTGGTAATATTCTTATTTATTATGAAATAGATAGCAAGCAAGCAAGTCTGAATAATTTATTAATAAGGCTGAACTTGTTGATCGCGGCATCTGTTAGGCCTCTATATTAGATCTTATAGTTCTTCCTCCTGCACGTAGCGTTCCTTGCATAATGTCGGCTGTCAGCGGCTGCCCGATTGATTTTGGGGTTTTGAATTAATTGTTTTCATAGAATTCTTTATTAATAACAACTAACAATATAAATGTTTTACTATTCAGTTAATTTTACGGTTAATTATCTTCGTTTATCGGTAGGCGAAAGAAGGCAACGTTTATTCAAGAGTGGATCGGTGCTAACGGGAACGGCAATCACCAGCGAAGGCAAGAGGATCAGGGTCAGATAAGAGTTCAGTTTGTAATCATAAGCTAAACTGGTTCAATAAATAAATGGCGATAATGTGGATAATGCTGACAAACACGTTGACGTAATCGCTTTATAAGCATAGCTACGTTTTCGCTGCTCAGATCAGGTTCAAAGCCAATACGCAATAGTAAGATCACTTCCTCGGGGCCCAGATACATGGATTGCTGGTCGAATACTTCGCGAACAGATTTATCGGCTAATAGCAGTTTCTTCACTTCGGCTAATTCTTCCGGTGCAACGGTCTCCCCCATCAACAAACTGCGGCTTTCCCGTACCAACAACAAAGCCACGGTGGTTAACAGTAATCCGATGAGGATTGAGGCAATACCGTCAATGTAGGGGTTATTTAACAGGCGACTGAGAAAAATACCAATAAAAGCTATAATTATACCTATAACATCTGCTGCGTCTTCAAACAACACTACGAAAGTAGATGGGTCTTTGCTGCGTCTGATAGCAAGCCAAAATGGTGTCCCACCACGCTGGCGGTTAAATTCGCGCAGGGCTGTGATAAAAGAAATACCATCAAATAAAAATGCAACACCGAGCACAATGTAATTCCACACCGGCTCTTTCATCGGTTCAGGTTCTTGCAAATGGTGAATGCCTTCATAAATAGACACACCTCCACCTAATGCAAAAAACAACAATGACACTACAAAAGCCCAGAAGTAAAGCTCTTTACCATAACCAAAAGGACGCCTGGTATCGGGCGGGCGCCGGCTGTGACGCAAACCGAGTAATAGCAATACCTCATTGCTGGAGTCGACAAGTGAATGAATGCCTTCTGAAGCCATTGCTGAACTACCAGTGATGCCGGCGGCAATCAGTTTAGTAGCCGCAATAACTATATTGGCAGCCAAAGCGGTATAAATCGGAGTTTTAGATGCAGGCATATTTACTTAACAGTTCAGTTCACTGCTGGTTTGCCTACTTATCTGATAACCGTTAACGAGCCGGATAATGGCCTATTTTCGCCGCCCAGGCGGATAACATAATAATACGTACCTGCCGGTATGTCGCTGCCATTCATTCTACCATCCCATGGGTATGGATAATTAACAGAATAAAAGACGCGCGCACCATAGCGATTATAAATTTCGACCGTAAGATTGTGATAATCCTCAATATTTTTAATTACCCAGGTGTCATTTATGCCGTCATTATTTGGAGTAAATGAGTTAGGGAAATCAAGGCTGGCAACAGTTAATGTACCTTCCTGATAAGTTATCTGATAATTTGGCGAAGCAGCTGCACCCACTACAATTGGGTAAGTCCCCGGGGCTGATGTAACAGTTGCAGGCGTGTTAAGCGTCGGTGCCGTAACAAGTGAGCCCGGTCCGTCAGTATTAACAAAGCCTTTGTAGGTAACTGTGAGTGGTGGGTTAGTAAGGCCTGTTCCCTTGGTTTTGTTATCAGCTATGATTTGCAACGGCGCGGGGCTTACGGTACCTTCGCCGGTAGACATCGTCACATTGTTTGCTTCACCCGAACTTAATTTGATATCGCCTTGATAAGTACCTACTACATCAGTTGCTGCTAATCGTTCATAGACCAAAGTAGGTGCAACAGTAGCCCCGGCACCAATAGTAAGCGTTTTACTAAATGAATCTTTGTCAAGACTCAACTCATAGCCCTTAGGCGCAGTAATCAAGATCCCTTCAACCATATGTAGGCCCGAAACAGTGAACGAGGCTATTGACGATGCATTGCCGTATATTGTTGATTGCGAAGGTAAAATGCCCAACACGGTAATTACAGGTTGAGGTGCCCGGTTTATAGTTACAGTATAAGTTTTTTTGGTGATACCATCCTGCGCAACAACAACTGTAGTAATAACATTAGTACCAACCGCTAATGGAATACTTTGAGATGCGGTTCCGTTTGATACCCGAATACCCTTAACTGCAATATTGGCCGTTTGATCGCCCATAATAGGCGTAACCGTTGTTTGATTGGTCGAGTAAGGTACATCAATAGTATAATTTTGAATATCGGTATCGAAAGACGGTGTAAGCAGGCCCGCACTTAAAGATAAGTTATCTAATGAAGCATTAGTTAAAGGCATCACTGTAAGTATGCCATTGGTATAGTTAATGGTATAATTGTCACATGCGCCGCCGCTCACAGCAAGTGGATAAGTGCCAGGCAAGCTACCAATCTTGGCCGGAGTGGCAACCAGAACCGGACTCGTTAACACACGCTGATCGTCGCCATTAACAAAACCATTATAATTTACAGTAAATGCCGGATCGGCTTTGCCATAGCTGCGTTGGGCGTTGTCTACAGAAACCGATAATGCCGCCCGGGTTATCGTTAATGTTCCCGGCACGTAGTTTATAGTATAGTTAGCCGACGACGCTCCATTAACCGTTATAGGATAAATATTTACAGGGCTGCTCGCATCAGCATTGGTCCTGATTACCGGCTGTGTATTTAGCATTGCCGGGCTATCACCGTTTACTAAACCTGCATAATTTAATGTCAGTGGAGGATTTGTTGAGCCATATACTTTGGTTTGGTCGTCAGCTTTAATTGTCAAATCCGCAGGGGTAATAGTTAAAGCCGAATTATTAGTTGAAGCTTGAACAAATACGTAATTACTTGCAGCAAGCCCCGAACCATTTATCGCATAATTTCCAACGGAACTACCCAAATTAGCCGAAGTTATGAAAATAGGCGTCCCTGTTGTTGCCGAAGCTTCGGTATCGACACCAACAAATCCGGTGACAGTGCCTGAAAATACAGGATTTGCGCTGCCATAAACTTTTGTCACCGCGTTAGCTGTATAAGTCAATGTAGCTGGCGTAATTACTCCACTATTGTTGTTAATGTAGTTAACAACATAGTTATTGCCATTATTGTCATCCCTGATTACTGCACCAGATGGCACCAGCACTTTATTTGTTCCTGCGTTTATATTAGCATAAACCTGCGTAGGATATATAGCCACCACGTCGCCACTTATTAATGCGTCCATTACCGGCACAGTAGCCGATCTATTGGTTCCGTCATAAACCTTGTTGTTTGCTTGTGCGGTTACGGCTATGCTTTTTGGCGTAATGGTACCATCTGTACTGTTTGTATAAGTGATATTGTAATTATTACCACCATTGCCATCGTTAATCACCAAACCAGAAGGAATAACTGTTTTACCTGTACCTGCGTTAGCATTGCTATAAGATTGAACCGGCGCTGTCGCAATAACATCGCCACTCATCAAGCCGGTAACTGTCGGATTTACCGAGGAGACGGCCTTCTTATCATAAACTTTAGCAACTGGCTGAGCGTTTACAGTGACGTTGGCTTTGGTGATATCAGCAGTAGTAATGGTAGAAGAATTAAAAGTATAATTGGCTATTGCCGGGCCACTCACTGTTATTCCACGAACGTTTACAGATTTGCCGGCACCCACATTTTTATCGCTGAAAGACGCGGTAGTATAAGCGATGGTCAGATTATCTCCGCTGATGCGATTATCACTTAAACTTACAGTTGCATTGATAGTACCATCATACACCTTGTTAATTCCGGTTGCACTAACGTTTAATACTGCCGGCGTTACGGTCAGGGTACCTTGATGATAAGATATATTATAATTAGGATCTGCAGCGCCGTTAACTGTTACTATGTAACTATTTACCGGCGAGGCTTGTGTGGCGGTTGTAGTCAGGTTTGGTGAAGTAGATAAGCTAGCTGGAGAATCGCCATTAACGAAACCGCTATAATTTGCTGTCAACTGCGGCAAGGCAGCACCGTAAACTTTAGTAGCATTGTCAGCAGTAATTACTAATGATGCAGGTGTTATATTCAGATTATTTTGAACATAAGTCAATATATAGTTTGTGCTGAGAGCCAGAGTATTTAGGTTAATTACGTATGTACCTACATTTTCGCCAGGTGTCCGACCTAAATTACCACTAAATGTATCACCAGGTTGTAAGGTACCTGATGTAATCTGAAAATTTAACGCCGGATCCAAACTACCATATACTTTTGTTGCTGCGTCGGCAGTAACCGTAATCGCGGCAGGAGTAACAGTGAGGTCAGCTGGAATATAGGCAATATTATAATTAGCGACGTTGAATGTTCCGCCGGTCGCTGCGCTTGGTGTGATGCTGCCAGTGTAGGTCCCTGCCGTCGCTGTGGCCGCTGCTCCTGCACCATAAGCGATGGTTACACTGCCTATGGTCTCTGCGTTTTGCAAGGAGCCGGATGTGATGGTGTAGGCTGTCGAACCGGTGGTTGTTGTCAGCGTTTGTCCGTAGGTTTTATGAACAGTATTAGCTGTAATAGTGATGGCTGCCTTGTCTATGATCAGGTCTCCGGTTGCGTAAGTGATGGTATAGTTGCTCGCATTAAACGTACCACCCGTGGCTGCACTTGGGGTGATGCTGCCGGTGTAGGTCCCTGCTGTTGCTGTCGCCGCTGCTCCTGCGCCATATGCAATGGTGATGCTGCCTATAGTCTCTGAATTCTTTAGTGATCCGCTGGTGATGGTGTAAGCTGTTGAACCGGCTGAGCCACTTAACGCCTGTCCATAAGTTTTATGGAAAATATTGGCTGTAATGGTGATGGCTGCCTTGTCTACGATCAGGTCTCCGGTTGCATAGCTAATGGTATAGTTGCTCGCATTAAATGTTCCGCCCGTGGCCGCGCTTGGCGTGATGCTGCCGGTGTAGGTCCCTGCTGTTGCTGTGGCCGCTGCTCCTGCGCCATATGCAATGGTGATGCTGCCTATGGTTTCCGCGTTTTGTAAAGAGCCGGATGTGATGGTGTAGGCTGTCGAACCGGTGGTTGTTGTCAGTGCCTGGCCATAAGTTTTATGAACAGTATTGGCCGTAATGGTAATGGCTGCCTTGTCTACGATCAGGTCTCCGGTTGCGTAGCTAATCGTATAATTATTCGCATTAAACGTTCCGCCCGTGGCCGCGCTTGGCGTGATGCTGCCGGTGTAGGTCCCTGCTGTTGCTGTCGCCGCTGCTCCTGCGCCATATGCGATCGTTACACTGCCTATGGTTTCCGAGTTTTGTAAGGAGCCGGATGTGATGGTATAGGCTGTCGAACCGGTGGTTGTTGTCAGTGCCTGTCCATAAGTTTTATGAACAGTATTGGCCGTAATAGTGATTGCTGCCTTGTCTACGATCAGGTCTCCGGTTGCATAGCTAATGGTATAATTACTTGCATTAAACGTTCCGCCGGTGGCCGCGCTTGGCGTGATGCTGCCGGTGTAGGTCCCTGCTGTCGCTGTGGCCGCCGCTCCTGCGCCATAAGCAATCGTGATGCTGCCTATCGTTTCCGAGTTTTGTAAAGTACCTGAGGTGATGGTATAGGCTGTTGAACCGGTGGTTGTTGTCAGTGTTTGTCCGTAGGTTTTATGAACAGTATTGGCCGTAATGGTGATTGCTGCCTTGTCTATGATCAGGTCTCCGGTTGCGTAAGTGATGGTATAGTTGCTCGCATTAAATGTTCCGCCCGTGGCCGCGCTTGGCGTGATGCTGCCGGTGTAGGTCCCTGCTGTTGCTGTGGCAGCTGATCCTGCGCCATAAGCAATCGTGATGCTGCCTATGGTTTCCGCGTTTTGTAAAGAGCCGGATGTGATGGTGTAGGCTGTCGAACCGGTGGTTGTTGTCAGTGCCTGGCCATAAGTTTTATGAACAGTATTGGCCGTAATGGTGATTGCTGCTTTGTCTATGATCAGGTCTCCGGTTGCATAGCTAATGGTATAATTACTGGCATTAAACGTTCCGCCCGTGGCCGCGCTTGGCGTGATGCTGCCGGTGTAGGTCCCTGCTGTTGCTGTGGCAGCTGCTCCTGCACCATATGCGATCGTTACACTGCCTATGGTCTCTGCATTCTTTAGTGAGCCGGATGTGATGGTGTAGGCTGTTGAACCGGTGGTTGTTGTCAGTGCCTGGCCATAAGTTTTATGGACAGTATTCGCCGTAATGGTAATGGCTGCTTTATCTACGATCAGGTCTCCGGTTGCGTAGCTAATGGTATAGTTACTCGCATTAAATGTTCCGCCCGTGGCCGCGCTTGGCGTGATGCTGCCGGTGTAGGTCCCTGCTGTTGCTGTCGCCGCTGCTCCTGCGCCATAAGCGATCGTGATGCTGCCTATGGTCTCTGCATTCTTTAGTGATCCGGATGTGATGGTGTAGGCTGTTGAACCGGTGGTTGTTGTCAGTGCCTGGCCATAAGTTTTATGGACAGTATTCGCCGTAATGGTAATGGCTGCTTTATCTACGATCAAGTCTCCGGTTGCGTAGCTAATGGTATAGTTGCTCGCATTAAATGTTCCGCCCGTGGCCGCGCTTGGGGTGATGCTGCCGGTGTAGGTCCCTGCTGTTGCTGTCGCCGCTGCTCCTGTGCCATAAGTAATCGTGATGCTGCCTATGGTTTCCGAGTTTTGTAAGGAGCCGCTGGTGATCGTGTACGCTGTCGAACCGGCTGTTGTTGTCAGTGTTTGTCCGTAAGTTTTATGGACAGTATTGGCCGTAATAGTGATGGCTGCTTTGTCTATGATCAGGTCACCGGTTGCGTAGCTAATCGTATAATTACTCGCATTAAACGTTCCACCCGTGGCCGCGCTTGGCGTGATGCTGCCGGTGTAGGTCCCTGCTGTTGCTGTCGCCGCTGCTCCTGCGCCATAAGTAATCGTTACACTGCCTATGGTTTCCGAGTTTTGTAAGGAGCCGCTGGTGATCGTGTACGCTGTCGAACCGGCTGTTGTTGTCAGTGTTTGTCCGTAAGTTTTATGGACAGTATTGGCCGTAATAGTGATGGCTGCTTTGTCTATGATCAGGTCACCGGTTGCGTAGCTAATCGTATAATTACTCGCATTAAACGTTCCACCCGTGGCCGCGCTTGGCGTGATGCTGCCGGTGTAGGTCCCTGCTGTTGCTGTCGCCGCTGCTCCTGCGCCATATGCGATGGTGATGCTGCCTATGGTCTCCGCGTTTTGCAAGGTACCTGAGGTGATGGTGTAGGCTGTTGAACCGGTGGTTGTTGTCAGCGTTTGTCCGTAAGTTTTATGAACAGTATTCGCCATAATGGTGATGGCTGCCTTGTCTACGATCAGGTCTCCGGTTGCATAGCTAATGGTATAATTACTTGCATTAAACGTTCCGCCCGCGGCCGCGCTTGGCGTGATGCTGCCGGTGTAGGTCCCTGCTGTTGCTGTCGCCGCTGCTCCTGCGCCATAAATAATCGTTACACTGCCTATGGTTTCCGCGTTTTGTAAAGTACCTGAGGTGATGGTATAGGCTGTTGAACCGGCTGAGCCACTTAACGCCTGGCCGTAAGTTTTATGGACAGTATTAGCTGTAATGGTGATGGCTGCTTTGTCTATGATCAGGTCTCCGGTTGCATAGCTAATGGTATAGTTGCTCGCATTAAATGTTCCGCCCGTGGCTGCACTTGGGGTGATGCTGCCGGTGTAGGTCCCTGCCGTCGCTGTCGCCGCTGCTCCTGCGCCATATGCGATGGTTACACTGCCTATGGTTTCCGCGTTTTGTAAAGTACCTGAGGTGATGGTGTAGGCTGTCGAACCGGTGGTTGTTGTCAGCGTTTGTCCGTAGGTTTTATGGACAGTATTGGCTGTAATGGTGATTGCTGCTTTATCTACGATCAGGTCTCCGGTTGCGTAGCTAATGGTATAGTTACTGGCATTAAACGTTCCGCCCGTGGCCGCGCTTGGCGTGATGCTGCCGGTGTAGGTCCCTGCTGTTGCTGTGGCAGCTGCTCCTGCGCCATAAGCAATGGTGATGCTGCCTATGGTCTCTGCATTCTTTAGTGATCCGCTGGTGATGGTGTAAGCTGTCGAACCGGTGGTTGTTGTCAGCGTTTGTCCGTAGGTTTTATGAACAGTATTAGCTGTAATGGTGATGGCTGCCTTGTCTACGATCAGGTCTCCGGTTGCGTAGCTAATGGTATAATTACTGGCATTAAACGTTCCGCCCGTGGCTGCACTTGGGGTGATGCTGCCGGTGTAGGTCCCTGCTGTTGCTGTCGCCGCTGCTCCTGCGCCATATGCAATGGTGATGCTGCCTATGGTTTCCGAGTTTTGTAAAGAGCCGGATGTAATGGTGTAGGCTGTCGAACCGGTGGTTGTTGTCAGTGCCTGTCCATAAGTTTTATGGACAGTATTGGCCGTAATGGTAATGGCTGCTTTGTCTATGATCAGGTCTCCGGTTGCGTAGCTAATGGTATAGTTACTGGCATTAAACGTACCGCCCGTGGCAGCGCTTGGCGTGATGCTGCCGGTGTAGGTCCCTGCTGTCGCTGTGGCAGCTGCTCCTACGCCATATGCGATCGTGATGCTGCCTATGGTTTCCGAGTTTTGTAAGGAGCCGGATGTGATCGTATAGGCTGTTGAACCGGTGGTTGTTGTCAGCGTTTGTCCGTAGGTTTTATGAACAGTATTGGCCGTAATGGTGATGGCTGCTTTGTCTATGATCAGGTCACCGGTTGCATAGCTAATCGTATAATTACTTGCATTAAACGTTCCGCCTGTGGCCGCGCTTGGCGTGATGCTGCCGGTGTAGGTCCCTGCCGTCGCTGTGGCCGCCGCTCCTGCGCCATATGCGATCGTTACACTGCCTATGGTTTCCGAGTTTTGTAAAGTACCTGAGGTGATCGTATAGGCTGTTGAACCGGTGGTTGTTGTCAGCGTTTGTCCGTAGGTTTTATGAACAGTATTGGCTGTAATGGTAATGGCTGCTTTGTCTATGATCAGGTCTCCGGTTGCGTAGCTAATGGTATAGTTGCTGGTATTAAATGTTCCGCCGGTCGCTGCACTTGGGGTGATCGTATTTGGATAATTACCCACTGTTGCTGTGGCCGCTGATCCTGCGCCATATGCGATCGTGATGCTGCCTATGGTCTCTGCGTTTTGCAAGGTACCGCTGGTGATGGCATAAGCTGTCGAACCGGTTGTTGTTGTCAGCGTTTGTCCATAAGTTTTATGAACAGTATTAGCCGTAATGGTGATGGCTGCTTTGTCTACGATCAGGTCTCCGGTTGCGTAGCTAATGGTATAGTTGCTCGCAGTAAACGTACCGCCCGTGGCCGCGCTTGGGGTGATCGTATTTGGATAATTACCCACTGTTGCTGTCGCCGCTGATCCTGCGCCATATGCGATCGTGATGCTGCCTATGGTTTCCGCGTTTTGTAAAGTACCTGAGGTGATGGTGTAAGCTGTCGAACCGGCTGTTGTTGTCAGTGTTTGTCCGTAGGTTTTATGAACAGTATTAGCTGTAATAGTGATGGCTGCCTTGTCTATGATCAGGTCTCCGGTTGCATAGCTAATGGTATAATTACTGGCATTAAACGTTCCGCCCGTGGCCGCGCTTGGCGTGATGCTGCCGGTGTAGGTCCCTGCTGTTGCTGTGGCCGCTGATCCTGCGCCATATGCGATCGTGATGCTGCCTATGGTCTCCGCGTTTTGTAAGGAGCCGCTGGTAATGGTGTAGGCTGTCGAACCGGTGGTTGTTGTCAGCGTTTGTCCGTAGGTTTTATGGACAGTATTAGCTGTAATGGTAATTGCTGCCTTGTCTACGATCAGGTCTCCGGTTGCGTAGCTAATGGTATAGTTGCTCGCATTAAAGGTTCCGCCGGTGGCCGCACTTGGGGTGATGCTGCCGGTGTAGGTCCCTGCCGTTGCTGTGGCCGCTGCTCCTGCGCCATAAGCAATGGTGATGCTGCCTATGGTTTCCGCATTCTTTAGTGATCCGCTGGTGATGGTGTAGGCTGTCGAACCGGTGGTTGTTGTCAGCGTTTGTCCGTAGGTTTTATGAACAGTATTAGCTGTAATGGTGATGGCTGCCTTGTCTACGATCAGGTCTCCGGTTGCGTAGCTAATCGTATAATTACTGGCATTAAACGTTCCGCCCGTGGCTGCGCTTGGGGTGATGCTGCCGGTGTAGGTCCCTGCCGTCGCTGTCGCCGCTGCTCCTGCGCCA